>CAZMXY010000003.1:33509-49804 GCA_964570345.1 uncultured Rhodothermales bacterium | reverse complement strand
GTACGAAGTCGAATCGTCGGCGTCATCGGAACGATCGATTATCGGGCCGTTGGTTTCTTAACCTGACTTCAGGATGACCATGCCGGAAAAGTCTTTGTCCTTCACGATCGCAGCCGTGTGTGTCGCGGCTGCGACGTCGGTCGCTTCGATTTTTACTCTACAGCCCGCCTATGCACAGGACTACGGAGCGACGGCCTTCCAGAACTCGGGCGCCAAAGAAGCTCAGGCGCCGTTCCTCGACGGCCTACTGATGCTTCATAGCTTCGAGTACGATGATGCCCGGGAAGCCTTTCGAAAGGCGCAGCGAATCGACCCGGACTTCGCCATAGCGTATTGGGGTGAGGCGATGACGTACAATCATCCCGTCTGGTTCTCACAGGACAAGCCATCCGCGGTGGCTTCCCTCGAGAGACTCGGAAAAACACTCGAGGAGCGGCTGGCGAAGGCACGAACCGAGCGTGAAAAGGATTACCTGCGGACGGTCCACGTCCTCTTCGGCGAGGAATCGAAGGAGGCACGTGACGACGCCTTCGCGGAGGAGATGGCGCGCATGACCGAAAAGTATCCGGAGGATCTGGATGCGGCCGCATTTTACGCGCTTTCGATTCTCGGCACGAGTCACGAGGGGCGTGATTTTGCGACGTATATGCGAGCCGCTGCCGTGGCGGAGGACGTATTTGCCGAGAACCCACGGCATCCGGGCGCAGCCCATTACCTCATTCATTCGTACGACGATCCCATTCACGCACCCCTCGGCCTGCGAGCGGCGCGCGCGTATGCAGAGATCGCTCCTGCCGCCGCCCACGCGCAACACATGCCGTCTCACATTTTCGTCGCCCTGGGTATGTGGGATGACGTCGTTCGCTCAAACGAGGCGTCCTGGGCTGCGAGTGAGCGGCGGGTTGCGGACAAGCACCTGAGTGCCAACGATCGTGGATTCCACGCTCTCTTGTGGCTGACGTACGGATACTTGCAGCAAGGACGTTACGTTGAGGCCGACTCGCTAATCGGGATCATGCACGATTCACATCAGGAGGCCGGCAGCGGCCGGACGGCCTTTCATCTGGCCGCGATGCGAGCCGCATATCTCGTCGATACGGAGGAGTGGGAGAGTAGAGCGGCCCGTATTGAGGTCGATCCGTCGTCGCTCAGCACGGAAGCGAGCGCAATAGAATTGTTCTCGCGAGGCCTCGTGTCGTTGGGCCGTAAGAATCAGGATGGTGCCCATGAGGCGCTGTCCGCCATCAGGGCATCCGAAGGGTTCGACGATAATGACAACGGCGCCGCTCGTGCTCGCACGATGGCGCATCAGCTCGCTGGACTTATCGCTTATGAAAAGGGCCGCTCCGACGAAGCCATTACGTCCTTTCGACTGGCCGCCGCGATCGAAGAGGCGCTGCCCATCGATTTCGGCCCGCCATCTCCCGTGAAGCCGTCGTTTGAGCTTCTGGGCGACGTGCTTCTCCGTGAGGGCGCCGTCGAAGACGCGGCGGCGGCATATCGTCGTGCCCTGGAATGGGCGCCCAGACGCGCCAGAGCGCTCGATGGACTCGCCCGGGCTGCCGATCGGCTCGGTCGCAATCAAGAAGCCGCGGAGACGTCCAGAGAGCTTCGCGACGTCCGCAAGTACGCCGATCAATTGCCGGAGGCGTTTCATTGAGGTAATGATCGCGCGCGGCCGCGGCCGCCGCCGTGCGTGCGACGCGTTCACCGTACGACCACGAGCGGAAGTAAAGCCTTACCGTACGACGACGAGCGGGAACGAAACGAACTTGCCTTCGCTCGAAACGACGACTCGGTAGTGACCGGCAGGAACGTGTGCGGCATTCCAGGACAGCGAGTGAACGCCGGGCCCGTAGACGGCGTCCGTAACGACGGCCGCGCGGCGGCCCAATACGTCGAAAACGGCGACGTGAACTCTCTGATGTCGAGTCGTGTGAAAGTTGACGTGCGTTTCGCCGTACGAGGGATTCGGCATTACCCCCGCGCCGATCAGCGATGCCTCGAATAGGTCCTCGTGTTCCTCGAGTGAGGTTTGAACCGAGTTCTGTATGCCCCTCGCGCCGAAGACGTTACGGATCGTATCCGCGTGCATGCCCTCATACAGCGTCGCGTCGGCATGCAGCAGCCCATCAAGAGCCTGAGCGAAGGTCCAGAACGGATTCGCGTTCCCGAGCGCATACACGAGCAATCGGTCTACGACCTCCGAGCCGAGGTCCCTCGTCAGGTCCCATAGCGCGCTCGCCCAGATGATCGCCCAGACGTACTGCGAGTCGAAATTGTTATACGACGTCTTGCACTTGCCGTCGTCTTCGTGAAACCTCGTACACACTCCGTATTGAAGGTTGCTCGCGGGCGAGCCGTCGTTCCAGTTCCAGACACTCGCCTCCGTGTCCAGCCTGACGAGATCGGGCGCGTTCGGCGGGCCAATGCACTCTCGGCGATCAGGACACGCAATCAGCCATTCACCGATCTGCGGATCGTCGGTGTAGCTGGCTGCGAAGTAGTGTGCGATACCTTCGTTCAGAGCCCTCGTCTCAGTGGGGGAATCCGTGTCGACGCGAAAGCCGAGATGCCACGTGACCAGGTGCGTGTATTCGTGGTAGATGATCTCATCCTCGAGCGCGGCATTCTTCATGAACAGGTAGCCGAGTCGAAACTTAATGGTATTTTCCCTGGCGACGGCGATCGCGCCGTCTCCGGCAAGATGGGTAACGGCGTGCGCCTGAAAGTCGATCTCGACTCCGAGACGGTCCATCCAGAACTCGCGTGCGAATCGATCGACATGATAGTAGACGTTGACGAGATCAAAGGGAGAGCAGTCATTGATTTCGCGGGTGCAGTTACTCGTCTCTCCGAGAATCGGTTCAAAGCGGAAGTCGCCGGCGCCGTCGCGACTCTCGAGGGACTCGCCTTCCTGATGCAAACGAGCACTGAACACTCGCACGAATTCTCCTTCCAGGCGGCTGGCGTCTCCGTGAAGACGGAGCAGTTCGACCTCTCGATACGGACCGTCGGAGGGATCGTTTAGGAAGACGTGGCCCCGTGCGTTCGCCGTCGTGCGCCCGTCTCGGACCCTGCGATCGCGTTCGCCCGAGACGACCGCTCCCGAAACGATGACCGAGAGCAGGCCGACCGTTACGAACCGATATGATCGAACGGGCCGCTGCATACGCGGTGATTATTGAGAACCCACGTCGCCTTCGAGCTTCTCTTCCAAAAGCCGTCGCGCCAGTTCCGGATTTGCATTTCCGCCGGTCTGGCGCATCACGTGGCCCATGAAGAAGCCGATTAACCCTCTTTTGCCGTCCCGATATTCGTCGACTTTGTCGGGATGGGATCGGACGACTGCTTCAATGACGGGATCGAGTTCACGTCGATCGGACACCTGTTGAAGACGCCGGGCTCTCACGACGTGCGACGGATCGGTTCCCGTCTTGATGGTTTCTAAAAACACGTCCTTTGCCTTGCTTCCGGAAAGCGTGTTTTCTTCGACCAGGCGCACCAGATCGGCAAGCTGGTGCGGGGCAATTCCTACGCGTTCGATCGAACGCGCTTTCACCTCTCGAAGCAATTCGTTGACAATCCATTTCGCTACGGGACGAGGTTCGTCGTACGAAGCCAGCACCTCCTCGTAAAATGCGATGAGGTCCGGATTTTCCGCGAGGACGAGCGCGTCGTCGTCGGGAAGCCCATGTTCCTGACTCAATCGATCGAATCGCTCGCGCTGACGAACGGAGAGGTGGCCGATCCGCTCTTCCATCGACGGTGCCGCTTCGTGTCTCTGCACCTTCGGACCGTGTTTCACCGACTTTTCAGCTGCTGTCTCGCGGCTCTCGCCGTCTCTTTTCTCAATCTTCGCCCAGGTATCGCGAAGTGGAACGATTCGATTGAACACGAGACGCTCCGTGCTCGAGTCCCTCGGGTCGCGCCAGAAATAGCCTTCACGCTCGAACTGGTAGCGTACGTCCGGATCATCGTTCGCCACGCTCGGCTCCACCACGCTCTCCCCGGTTACGACGAACGAGTTCGGATTAAGGCGTTCTACGAGTCCCTCCTCGCCGGCGTCCGGATCGGCTACCTGAAACAATCGATCGTAAAGGCGAACTTCCGCCGGAAGCGCGTGTCGGGCTTCGACCCAGTGGATCGTGCCTCGAACGCTACGCCCGTCCGGTGCGTGCCCACCTCGCGTTTCGGGATCGTATGTGCAGCGAAGCTCCGTTAGTACCCCGTCGTCATCTTTTATTACGTCGGTGCACGTGATGAAGTATCCGTAGCGAAGACGGACCTCTCGACCCGGTGCCAGTCGATAGTACTTCCCCGGCGGATTCTCGCGGAAATCATCCCGATCGATATAGATCTCGCGGCCGAACGGGATCTTGCGCAAACCCGTTTTCGGTACGTCATGCGGCCAGTACGAAGCATCGAGCCACTCCGTCTCGCGTTCCTGATAATTCGTGATGACCACCTTCAGCGGGCGCACGACCGCCATGACGCGAGGCGCCTCGAAATTCAAGTCGTCGCGAATCGTGTGCTCGAGTAGGCTCATGTCGACACGGTTCTCCGCCTTGGCAATCCCGATGGCATCGCAGAACGTGCGGATCGCCGAAGGCCGGACGCCGCGCCGGCGGAATCCGGCCAGCGTAGGCATGCGCGGGTCGTCCCAGCCCGCCACGTGTCCGTCGCGCACGAGCGTCAGCAGCTTCCGCTTGCTCATTACGGTGTAATCCAGGTTCAGGCGTGCGAATTCATACTGATGCGGCCGCGGTTCGCCGACCGTGTGATCGAGCACCCAATCGTAGAGCTCGCGATTGTTGTCGAACTCGAGCGTGCAGAGAGAGTGCGTTACGCCCTCGATGGCATCCGAAAGTGGATGCGCGAAATCGTACATCGGGTAGATACACCAGTCGTCGCCCGTGCGATAGTGGTGAGCGTGCCGAATGCGATAGAGCAGCGGATCTCGCATTTTCATATTATTGGAGGCGAGATCGATCTTCGCTCGCAGGACGTGTGCACCGTCACGAAACTCGCCGGCGCGCATCCGACCGAAAAGATCGATGTTCTCGGAAATGCTGCGATCGCGATACGGACTCGGCTTTCCTGGCTGCGTTACCGTGCCTCGGTGGTCTCGGATCTGTTCGTCGTCGAGACTGTCCACGTATGCGTTCCCCGTCTTGATTAGAAGAACGGCATACTCGTAGAGCTGCGGGAAATAGTCGGACGCGTAATACTCACGGGGACCCCAGTCGAAGCCCAACCAACGAATGTCCTCTTTTATGGAATCGACGTATTCCAGGTCTTCCGTGGCTGGATTCGTGTCGTCGAAACGCAGGTTACATTCCCCGTCGTAGTCACGAGCGAGACCGAAATTCAGGCAGATGGATTTGGCGTGGCCGAGATGTAGATAGCCGTTCGGCTCGGGAGGAAAGCGCGTAACGATCCGGCCACCGTGCTTGTCCTTGCGAAGATCGTTTTCGATGATAGCACGGATGAAATTCGTTCCGGACGAGCCGTCCTCAACGTCGGTTTCCGGCGATTCTACTTCGTTGACCTCGGCCATGAAGGTGGTTGCCATCAAGCGTGTTCATCCAAATTCCAAACGGCGCGTTTTGAACGCGAGCGTCCCCAAAAGGTCCCTCTCGGAAGGTGTACTATGTTAGATCAAATACGCAGTCTCTTCAACCGAATCGGAATCTCGGCAGGTAAGCAAGAGCAGCGAGAAGCGATGATCGACCTGCTCATCTGGACCATGTATGCCGACAACGTGCTGACGCTACCGGAGAACGAACGGATTGACGAAGTCACGGACGAGATGCCGTGGGATTCCGCGATCCCGGCGCGACAATACCTCTACGTCTCCATCGCCAGGGTGCGGGAGGCACTCGACGACCCTGAGAAGGCCGAATCTCTCCTGAACGACATTTCAGATCGGCTAGGATCTCGCGATATGAGGGTGCAGACCTACGAAGCCTGCCGTGACCTCGCGCTAGCGGACGGGGAGGTAGCTGCTCAGGAATCGCAATTTTTGGAGGTCGTAAAGCAGCACTTCAAGATTGACTGAAACGTACATACGTACACGGGTCGTACTCCTGCTGATGCTCATACCTACGTCGTGCGGCCAACGGACGGACGACGGGAGGGGCGGCCCGACGGAGAGCCCTGACTTTGCTTCGTACGCACGAGCGTTTTATGCGGAAATGACGAGGAAACCTCTCGATCCTACGCTCGCAACCGAAACCGGACTGTTCGGTGACTTGACCGTTGCAGCCGGCGATGAGGTCGTCGTGGGACGTTATCGGTATCACGTCGAACGTTTCGGAAACGGCCTTGTGGGCCATATGGCCTTTCAGATTCGGGACTCCACACGCCGTCACGATGCCGTACCCGTGGTCCTCCGTTTCGTCTCACTCGAGGGGGAATGGAAACTGGAGGAACTCTCGTACATTGCCTTCGACTCTGCGCGCGTACCCGCCGGTACCGTCCCGTTCGAGCGAGAGCATGGCGGTTCGGAACCTAGCGGCCTCGTCCACAGCATCAATGAACGCCTGCAGCCGTGGATCTATGCCGCGGTCGAACGTCTCAGTGACTCGTAGAAGCGGGCTGCCAAGCGACAGTCAAGTCGACGGGAGTACCCATGAATACCTACGCCTTAATTCAGCGATACCGCCAGGAGCTTGGATATCCGGCCGATCAGACGATCGAGATCGTCGCCACCTTCGTTGATCGACTCGAGTTGCAACAGGAATTCAAGCGATTTCTGCGCGCCGAAACCGGCGTCGACCTCGATCCCGACGAAGACTCCTTTTCGTACAACGGAAAGCTGTTTGCCGTCTTCGCGTTTCATGCAGGCCTCGACGAGACCGCCGGCCCGGCGGAGCGCATCGACGTTGACACAGAGGTCCTCGCTCTCGAGGCGTTTTCCACGCTTCTGAGCAGCACGGAATACGGAAGATTCGTTATCGTACAATTTAACCCGGACGGCTCGTCGAGTCGCGAGCTGCTTCGATACGACCGGGGCACCAGCGGACAGCAGTGGTGAATGATCCGCCGTCGTCCGCCCCTTGCCGATCGAGTCCTTTGATTCGATCCCGCGTGTCGAACGGAGCCCCGGCCCTGCGTGTATTTTCGTCATGACCCTCATCCCCACACAAATGTCCGACAGACTCATGCAGAATGACGCTAATTTTTTTTCCTTGCATCGCGGCCGGCACCCGTCGCGGCCCGAGCGCTCGTTGCCTCTCCTCTCACTGATTCTCATTCTCGTCGCCACGCTGATTTCTTTGACGGGATGCGGGGAGCGGCCTGCGGACGAGGGCGACGACGCGGCAGGCACGGCTGACGACGGTCCCTCTCTCGTTACGGCCGTCACCGGATTTACGGGTCCCGAGGCCGTTAGGTATGATCCCGAGCAAGACGTCTATTTCGTGGCTAATTTCAACGGACCGGGTAACGCCGCCGACAATAATGGCTTTATCAGTCGGATGGCACCGGACGGAAACGTCGAAAACTTGAAATTCGTCGAGGGGGGGCGCGAGGGCGTTACATTGCACGCTCCCAGAGGAATGGTGATCTCAGGGGATACGCTGTGGGTCGCGGATCATGGCGCGATTCGTGGATTCGACCGCACGACCGGCGAGCCGCTTGCCCATGTCGACTTCACCTCTTTCGATCCCGGCTTTCTAAATGACGTGACGTTGGGACCCGACGGATCCATATACGTAACCGACACGGGCCGGAACCGGGTGCTGCGTGCAAGCGGTGACCGGATCGAAGTCGTTCTTGAAGACACGTTGCTGAATGGGCCGAACGGTATCACGTGGGACGGCGCACGGAATCGGTTCATCGTCGTACCGTATGGCGGATCGCACGACCTGTTGAGTTGGGCTCCGGGCGACGACAGCCTGAGCACTATAGCGCACGGTCCGGGAGGAGGATTCGACGGCGTCGAAGTCCTTCCGTCCGGCGCTCTTCTCGTGGCCAGTCAGGCCGACTCAAGTTTGCACCTGTTCCAGCAGGAGCAAGGGCGTGTTCTGGTCGCGCTTGAGGGTCGGCCAGCGGACATCGGTTATGACGCTGAGCGCAACCGAGCAGCCGTACCGTACATCAGTCGGAATCTCGTTGAGATCTGGCAGCTCGCGCCTTAGAATGCGTCCTATCTGAGGCAGGAGGCCGGCTTCATGCCCCGAGATGCCGAACAGGCCCCCGAGGTCGGTCCGCTGCAGACTGCGCCTGCGGCGGCCGGCTCCGACGTCGAGGCGCGAGGTACGTCCGGCCGGCTCCGACGCGTTCTCGTCATCGCGTACTACTTCCCGCCGATGGGCCTCAGTGGCGTCCAGCGCACGGCCAAGTTCGTAAAGTATCTTCCGGACGCAGGCTGGGAACCGACCGTTCTTACATGCGAGCCCGGCGGTTATTTCGCCTTCGATCATTCGCTGTTGGAAGAGATCGAAGACGCCGGAATTGAAATCATTCGCACGCGCGGTTGGGATCCTACGAGACTATTCCGAGGGAAAGAGGTCGTCACGCTTCCTGACGAGCACAGGCGACGCTGGTTCGCGACGTTTAGCCAGTTCCTGTTCGCTCCCGACAATAAGATCGGCTGGTTTTCAGCCGCCCGGCGAGCGGGGCTTGAGGCGCTGGATCGACTTCAACACGACGCCATTTTTTCGACTGCTCCGCCGTACACGTCGCACCTCGTAGGCCGCAGTCTCAGCGTGCGAACGGGCACGCCGCTCGTGCTGGACTTTCGCGATGATTGGCTTGGAAATCCGCGGCATGCCTATCCGACGTCGTTGCATCGTTCGGTCAGCGCGAAACTCGAACGGAATGCGTTGCAGACTGCGGATCGAGTCGTTGCCGTCAATGAATTCATCCGTCGAAACTTGCTGCATCGCAACCTCGGCGTCGTCGATCCGGAGGACGTCGTGGTGATCAGCCAGGGTTATGATCCACGAGACTTTGAGAGGAAAGGCTCGGCGGATCTCGTTTCGGAACGTTTTACACTCGTATATGCCGGCGTCTTTTACGACGCACAAACGCCCGACTACTTTCTGCACGGTCTTGCGGACCTCCTGTCGAGGCGTCCCGAGCTACGCGATCGGATAGAGGCCGTTTTCGTGGGCTTGCTTCCCGTTTCGGCTGCCGAGGTCATTGCTCGCCTCGGGCTCGATCCCGTCGTCCGGCACACCGGGTATCTTCCGCATGACGATGCGATCGCCTACCTCTGCGCGTCGGACGTTCTGTGGATGACGGTCGGACGCGCTCAGGGTGCCGAAACCATTTCCACGAGCAAGCTCTTCGAGTATTTCGGCGCGAGGAAGCCCGTTTTGGGACTCGTTCCTTCCGGAGCGGCTCGCGACGCGCTGCAGCGGTACGAAGCAGCCGAAATCGTGGAGCCTGATGCCGTCTCCGAAATCAGCGCGGCCATCGAGCGTCTCTTCGAGGCGTGGGAGAATAATCGCCTCCCGGTGCCGAAGCGGTCGACGATCGAGCAGTTCGACCGCCGGAAGCTTGCGAAGAGTCTCGGAACTCTATTCGACGGCGTGCTGGCGGCCCGTTGACGCTTCCCGATCGCAGCGTAAAGCGACTATTCGCGCAGAAGCATTATCTTCGCACTGGGAATCACGCGGTGGCGTCATCCGTTTCGGCTTAGCCGATGGGCCGTAACCCGGCTTCCGATCCTCCATCCGCTCTACCTCGGCATCCGTCGTATGAATCAGCGCGAACTCTCTTCCGATACGATGGAGATGGTGCTGAAAACGGATTTCAGCAGTCTCGAGGTCGTTGTCGATGAAACGGAGTCGTTCCTCCATTCGCGCATCGAAAGCGAGGATCTTATCTACCGCGTCGTCTTGCTTGCCACCGAAGCCGTGACGAACGCGATCGAGCATGGAAACGCCCTCGATCCCGCTAAGAGCGTGCACTACCGACTCGACGTCCGGGAGCGATTTGTCGAAGTCGTAGTTGAGGACGAAGGATCGGGATTCGATCCGGACAAGACGGACGATCCGACCGAAGCCGCGAATCTTCTCAGGGAAGGGGGGAGGGGGTTGCTGTTCATGCAGGAGATGGCCGACGAAGTCCGCTTCGAAAAGGATGGACGGTTGGTTCGATTGATTTTCGATGTTCGCTGAGGCCACCACGCGGACGAACCTGTATGTCGGCGTCCTGACGTTTTGTCTCGCCGCGGCGTCTGCGCTGGCTTGCTGCCGGCTGGCGTGGACAACGGGCGGCTTCGTGGCGTCGGAATTCGCAGCGGGTGCGCTCCTGTTCGTCATATGGCGACGAGGCGACGTAAGCCTCCGAACCATCCTCGTGCTGGCGGTTCTATTCCGATTGTTCTTTTTCTGGCTGCCGCCGGCGCTATCCGATGACGCCTACCGATACGTGTGGGACGGACTCGTTCAGGCCAACGGCATAAATCCGTTCGCCCTTCGCCCGGTCGACGCCGAGCTCGCATTTCTCCGTAGCGAGCCCATTTTCGAACGGCTCAATTCGGCGACGTATTACAGCGTCTATCCACCCCTGTCGCAGCTGTTGTTTCGATTCGGGGCCGAATTCTACGATGCCGGCTGGCACGCTAGCTATTACGTGATCAAGGCCGTTCTGGCTTTCTGTGAAATGGGGGCTCTTTGGCTGCTTTCCCGCAGGATTCAGCCGCGATCGCTGTTGCTCTACGCCTGGAACCCTCTCGTCATATTCGCGGCAGCCGGACAGGCGCATACCGAGGCGGCGGCCGTGCTCTTTCTGGTCTCGGCCTGGACGCTCGCGGATCGCGGCCGGCCGGTGTGGGCTTCCACTGCACTGGCGGCGGCCGGGCTCGTCAAGCTGTATCCGTTCGTTCTGTTGCCGCTCCTCTGGCGACGGTTTGGATGGCGAAGCGTCTGGCCCGCGGGGCTGACCGTGGCGGTCCTGTCCTGGCCGTATGTTCATCCGGACGCGATAGCCCACCTCCTTAGTTCGCTCGATCTGTACGTTCGATCCTTCGAATTCAACGCGGGATTGTACTACGGCGTGAAGAAGCTGCTCTCCGTCGTTACCGGCGAAGACTGGAGCAAACAGATCGGACCCGCCTTACGGTGGCTCTTTCTCGCCTCAATGATAGCCGTCTATTACCTGGATCGGCGATTTGATTGGCCGATCCGGCGTGCAATGGTCGTCGCCGTCGGCTTGTTTTTCGTCTGCTCGACGACCGTCCATCCGTGGTACCTGCTGCCGCTGCTCGGACTTCTTGCACCGGTTACACCCCCGTCCTGGCATTGGTACTGGCTCGGGCTCGCCTCGATGGGCACGTATCTTCTATATGTGAGTGGGCCCTACTGGACCTGGGTCGCGGTCGCGTGGACGGGATGGTTGATCTTTGGCACAGTCCGATATGCCCGTCCTGCGTTCGACGCCGTTCTGACACTACGCGCCCGCAAAAAAGTGTCTCTCCTTGCTGATTACCTGCCATCCGGTGCGACCGGCACGAAGATTCTGGATCTCGGAGCGGCCGAAGGATACGTCGGACGCGAAATTGCGAGGACGGCGCGCGCCGCGGTGACGCTTGCGGACGTCGTATGCCTCAACCGTACAGACCTCGTTCACGTCGTCTACGACGGACGGCGTCTGCCTTTTGAACGTGACCGGTTCGACGTCGTCGTGCTCGTCTATGTGCTTCATCATGCGGAATCCGCGGAATCCCTGTTAGCAGAAGCGGCGCGTGTTTGCGCGCGTCGGATCATCGTGCTCGAGTCGATCGTCACGAGCCGAGCCCAACGGTTCCTACTCGCTTTGCTCGATCGCCTTGCGAACACTTTGCGCGCGGCGGACCGAAAAACGGCGCTCGGCGCAGAACTTGACTTTCGACGATTCGACGATTGGATGCACACGTTCCGCGCAGCCGGTCTCGAGATCGAAGTGGCCCGCGATCTCGGAGGATACGTCCATCACCGCGCGCTGTTCGTGCTTGCGAAATCGAACCGCGTCGCGTGAAGGCGACTACGATTCGGCGGCATTTACGCGTGTTTGAGCGACGAAACTACACCGCGGCCAGCACGGCTTCGACGAGCTGATCGCGCGGCTTCGACGCGTCGAGCCAGTCGTTGTCCACGTCCCGTCGGAACCACGTCAGCTGTCGCTTGGCGTACCGGCGCGAATTTCGTTTGACAAGCCGCACCATTTCGTCGTACGGAAATTCACCATGCAGGTGGCGAATCGGCTCCTTGTAGCCGATCGTCCGCAGCGGGTTCAGACTGGGATCGTATCCGCGATCGAGGAGGGTACGTACTTCGTCGAGCAACCCATTGGATAGCATCGTATCCACGCGTCGATTGATCTGCCGGTAGAGTTCGGATCGGTCCCGATTCAGAACGAACGTACGAAACGCATACGAGGGAGCCGCTTGTTCGCCGTGGTACGAAGAGAGGGGTCTCCCCGTAGACCGGTACACCTCGAGTGCACGGATCAAACGCTGCGTTTTCGTCGGGTCCAGCCGAGCCGCTGACTCGGGATCCACGTCACGGAGCTCTCGATAAAGGGCGTCTCTACCACGAGCTTCAAGCTCGGACTGAACGGCTTCGCGCACCTCGGTGGGAACGTCCGGAACGTCAGCGAGACCATGTTTCAAGGAGTGAAGATACAACGACGAGCCGCCCACGATCAGCGGTACGCGGCCCCGGTCAAGAATCTCGCGCATGCGCGCCCCGGCCTCAACCCCGAATCGTCCCGCCGAAAAGGGTTCGTTGATGCGGAGTTCGTCGATGAAATGATGACGCACGTGCGCCCGCTGTTCGGTCGAAGGCTTCGCCGTGCCGATATCCATGTCGACATAGATTTGACGGCTGTCGGCGGAAATGATCTCTCCTCCGATTCGTTCGGCAAGGGCGATTCCAAGCTCCGTCTTTCCGACGGCCGTCGGTCCGGCGATCACGACGAAAGGCTTCACGGTCGATGTGATTCTCGGTGACTCGGTTCACGACATGACGACGACGACGTGGCGGAAAGGCGTGCTGACCGGCTCAAAGCGCCCGGCTCTCGTCGATTCGGGTCCCGCGAACGCCATCGATACGAGATACCGCTTCAAGTATACGCAGAGCGCCCCCGGCGTATCCATGATAGATGCAGTGTAGGCGCAGTTCGTCGCCGCTCAACGCCTCCAGGTCGACCGCGCTGCGCGTGACGTCGTGACCATCGAGTACGTAGAGAATACGATTCAAGGTCAGCGAATCGTTGGGCACGACGAGGTCGATTTCGTACGAATGGCCAAGACGCGTCAGGCGCTTTCGCAGCGGCTCCATCGCGATCAGTGCGAGCAGAATCAGTCCGGTGAATCCAAGCGCCATGACGTTGTATCCTAACCCGGCGCACATTCCAACGGCCGACGCCACCCAGATGACGGCAGCCGTGGTTAAACCTTGTACCGATCCCCGCGATTGAATGATCGTTCCCGCGCCCAGGAAGCCGATGCCCGTGACCACGCCGGCGGCGACTCGGCTCGGGTCGATGCGAGCCAACTCCGGCCACTCGTAAGCAAACGGCACGAGGTTTCCTATGATCATGAAGAGGGCGGACCCGAGACTGATCAGTACGATGGTACGAAGCCCGGCCGGCTTGTCCTTACGTTCGCGCTCCATGCCGAGTAGAATTCCGCACGCGAGCGCTACCGAAAGGCGGATGGCGTAGGTCGGCAAGAGCGTAATCACCTCATTCCACGTCTCTATTGTCATCTCGGGTACCGCATTAAATAGATGCAGTGGATATCATGGAAGCCATCGGAATAGGGCGCGGCCGTCGGAAAGCGCGATCTTTTATGGACGTCCTCCGAAGGATCCCATATGCTAACGAATCGGCGAGGCGGGCCCGGCGGCATCACAGTAACGTCACATCCAAGTTTCAAACCAAACGGAAGCGAATCGCATACTATTCGTGGAAGATGTTTCGTCCATTACACTCTTCTTACAGATCGAATCGCACGCATGGATCTACTCAACAGAGACCAGATCGCGGAACTGGCGCGAAAGAATCATGAGCCCTGTGTTTCGATATTCATGCCGACCCATCACGTAGAATCCGAATTGTCCCAGAATCCGATTCGGCTCAAAAATCTCATCAGGCAAACGCGTCATGAGCTAAAAGAAACGGGATACCGAGACACGGAATTCGAGCCGCTTCTCAAACCGCTTGCGTCGTTCGTCGATAGCCCTTCGTTCTGGCTCGACGAAAGCGATGGATTCGCGGCGTTTCTGACGGGCGAAGAATCCCGCGTATTTCGCCTGCCGCTGGATCTCGAGGAACTCGTCGTCACCGGCGCCCGGTTTCATTTGAAGCCGCTTTTCCCACTCATGGCGGCCAATAATCGGTTTTACGTGCTCGCCCTCAGCAAGAACGACGTGAAGCTATACCAGGGGACGCATTATAGCCTGAGCGAGGTGGAATCGATCGAAATACCGAGGAGCCTCATCGACGTCATCTTCGACGAGGTCGAGGATCGCGGGCTTCAGTTTCATACCGGGAACGTCGCGGGCGGTCGCCATGACGCGATCTTTCATGGCCACGGCGTTACGTCGGACGACGACGATCACCGTCCCCACGATAAGCTCGTTCGATTCTTCCGTGAGATCGACCATGGACTTCGAGACACGTTAAACGGCGAGACGGCCCCGCTGCTCCTGGCCGGCGTCGAATACTACCTGCCCCTCTACAAAGAGGTGAACGGGTACAAACACCTGGTTCACGACACGATCGTACAGGGTAGTCCCGACCATATGAAACCCAGGGAACTGCACCTGCGAGCCTGGGAGGTCGTCGAGCCCCTTTTTCTGCAGTCGCAGAACAAGGCGATCGAGCGATTTCGCCAGTTCAGCAGTAACGGTCAGGGTCTTGCTACAGACGACATCCGTGAAATCGTCCCCGGTTCGAAGTTCGGACGCGTGGATACGCTCCTCATAGAGATCGATGCCCACGTCTGGGGGCGTTACGACGAAGATGCGAATACGCTCGAACTGCACGATGAACGCCAGGTCGGCGATGACGACATGCTGGACTTTGCGGCCGTGCAGACCTTCTTGCAAGGTGGAACCGTGCACGCGCTCCGAGCCGAGAACATGCCGGCGGAAGGCGGAATTGCTGCGATCTTCCGCTTCTCCGCAGACGTCGCTGCGGACGACCGGGTGGAGTAAGTCCGGGGACGCCGGCGAAGAGTCGAGGCGTCTGCGCCCCGTAGACGTCATTTTTTCTTTAAGTGGATGTAATCGGCTGCGCTATCGCGAAGTCGATCACGCTGATGTACGTACATCATCGTGGTCTCTACGTTTTTGTGGCGCGCGTGCGCCTGGACCTGCTGGATGGACGCGCCTGCCTCGATGGCGAGCGTACAGCCGGTGTGGCGGAGGGAATGCGCGCCGATTTCGCTCGGCAAATCCGCGAGACGGGCCGCCCTTTCGACGATTCCGTAAATCGACCGCTCCGATAGACGCTTTCCCCGGCTGTTGTTGCTGAGCGAGCGCCAGAGGGGCCCTTCGGAAATTCCATAGGCGGCTTTCATCGCCTCGACCTCCTCGACGACGTGAGCCGGAATCTTCACGTATTGATCGGTTCCGCCCTTGGTCTGAGGAAGGTCCAGTACCCAGTAGTGACCGAGCGGGCGGATATGCTCGGCGTCCATCGCCGCCGCCTCCGACCGACGCAGGACGCAGTGCAGCAGCGTGAGCAGCAGTGCGCGATCGCGCGGCGCGGCCTCGCCGGAATCCTCGACGGCAGCGAGCAGGCGCTCTGCTTGCTGCGCCGAAAGGAAAATAAGCTTTTTGTCGCGCGACCCGCCGGAACGTATGCGTCGAAGAAGTTGACGGTGTGCGGGATTTTTCTCAATAAGGTCGAGCGCCAGGAGCCACTCGAAGAAGCCGCGGATCGCGGCGATGCGGCGCTTGATGGTCGACGTCTTGCGGCCCTTGTCCTGGAGCTGCGCGACGTATCGGTTCACGTGGAGAAATGACACGGCCCGCGCTTCAGCGAGCCTGACGGAGGCCGAACCGAAGAAGTCGGTCAGATCGCTTCCGTAGCCGCGGCGCGTGGCGGCACGGTCGAAGCGCTGCAGGTAGATGGCCAGAAGGTCGACGTCGCCGTCGAGGTGGAATCCGACGTTCGTCTCGTATCGCGCGAGGCTGTCGTCCGTGCTCATGCTTTAAATCGTTCATTTGAGGGGGATTCTACTTCCGATAAGAATAGTTATCGGAAGTAGAGACAGTATAACGGTGCTGCGGGGACAAATCAAGGACGCGTGTGAAAAGACGATCACGATGCGACGTCCCGGCCTCCGC
>CAZMXY010000003.1:0-33409 GCA_964570345.1 uncultured Rhodothermales bacterium | reverse complement strand
TTTAGAGAGCGACGGGCCGTCGTCGGGATTCACGAGCAAGACACGGAACGCGGCGTCGTAAGCAAAGCTACTCGCTTGAGGCCGCGAAGCCGAAATGCATTGCCGAGGACGAAGGCATCGGAGGCGGCCATGGCGCCGGCCGCAAACACGGGCGAAAGCAAAATTCCGACGAACGGGTATAAGACTCCCGCCGCCACCGGAATCAGCGCGACGTTGTAGGCGAACGCCCAGAACAGATTTTGTTTGATGTTGCGCAACGTTCGCCGGGAGATCTCGAATGCATGGACGATCCCGCGCGGATCGCCCGACACCAGAATCATGTCGCCCGATTCGATCGCGACGTCCGTCCCGGTCCCGATCGCAATGCCGACGTTGGCCTGAGCCAGCGCCGGTGCGTCATTGATGCCGTCTCCGACGAACGCGACGCGCCGGCCTTCACGCTGAAGGCGGCCGACCAGCTCGGCTTTCTCCTGGGGACGCACGCCCGCCTCCACGTCCGTAATGCCGATCTGGCGCGCGATATGGCGGGCCGCACCCTCTTCGTCCCCGGTGATCATGACGACGTGAAGCCCGCGTTCACGAAGAAATCCGACCGTTTCGCGTACACCGTCCTTCAGCCGATCCGCCACGGCAAAGGCACCGGCAAGCTCGCCGTTGACCGCAACGTAGGTGCGCGTCTCCGCTCGCTCGCGACCGGCGTCGAAGAGGCCGTTCTCCGGAAGCGCTGCGCCGAGTTCTTCCATGTATCGCCGCGATCCCACCTGAATCAGGCGGCCGTTGACGTATCCGAGGGCCCCGGAGCCTGTAAGCGATTCGAAATCGCTCACGTCAGGAAGCGAGAGCGCCTCCTTCTCCGCCGCTCGAACGATGGCTTCCGCGATGGGGTGCTCCGATCGACGCTCCACGGAGGCGGCCCATCGCAGAACCTGGGTTCGGTCAAATGACGGCGCCACGACGACCTCGCGTACGCCCGGCTTCCCTTCGGTAATGGTTCCCGTTTTGTCGAGCAGCACGACGTCGACTTCGCGAAGCGCTTGGAGCGCCTCGCCGCGGCGGAAAAGTACGCCCATTTCGGCTGCTGCACCCGTCGCCACCATGATCGAAGTGGGCGTCGCCAGGCCCATCGCGCACGGGCATGCGATGATCAGCACGGAAACAGACGCTACGAGGGCATACGTGATTCCCGGATTCGGACCGACGGCCATCCAGACGCCGAACGTCGCGATCGCAACGACCAGGACGATCGGGACGAAAACGCGCACTACCTGATCAGCAAGCGCCTGCACGGGGGGCTTCGACGCTTGTGCCTCCTCTACGAGTCGGACGATTTGAGCCAGCACCGTATCGCCTCCGACACGCGTCGCTGCAAATCGAAACGAACCCGCGCCGTTCACCGTCCCTCCGACGATTTCGTCGCCCTCCGTCTTTTCAACCGGTAAGGGCTCACCGGTGATCATCGATTCGTCTACGTAGGAACGGCCTTCTGAAACGATGCCGTCCGCAGGCACGCGCTCTCCGGGACGTACGCTGAGGACGTCACCGGGGACGATCTCAACCGCGGACACGTCGCGCTCGACCCCGTCGCGAACCACATGGGCCGTTTGAGGCTGCAGCTCGAGGAGGCGCCGAATGGCCTGATTGGACTTGCCTTTCGCGGCCGCTTCGATATATTTGCCGGCCAATACGAGCGTGATGATTCCCGTGGAGGCCTCGAAGTACACGTGGGCAGTCCCAGCCGGTAGAAGCCCCGGCCAGAACGTCGCTATCGTGGAGTATCCATAGGCCGCCGTCGTTCCCAGCATGACCAGCGTGTTCATGTCAGGATCTCGTTGAACGGCGCCTTTCCATCCCCGAACGTAGAATCCGAGGCCGGGACCGAACTGCACGATGCTGGCGAATCCGAACAGGAGTACGTGCAGATCCCCTCGCGCGAGGAACGTTCCGAGCCACGCCGCGAACGATTCGGACAGCATGGGCCCCATTTCGAGGATCATGACGGGCAGCGTGAACGTGGCGGCGCTGACGAGACGCCTCCTCATCGCGGCTTTCTCCTCCGTCCGTACGGTGGTTTGTGCGTTCGAACGCTCCTCGATCGTCCCGTCGATGCGCACCGGATGGTATCCCGCCCTGCGAACGGCTGCCTCCAAATCGTCCATACCGGAGCGTCCGCGTCGCCAACGGACGGCCGCACGTTCCGTCGCAACGTTTACGTTGACGGATTCTATGCCGGCGACGCTCAAAAGAGCTTTTTCCACTCGTGCGGCGCACGCGGCACACGTCATACCGCCGATACCTATCTCCAGCACGTCGGCCGTGCTTCGCGGAAGCACGTCATCGCCGGACGACGCGGACGCCCCCACCTTCAAATCTGCCGTGGCCGATCGCTTCTTCATCCTACCGCAGCTGCTTGTACAACAGATTCATGATCTCCTCGTACGTGTGCTCGGCCGCCTCGCGGTCGCCGGAGCGAAGGGCTTCGGTGACGCACGTCTCGAGATGGTTTCGCGTAATGATCTCGCCAATCGACCGCAGAGCCCGCTGGACCGACGTTATTTGCTGGAGGACGTCTCCACAATATCTTCCGTCTTCCACCATGCGCTGCAGTCCTCGGACCTGGCCTTCGGCGCGCCGGAGGCGCTGAAGAACGCTAATCTCCTCTTTTTCCGGTAGCCTCATAGTAAAGTATTAATCAATGTGACGCAGTCTATACACTTATTTAACAAGTGATACGACTATTTCTCATGAGAAATAACTCGATATCCTGCGGACGAGACAGCCGCATCAATCTCGTTGTCGTCCACGCCCCCGCTTTCGTAACGAATGTCGGCGCGTCCGATGGTTACGTCCAGGATTTGCACGTCGAGCCCCTCGAGAGCCGACCGGACGGCCGCAACGCAGTGAGCGCAGCCCATCCCCTCAATTCGTAGTCGTTCTTGCGTCATGTGACTTCCCTCTCTTGCTGTTCATACCCCCATCTATTTTCGTAATACCATACCCCCCTACCCTATACACGTTCCCACGGAACACGACGATTTCATCCGGGAGCGACGTACGACGATAGCGACGAGGTCCGTTGCTATGCTGCGGCGGCAGGTGCTCCTTCGGCGTCGACGGCAAGCTCGCTCTCGCTGTCAAAGAAGTGCAGCTTTTTCAGATCCAGGGCGAGTCGAACGGACTGGCCGGCCTCCGGCAACTGCTGCGGGGCGACGCGCGCGACGATCTCCTGCTCGAGAGAACGGGCATACAGAAAAATCTCGTTCCCCATCGGTTCGATGACGTCGAGCAAGAAATCGGCTTCGGCTACCGGATTCGTAATGTGGGAGCTCCCGGCGACGAAAATGTCCTCGGGACGGATGCCGAGCGTGACCTCCCTCCCCTCGTACCGTTCGAGAGACTTTACGCGTACGTCGTCCAGATCGAGCGTAAAGGCATTGCCTAAGGCACGAAACGTCAATCCGTCGTCCCGGACGATTTTCCCCGCCACGAAATTCATCGACGGACTTCCGATGAACCCCCCGACGAATTTGTTTCGCGGGCGGCCGTAAAGATCAAGGGGGCGATCAATCTGCTGGATGTAGCCGTCACGGAGCACGACGATTCGATCGCCCATCGTCATCGCTTCTACTTGATCGTGCGTCACGTAGATCATCGTCGCGGCGAGCTGCCGGTGCAACTTGGAGATTTCCGTGCGCATTTGGACGCGCAGCTTCGCGTCGAGATTCGAGAGCGGTTCGTCGAAAAGAAAGACCTGGGGTTTGCGGACGATGGCTCGACCGACCGCTACGCGTTGGCGCTGACCGCCCGAAAGTTGTTTCGGCTTTCGATCCAAAATTTCATGGATGCCGAGAATGTCGGCTGCCTGTCTCACCCGCTTTTGAATCTCGCCCTTCGGATATTTCCTGAGCTTCAATCCAAAAGCCATGTTGTCGAACACGCTCATGTGCGGATAAAGCGCGTAATTCTGGAACACCATGGCGATGTCGCGATCCTTCGGCGGCACGTCGTTCACGACGCGATCGCCAATGTAGAGCGTGCCGTGCGTAATCGATTCGAGACCGGCGATCATGCGCAGCATGGTGCTCTTGCCGCAGCCGGACGGCCCGACCAAAACGACGAATTCACCGTCATTCACTTCGAATGAAGCGTTGTGGACGGCCACGACGTCGTTGTCGTACACCTTTTTGAGTCCTTCTAACTTTACGCGAGCCATGAGTCAGTTCCGTCTGGATGGCGGGACGTCGAGATTTTGGGATGGGCTGAAGGATGTGACGCGCCGTGTCGGTTCGTCGGCAAGATACTGCGCGAACCGACGGGAAGAAACGCCGTCGACACGTGACGGTACGAGCGCGTCCGGAGGCCGGCTCGTCCAGCGGGTCGCCCTCAACAGCCGTATCGTGTCGGAAGACCTCCTCTTAAGCTATTTTGGATGGTTTTCGATCTCGCTCATGAATAACTTAAACGATTAAACGAGCGCCGGCGACGCAAGTGCCGCCGGCCGCAGTCTATACTTCGACCCAGTCTGTCCTTCGCAGCTATGCCGCAGGAAAAGTCCAAGGTCACGATCTACGACGTCGCAGATCGGGCCGGCGTAGCGATCTCGACGGTTTCACGCGTGCTCAACAACAGTACCGACGTCTCCGAACCGACTCGGGTTCGCGTTCTGAAAGCCATCGAGGAGCTTCAATTTCGTCCCGATCGCACGGCAAAGTCTCTGGCCCAAAAACAGTCGAAGTCCTTCGCCGTAGCGATACCTACCTTCACGATGCCGTTTCATACCGAGCTGTTGAAGGGCATTCGATTCAGGCTCCGCAATCAGGACATCGATCTATTGCTCTGTGACCTCGGATCCACGTCGCCCCATCATACGCTCCTGAACTTTCTGAAACGGGGCGCGGTCGACGGCCTCTTGCTCGTGGGGGTACCCATCGACACGCGCATCGCGCAGGAACTCCGCGCGCTCCACGCTCCCGTCGTACTGATAGGAATGGAGCACGATGACTTCGACTCATTCTACTGGGACGAGGTGGCCGGAGGGCGAGCAGCCGTCGACCACCTCCTCAAACTCGGACACGAAAGGATCGCCATCATCGTGTCGCATACGCCGAGCAAGGTGCAGGACGAACGCATTCAGGGCGCAAAGGAGTCGTTGGCCCGTGCCGGACTCGACATGGGAGATCAACTCCTCTTTACCGGTCAGACCGAGAAGCACGCCGGATTCAGCGAGGAGTCGGGTTACGAGGCCATGGAGCGGATTCTTGAAGTCCAGCCGCCCGTCACCGCGGCGTTTGCGATGAGCGACGTGCAGGCCATCGGTGCGTGCAAGGCGGCCCGCGATGCAGGTAAGCGCGTGCCCGAAGACGTCGCTATCGTCGGCTACGACGACATCAAGACGAGCTATTATATCGGCCTCTCCAGCGTGGATCAGCGAATGCACTGGGTCGGCGAAGAGGCGACCGAGCTGCTGCTTCACCACATGCAGGACGAGCACGATGAGAAGCCGGTGTCCCGTAGGATCGTTCCGGAGCTCGTCGGCCGCGGTTCGTCCGTTCCTTCCTGACGACCGAGGTCTTTGCGGCGATGATTGATTCGCGAATTTTGGAGCAGCAGCTCGATCGAACGCTCCGCGAGACGCATCTGATCGAATTCGGCCGGCAGTATCAAGGAAAGGTTCGCGATACGTATCGGCTGAACGGCGAACTGATCTTGGTCACGACGGACCGGATCTCGGCCTTCGATCACATTCTTCGTCAATGCATCCCGTTCAAGGGGCAGGTACTGAATGAAGTCGCGGCATATTTCTTCGAATGCACACGAGACGTCGCCCCTAACCATCTCGTGTCGGTTCCCGATCCGAACGTCACTATCGCCGTCCGATGCGAACCCGTGCCGATTGAATTCGTCATTCGGGGCTATCTCGCGGGCCACGCCTGGCGGGAATATCGAACGGGCCGCCGCAGGATTTCGGGCGTGCTGCTTCCGGACGGTCTCACGGAGAGCAGCAAGCTCCCGACTCCGATTCTGACCCCTGCTACGAAGGCGCGAGAGGGCCACGACGAAGACGTAAGCCGAGCCGAGATCGTCGAACGAGGTCTGCTGGATGACCGCACGTTTGATCATCTTAAGGCCCTTGCACTCGGCCTGTTCGAGCGGGGTACCGGAATGGCCTCAGAGCGAGGCTTGATCCTCGTCGACACGAAATACGAATTCGGCCGCCGGCCGGACGGCTCCTACGTGGTCATTGACGAAGTGCACACGCCCGATTCATCCAGGTACTATTACCAGGACGAGTACGACGATCGCCTCCGAATCGGCAAGCCTCAAAAGCAGCTTTCGAAGGAGTTCGTGCGCGAATGGTTGATGGATCACGGGTTCCAGGGCGGTGAAGACGAATCGCTCCCGGATCTGCCTGACGACTTTCGGATGGAAGTAGCGCGGCGCTACGTCGCCCTGTACGAACGCGTGACCGGGCGGCCGTTCGTTCCCGATACGAATCCGAATCCGGAACGGCGCATTCGTGGGGCACTCGAGCGTTACTTCGGCGAGATCGGCACGCTGCGGCGTGATTCCTGACCTGCCTCCCTCAAGCCGACCGCTTGACCAGCTCATCGTACGCTTCGGGACGACGATCCCTCAACAGATCGTTGAGCTCCGTAATCCGGCGATTTCGTGCCCGGTATGGATCGAATTCGACGATTTCAGCCAGCGTCTCGTCGCCGGATGCGGAAAAGAGCGTTGCGCCGGTTGGATCGCAGACCATACTACGGCCTATGAATCGTAATTCTTCGCCATGAGCCGTCTCACGCCCGACGCGATTCGCCGTAATCGTGAATACGTGATTTTCGAGCGCACGGATGGGCATCGCCCGCGGGCAGTCTTGCCGAACGAGATTGGACGGATGAGCAATGACGTCCGCGCCTTGAATCGCCAGTGCTCGAGCAGCCTCCGGGTAGTACCAGTCGAAGCAGATCATGACTCCCAATCGATATACCTGACCGTCGCGAGTCGCGACGTCGAATACTGGGAAACCTACGTCACCCGGTCCGAAGAACAGCTTTTCGCGATAGAAAAGGTGGACTTTACGATAAAGCCCTATCACTCCGTCGGGTCCTACTACGAGGGCGCTGTTGTAGAACGTTCCGTTCTCGACTTCCGGTATTCCGGCCACGATTACGGCTTCTCGCCGTCCCGCCCACTTTACCAGACGATCACTGGTCGGGCCGCCGGAGGCCGGTTCGGCGACGCGCTCAAGATCATCTCGTGATCTGAAGTGATACCCCGAGGCGAATAGCTCCGGCAATACGACGAGGTCCGCATCGACTTTTTCGAGCAACCGTTCGGACTCGTTCAGATTAGCCTCGACGTCGAGGTAGGAGGGATTATACTGCAATAACGCCGCCCGCATCACTCACCCGTCAATCCCGGTATTCCGCACGTCGTACAACGGATCCACGCACCCATTCTTCTTCACCGTCCGCATAGCGCTCACGCTTCCAGACAGGCAGTCTCTGCTTCAGCTCATCTATCAAGAATCGACAGGCGTCGAATGCTTCCGCGCGGTGCGGAGAGCTGACCCCCACGAGTACGCTGGCGTCCGCGACGGCCACGCGGCCCGTGCGATGATGAGCCGCCAGTTTCGTGACAGGCCAGGACGCAGCGGCCTCCGCGGCGATTCGCTGCATTTCTTCAATGGCCATCGCCTCGTATGCCTCGTATTCGAGCTCTACGGTCTCATCGCCGTGCGTCCATCGACGAGTCGTACCCAGGAACAGGTCGATAGCACCGGCGCGCTCGTCTCGCAGAAAGCGCGCCACCACGTCAATTTCCAGCGGCTCGGCAGTCAGTCGGATCCAACTCCGGTCGTCGCAAACGTCAAGCATAACTTTATCCGCCACTAACCGGCGTGATGAGGGCCATCTCGTCGCCATCCATAAGTTCGACCGATCCATCAACATAAGACTGATTCACGGCTACGCGTGTCACCGAGCGAAATTCGTCCACGGCGGGATAGGTCGCCGACAATCGGTCGAGAAGCTCTTCCGATCGGGAGTTCGCCTTCACGCTGAGCTCGAGTTCGCCGCGGCCCACCTGCTCACGCAGCACGCTGAAGAACAAGACTCGAACCGTAATTTCCCCGGTGCTTGCTTCGCCCGCCGATCGACCGATCATAAATCTCACCGAAAGTGAATGGCTCGAATGGGTTCGACGCGTGCCGCGACGCGCGCAGGGACGTACGCTGCTAGCGTGCACAGCACGAGTGCGACCACACCGACGACTACGAAATCAAGCGCATTGAGTTCGATCGGGGCCGTCTTCATGTAGTATGCCTCTTCGGGCAGGGGGATGATCGCATAGCGCTTTTGCAGGAGTGCAAACGAGAGGGCGACGACCTGGCCGATGACCGTGCCCACGCCACCGACGAGGATCCCCAACCAGAGGAAGAGCTTTCGAAGTGAACGGCGCGAGGCGCCCATGCTCTCGAGAATGCCGATCTCTCTCGTCTTTTCCAGAATGAGCATGAGCAACGTTCCGACGATATTGAATGCCGCGACGACGACGATCACGCTGATCACGATCGGGATGATACCCTCCTGTAGATTTACCCAGGCGAACAAGCCGCGATAGACTTCAAAAATGCTGCGAGCCATGATGGGAAAGCCGAGTTCGTCCTCGATGGCTCGGGCGATCTCCCGGGCGTCGTCCACGTCGTCTACGGTTACGTCAAATCGCGTCACCTGATTCGGACCGTATCCTAGCAGATCCCGCGCCGCCTCCATCGTCGTGAAGGCATAGAGGTCATCAAAATTAGATAGTGAGGTCTCGTACGTGCCGGCCACGTGAAATTGCTTCACCCGAGGCGCCGCCAACCTACGCCCTCCTGCCGCTCGTCCGATTTCGTCCGCCCGCATCGAAAAGGACGTCACCCGGTCGCCAACCTGGACTCCAAGCGATCGTGCCAGTCCGCTGCCGATGACGACGCCGGGTCGCCCGGCGCTGTCGACCGTGGTTTCGAACGTACCGGCGACGACGTGTTCACGTACGTACCGGGGCAGTTCGTCGGTACCCCAGATGGCCACGCCGTCGATTTCGCTTTGGGACTTCCGAAGAAGGGCGAATTCCTGGATCGTGGGCGCCGCGGACTGGACGCCCGGAAAGGCGTTCAACCGCGCCCTCAACGAATCGGCGCCGTCAATCGGCTCGTCCTGATACGACTCGACCTGAACGTGCGCACCGAATCCGATGATCTTGGCTTCGATCTCGTTGCTGAATCCGCGCACGATCGACAAGGCGAGCAACAGCGCGGCTACGCCGAGAGCGACGCCGCCGACGGCGACATACGTGATGAAACGCACGAAGCGGCGGCCTTCCTGGCGTCCCTGCGCTGAGCGCAGGTAACGGAAGGCCATGAAGCGTTCGAAGCGTGAAGCCACAGGTACGAGTTCCTTTTCGGTAACGGACGGTCTTTAAGACCCTCTTGGTACCGACCAATTCAGCGACGAATGGATTTCGTCTCGCAAAACCTCACCGCGGGCTTTCGAGTATCCTATCCGCCGGTCGGATACGGCCAACGGCGAGTTCAGACGAGGCCTGCATAGAATAGAGTCATGACGAACAGCATTCCACGAGTCCCGCAGCCGGTTAACGAGCCGATACGCAGCTATGCTCCCGGATCGAACGAGCGCCGTTCACTTCAGAAGCGGTTGATCGAGTTGAAGAGCGATCACGTAGAGATCCCTGCGATCATCGGCGGGGAAGAAATTCGAACCGGTGAGGCGATCGAGGTAAAGACACCGCACGATCATTCGGTATCTCTCGCTACGGCGCACCTGTGCGGAAATGACGAGGTGGTGCGGGCGGTCGAGGCGGCGCTCGCCGCACGCCGGGCGTGGGTCCGCATGGACTGGCAGGATCGAGCGGCGATTTTCTTGCGAGCAGCCGATCTACTCGCGGGGCCGTGGCGTGACACGATAAACGGCGCGACCATGCTGGGCCAGAGTAAGAATGCCTATCAGGCCGAGATCGACGCGGCCTGCGAGTTGATCGACTTCTGGCGCTTCAACGTGTGGTACATGCAGCAGATCTACGAGGAGCAGCCGTTCTCGTCGGAGGGCACCTGGAATCGCCTCCAGTATCGCCCGCTCGAGGGTTTCGTCTTCGCCGTGACGCCGTTCAATTTTACGTCGATTCAGGGAAATCTACCTACGGCGCCTGCCTTGGTGGGCAACGTCGCGCTGTGGAAACCGGCGACTACGTCGCTCTACTCCGCCTATTTCACGTACCGCCTTTTGGAGGAAGCCGGCCTTCCACCCGGCGTGATCAACCTGCTTCCGGGTCACGGTCCCGACGTTGGCGATCCCGTGTTCGCTTCCAATCATTTCGCGGGACTTCATTTCACCGGTTCGACGAGTACGTTTCGTCACATGTGGAAGACGATCGGTGCTAACGTGGCGGACTATCGAAGTTATCCGCGCGTCGTAGGTGAAACCGGTGGCAAAGACTTCATCATCGCGCACGCGTCGGCCGACCCGGCCCAAGTTGCGACGGCGATCGTACGGGGTGGTTTCGAATACCAGGGACAGAAATGCTCCGCCGCGTCGCGCATCTACGCGTCTCGTTCCCTTTGGCCCGCTATTCGGGACGAGTTGCTCGCCCAGCTCCAGGACGTGAAGATGGGCCCCGTTGAAGACTTCACGAACTTCATGAATGCCGTGATCGATCGTGAATCCTACGACAAGATCACGGGCTATATTCGCCAGGCCGAATCCGACGAACACGCGGAGGTATTGTGGGGGGGTGGATATTCGGACGACGTGGGCTTTTTCATCGAACCGACGGTCCTCCTCGTCGACGATCCGATGCACACCACCATGTGCGAGGAAATCTTCGGACCGGTCGTGTCCATTTACGTCTACGAGGACGCACGCTATGAGGAGACGCTCGACTTGATCGATCGGACGTCGCCGTACGCGCTTACCGGTGCGGTTTTTGCGGCGGATCGAGACGTCATCGTGAAAACGACCGATCGCCTGACGGACAATGCCGGGAATTTCTACGTAAACGACAAGCCTACCGGGGCCGTCGTCGGACAGCAACCGTTCGGTGGGGCCAGGGGATCCGGCACGAACGACAAAGCCGGGTCGATCCTCAATCTGGTACGATGGATCTCAGCCCGAACGATCAAGGAGAATTATAATCCGCCAAGTCACTTTTCGTATTCATACCTTCAGCCGGATGCAGAAGACGTGATGCAAGCCGAGGAAGTGCGCTAATCTATGAGCAAACCCATTCGTGTAGTACAGTACGGTGTCGGACCGATCGGACAAGAATGCATACGCACGATCCTTTCGAAGGAGGGCACAGGTCTCCTGAAATTGGTCGGTGCGATCGACATCGACCCCGAGAAGGACGGCAAAGACGTCTCGGCGATCGTGGGGCGCGAGGCGCCCACGGGCGTAATCGTGTCGAGTGACGCCGAAGCGGTCCTCAGGGACGGTCAGGTCGACGTCGTACTGCACGCGACGTCGTCCTTTCTCGATCGCGTCCAGCATCAGCTCGTGCAGTGTGTGCGCCACGGAGTGCACGTAATCTCCTCCACCGAGGAGCTCGCTTACCCATACGACCGTCACCCGGAACTCAGCGTCGAGCTCGCCGGTCTGGCCACTGATCACGGTGTGGTGATCGTCGGTACCGGCGTAAATCCCGGCTTTGCCATGGACACGCTCGCGTTGACCGCGACGGGCGTATGCAGCGACGTCCGCGAGCTGCACGTCGAGCGCGTCGTAGATGCCGCGAAGCGTCGCCTTCCGCTGCAGAAAAAAGTCGGGGCCGGCTTGACCGCCGACGAATTTGCGGAGCGAAAGAAGACCGGAACGTTCGGCCACGTAGGCCTCCGAGAATCCCTTCTATTCGTCGCCGAGGGTCTCGGGTGGTCGCTGGATCGCGTCGAGGAGACGCTCGAACCGGTGATCTCGGATCGTGACGTGACGACGGCACATGTTTCCGTTGCGAGAGGCCGTGTCGCCGGCATCCACCACGCCATCGCGGGATACGTAGACGAGATCTCGATCCTGACACTGGATCTCAAGATGTACGTAGGTGCGTTGAACTCTCATGACACGGTTCGCGTGGTGGGATCACCGCCGATCGATCTCGTCGTGCGCGAAGGCATATTCGGTGATACGGCCACGGTCGCGGCCCTGGTGAACGCTATCCCGCTCGTGATGAAGGCGCGCCCCGGACTGCATACGATGATGGATCTTCCCGTGCCGCGGGCGTTTGCGACCACGCCTACGTTACGCAGAAAGGCACAAGCAGCCTGACGAAGTCGCAGCGATCGGTATCCATTCCGTGCATGACCGGTCCATTACGTGGGAGTCTAACTATTTTAGGAGTACGCGTCATCCCGGAGGCCTTTCGTGGCCTGTCGTGTACGGGCGGTCGCTCGTACGGCCTCTGGCGGCGTGCATGTTGCCCGTCATGATTCTCACGCTGGTCGGGGTGCTTGAGGGCATCCGAATCCTGCCGGGTGCACTCTGGGCCGCCGGAGGCGCTTTGCTCATAGCTTCGACGTGGACGACGTTCCGAATCCAGACGGAATTGGCCGAAATACGCATCGGCGGAGACTTCGTGGCCGCCCGCACGGTGTGGGAGCTCCTCAATGACGTCGAGCCGAGCCGGGAGCGCGTCCTGGACGTCCGCGAGTACGGAGAGTGGATGCACGTCACGATAGGTCTGACGACGTACGAACTGAATCGGGAACACTGGCCTCGCTATGCCGAGCTCGCATCGGCGCTCAGGAACTGTGCCGCGGCAGGCCGTCAACCAGTATGACTTGCACGTCCATGACGTTCGTATGCGTATGCCCTGTTTTTAACAGACTTTCGACGTGCAGAAAGAACGTGTAGCTGTCGTTGTTCGCGAGGTAATCTCGTGCATCGAAGCCCCGTTTCTTGCCGGCGGAGACGGTTTCGGGTGTGGACCAGGCTCCGGCAGCGTCGGTTGGTCCGTCGATCCCGTCGGTCCCACCACTCAGGAAGACCACGTCCCGATTTTCGCCGTGCATTCCGAGAGAGGCCGAAAGTGCCATCTCCTGGTTGCGTCCTCCCCTACCCGTTCCTCGAACTACGACCGTCGTCTCGCCGCCGCAGATCAGACAGAGGGGACGAGTATTTTTCCTATCCAGCGCCGCCTCTACCAAATAGCGGCCGACTTCACGCGCCTCACCGGTCATGTCGCTGGATACGATCTCAGGTTCGTATCCACGCTTCTGCGCTTCGAAGGCCGACGCCTCCAGGGCGGTAGCGTTCGTGGCTACAAGCCGATTCGTGACGCGTCCGAAAATGCCCGAATCGCCGTTGGGCGTCTCGTGAAGCGGCTCCGATCGACCTCGGTCGATGACCTGGCGCACCGAATCCGGTATGAGATCCCAGAGTGCCCTCTCCTCCAATACGTGCTTCGCATCCTCGAACGTCGACGGATCCGCCACCGTCGGTCCGCTCGCGATTATGCTCAGGTCATCTCCGACGACATCCGATACGATGAGTGCCAGCACGTCCGCCGGTTCGGCCGCCGCCGCCAACCGGCCACCCCCCACATTCGACAGGTGTTTCCGAACGGTGTTCGTAGCGTAAACGTCGGCCCCCGATTTCAAAAGAAGACGGTACGTCTCCTGCGCATCGTCGAGCGTCACTTCACCCGTGAAGTCGGCACAGAGGGAGGAGCCACCGCCTGAGATCAGCGCCACGACGAGGTCCCCTTCCTCCGCCCGCCCCGCCAGTTCGAGGATCTGCTCCGCTGCGCGGCGGCTTCCTTCGTTCGGCAGCGGATGTCCGGCTTCGATCGCGTGAATCCGCGAGGGGGATCGGAGATGGCCCGGTAGCGATGCCGGGTATCCGGCCGGAACGGCGATCACACCCCCCGTTATCTTGCGATCGAGTTTAGCTTCTAGGACGGAAGCCATGGCCAGGGCTGCCTTACCCATGCCCACGACGTGAACGCGCTTGTACGAACTGATCTTTTTGGTACCGACGCGGTCCCACTCTTCCCCTTCCAGCAACGTATCTGCCTGCACGGCTCGTACGGCTGCATTAAAAATCGCGCGCGCGTCGTCAACCTGGCGGTTCCGATGAGAAGGCGTCATTACTATGGAAAGGGCAGGGCGATCGGTCGGAAGAGCATTGCGAATCTAGGGTCCGGAGACTACTTCATGCAAGGACGAACGGTACATGAATAAAAAGAAGATAGGAAGACTGCACGTGCTGACGGATTTTCACTTTCAGCAACGCTTCTCACACGCCGAGATCGCATCGTTCGCCCTCGAAGGCGGGGCCGACACGATTCAGCTCCGTGAAAAGAAGGCCGGTATCCGACACGTCCTCCAGCAGGCGGACGAGGTCGCGGAAGTGTGTCGCCTTCGAGACGCCACCTTCGTCGTGGACGACCGGATCGACGTCGTTCTCGCGTCTGCGGCCGACGGAATCCACCTTGGACAGAGCGACTTTCCCGTCGCGCGTGCTCGTGCCCTGCTCGGTGAGCACGTGCTCATCGGAGCCACGGCGACGAACCCCGACCAAGCGATCGCGGCGGCCGTGGAGGGAGCCGATTACGTCGGCTTCGGGCCGGTATTCGAAACACGTTCGAAGGCGAACCCGGCCTCGATCAAGGGCCTTGCCGTTCTTCGTTCCGTTTGCCGGCAGATTCGAATTCCCGTCATCGCCATTGCCGGCATCACGGTGCACCGCGTTGCGTCGGTGCTCGAAGCCGGGGCATTCGGCGTGGCCGTGATGACGGCGATTACGACGGCTACGGATCCGATCGCGGCGACCGCTCGGCTCCGTGAAGCCATCGACGAGGTTTTGGGCACGTGACGACGGCATGCCTACGAACGCGGCATACGATCCGTGTCCGCGACACGAATCGCAAGGGCGAGGGCATCCGGGGTCGGCTCTTCGGCAACGGCGTGTACGCTGATGCCCTTCGACCGGAGAGCTTCGGACGTCGTTTCGCCGATGGCGGCTATGCGAAGTCTGGTAAGATCCCACCCCTGATCCCTCTGAACCGCCTCAACGCCAGAGGGGCTGAAGAAGACGGCCCAGTCCGGCGACGGGCGCGACGCGAGGGCCAGGTCCGTGCGCTCATGCGATTCGTAGATGCACAACTCCTCTAAGGTAATGCCACACTCTCTCAGGCGTGAAGGAAGCGTGTCTCGGCGCCGGTCGCCGCAGAGAAAAAGCAGCGGTCTTTCGAAGTCACGATGCAGGACGTACTCTGCCAGCATTTCAGCCGAACCACCCCCCTCGCCGGTTGGATCGAATCCGATTGCCCGAAGCTCGGACGCCGTTCGAGGACCTACGGCGAAGATGGCCTTGGCATGCCACACGACATTCTCGGTCGGCAGCCAGGCCATGGCCATCGTCAGCGCTTCGACGGCCCGAGGGCTCGTCAATATCAACCCGTCGTAGCTGCGCGGATGCTCGAGCGCATTTCGGAGCTCCCTTTCGTTGACAAATTCGAATCGAAGGACCGGCACCGATTGGCAGACGTAGCCGGCATCACGCAACGCCTCCTCATACGGGTCGGCCTCGTCGCCGGATCGGAAGAGCACCACCGTCGCCTTCATTCTTCTAGCGCCCGAATCTCTTTCAGGATGGCGTCGGCTCCTTGCGACAACAAGAGCTCCGCCAATTCGAGGCCCAATCGCTCGGCTGCTTCGGTCGGGCCGGATACCTCGGCGCGGCAGCACCGAGATCCATCCAGCGAAACGACGGCTCCCGTTAGCGTCATCTGATCATTCACGACGTGCCCGAGGGCACCTACGGGAACGGAACATCCGCCCTCAAGAGCCCTCAACATCGATCGTTCGGCCGCCGTACCGAATCCGGTCGCTGCATGGTGGAATACGTCGTGCAATATGGCGTAGACGTGCTCGTCTGCGGTCGCGCAGACGATCCCCAAGGCACCCTGTCCGACGGCAGGAAGCATCACGTTCGTGTCGATGATCTCGCGAACGCGGCCTTCGAGACCGAGTCGTCGTAATCCTGCGTAGGCGAGAATCAAACCGTGCCAGTCGTCCGCGTCCAGTTTTTCGAGACGCGTGTCGACGTTTCCTCGTACGGACACGACGTGGAGGTCTCGTCGCCACGCTTTGAGCTGGGCGGATCGCCGGAGCGAGGACGTTGCCAGAACGGCTCCCGAGGGAAGGTCGGCAAGCGGGCCCGAAACACGACGGTGTGCAACGAACGCATCGCGCGGGTCCTCCCGGTCGGTAACCGCCGCCAGGCGGACCCCCTCCGGTAGACGTGTCGGCAAGTCCTTCAGGGAGTGGACTGCGATCTGAATGCGGCCGTCGAGAAGCGCGAGATCGATCTCTTTGGTGAATAAGGCCTTGTCACCGATCTTCGATAGCGGGAGATCGAGGTTGCGGTCGCCGGTCGTGGAAATTTTTTCGAGTTCGACCGTGAAACCGACTCGTTCGAGGCGTTCTTGAATGTAACGTGCCTGCCGCAGTGCGAGTGCACTTCCGCGCGTGCCCAGCACGAGCGCCCGCGTAGTCATCACGACGGTTTTCGTTCGTCCCCTGGGGCCGGCGCCGGATACGGTCCGATTTCATGAATTGAAAACAATCGCAGCACGTCGTCGAGTTCGAGCTCCGTGATCCGCTTCGCGACCGTCTCGCGCGGAAGCTGCGGATCGATCGGACATACTTCTCGTTGCCCACTACCCGTACGGGCGGACGGACTCGGCGCGGAAAGCGCGGCGTTTGCTGCATCTTGATCCTCACATTCTCCTCTGCGGAAAAGCGCGTGCAGCAGGCGGATGCCCTGGACGAAATCTATACTCTCCGGCTCGACGCTTTTCAGGCGAACGACGGGGACCGCTAGGATCTTCTGAACGATAGATTGCGTGATGCGATCGAGCTCCACTCGGTCAACGGCCGTCAAACGCTGATGATGGCGTTCGACCTCACCCGCGCGAATGGTCTCGAAGGTGTCGGCAATCGTCTGGATGACCGGCTGGAGGGCCTGATGATGGAAAACCCAGGACACGAACTCCCCGAGCATCTCACGCACGACACGGCGAGCCTCGGGCACGGCGGTGCGTCGAATGGATTCCGTCTCGGAAAGCCACGCGTTGACTTCGTCGAGTCCAATGACGGTATAGCCTAGCTCGGTGACGGACGACTCCACGTTGCGCGGTACGGAAATGTCCACGAACGTCGTCGACCTCGTCGAAAGCGTGCTGAGCTCGGATGCCACGATTACCGGTTCCTCGGCGGAGGTAGCTACGATTACGACGTCGTGCAGCGTGGAAGAACGGTGGCGCTCGTCCCAATCGACGAATGCCGCGCAGGCTCTCCGGGCCGCCTCTCTTCCACGCGTTTCGGATCGATTCGTGAGAGAGATAGAAGAAATACCGGATTGCTTCAGCGCATCGACGGCCAGGCGACCCATGGTTCCACACCCGACGACGAGCGCACGCAGCGACTCCGTCGTCCGGTCGTCGCGGGTGGCGAGTGCGTGCCGTGCCGCCTCGACGGCTACGTACGGGACCGATGCCGCACCCGTGCTGAGATCCGTCTCGTTAATGACGCGCTTGGCCGTGCGAAATGCCGTGTGCATCAATCGGTGCATCGTCGTGCCGACGCGCTCCTCCTCGACCGCGATGCGATACGCTTCCTTGAGTTGCGAAAAGATCTGAGCATCACCGAGGACGAGCGACTTGAGACCGGCCGCGACTTCCAGAACGTGGCGTACAGCGTCTTCGTCCTGAACGTGGAAGGTCTGCACGTCCGGCCACGGACGCCCGGCCAAATCACATAATGCTTCTTTGATCACCCCCACGTCGCCGAGCGAGCCGTAGAGATACGCCTCGGTCCGATTACACGTCGAGAGCAGGATGAGCTCGCATCCAGGTGACAGCGAAATCCGGCGATGAAGTTCTCGCTTTCCCTCTTCACCGAGTGCGAATGCCTCTCTTACCTCTACCGGTGCTCGCAGGTGGTTGACACCGAACGCAAAGAAGGTCATAAGGGTAACGGTAATAGGAGGTATTCTGCACGTTGCTAACCGGACCCGGCTTCCGTAGGTTTTCCGGCCTTCGGTGAATTATGAATGAACGGAGTCGATCGGAGCCGAGCCGCTTCCAAATCTATCTACAACGGATAACTTACGCAAAAGCCGTCCATTCGCCACGCCGTCCGAATATTTCCTTCACGGAACGCCTGATGTCCGAAAGTCCATATGTAGCCCGTCAGAAGAAACTGACGGCGGCACTCGAAGAACGACGGCTGTACGCCCTAGCCTTGAATCCCGGCCCGACGCTGTCGTACCTGACGGGACTTACTTTCCACCTGAGCGAGCGGCCGGTCATTTTTCTTTTTTCGGCCGACTACTCGCCATTCGTCGTCCTTCCCGAGCTCGAGATGGGCAGATTGGCGGACGTGGGCTTTGATCTGAGGATCCATTCGTACGACGAGGACCCGTCGACGTGGGAGCGCGCCTTCAGGAATTTAGGAGCGGAGGCTCGCTTGGATTTCAAACGCGTGGCCCTTGAACCGGGGCGTATGAGGATACTCGAGCTTCGCCTGCTTGAAAACGTGGCGCCTCGCTCTGCTTACGTCTCGGGCGACGCCTTGATCGCTTCGCTCCGAGCGATCAAGGACGCTGCTGAAATCGCGTCCATGCGCCGCGCCGTGTCGGTCGCGCAGGTTGCCTTGAAGCAGACTCTTCCTCGGCTCGGAGAAGGAATCACTGAGAAAGAGGCGCAATCCGAGCTCGTTTTGCAGCTACTCCGAGCAGGCAGCGACGGCGAGCTCCCTTTCGCTCCCATCGTCGCCTTCGGTGACCATGCGGCAAATCCGCATGCGGTCGCGGGCGAACGTAAACTCACTCGAGGCGATCTCGTCCTCATCGATTGGGGTGCGGCCGTGAACGGCTACGCGTCCGATCTCACCCGTATGTTCTGCCTGGGCAACCCCGGCGAGAAGCTCGTGAGGATCACGGAGGTCGTCGTGCGTGCCAATCAGGCCGCCTTCGATGCGACCGCCCCGAACGTCTCTGCCGGAGACGTCGACCGTGCGGCCCGGACGCTCATTGGGGAAGCGGGCTTTGGACCGTACTTTATTCACCGAACCGGGCACGGACTCGGGCTTGACGTGCACGAGGAGCCCTATATCCGGAGCGACAACGTTTCAAAGCTTCTTGCCGGTATGACCTTCACGATCGAACCCGGTATTTATCTGCCGAACGTGGGAGGTGCGCGAACAGAAGACGACGTCATCGTGACGTCCGAAGGGGCTGAACGTCTCAGCGATCTGCCACGAAATCTCGTTGACCTTTCGGATTGACCGTGTTGGAAGGCGCTCGATTGGCAAAAAAAGACCTGCGCCGTTCGGAGAGAGCCGAAAAACAGCGCAGGCCTGATTCACCGACGGCTCCTATCGTCTTCGCCGGCGAGTTCCGTGCGGGCGCCTAAGTCAGGCGCCATGTCGAGCCTGTGCGAGTCATCCCCTCACCCACTCCAGGCACTTGGATATGCGAGCGCACGGGTTTGTCAATTGGTATCTCTCAACAAGAAGATCTCATGGACCCTCGTTTCCGAGCGTGTCGACCTTGCTCACGTAGATTCCGTCGTAGGGTGATTCGATCGTCTGCTCCTCGAACTGCGCCGGAGCAGGGTTGTCGTCTACGAAACCACAGCCGATGAAAGCGCTGGATACCAGAAGTAGGGTGAATACGGCGGCAAGGATTTTTTTCATGGTGCTTTCCGACCTCGTTCGAAGGATTCGAGAATCTGGTTCGTCCAACGGCGAATGTTGTGTGCAATTAACCACTGTTCACGTGTCCCTGTCATGAGTTGAGATTGCGATTTCCTTGGCAATCTCGCCTTAGCGCGCTGGCAGTTTGACCCTAGTGCGCGTCGTTTCCGGTTCTCGACGATACCGAAGAAAGTGACTTACAAGTCCTTGACCTTTCGTAACTTAGCCGTCCGGCCTTCCTGGTGTACCGAATCGACAAGGACGACACCTGTACTTCTGCGTTTATGATCGTGGTACGCGCCGACATTCGTGTTTCCAGCAGAGGACGACCGAAGCTTCGCGCCGTGACTCGCAGCTGGATGATCTTGCTTGGACTTGTGGTCGCGGTGCAAACTCCGGCGGTTGGAGATACCTGGCCCGACGACGATCGTCTGTACCGTTTTGGACGCCTGTCCGCTGAGCATGGACTTTCTCACAACGTCGTCTACAGCGTGCTGCAAGACCGTTACGGTTTCCTGTGGTTCGGGACGGAAGGCGGGCTCAACAAGTATGACGGCCACCATTTTCTCGTATACCAACACGATCCACGGGATTCGCTGTCGCTGAGTGACAACTGGATCACGGCGCTCTTGGAAGACGACGAAGGGAACCTCTGGGTAGGTACTCGACACGGCGGCTTGAATCGGTTCGATCGGGAGACCGAGAGCTTCCACCGATATCCCTTCCAGAATTGCGACTCGGTAGACTGTGCCTCGCCCGATCGGTTGAATAGCCCTTACGTATCGACACTATTTCAGGGACGGTCCGGACGACTCTGGATCGGAACGTTTGGTGGACTGAGTCGGCTCGACCGTGATCGAGATCGGTTTGTGCACTATGCGCACGAGCCGGGGAATCCGCGCTCTTTGAGCAACAACAAGGTCTGGTGTCTGGCGGAAGACGCCGAAGGCGGCCTGTGGATCGGCACGTGGAGCGCAGGACTGAATAGGCTCACGTCCGACAGTGAGTCGATTACACAGTACCGCGAGGGTCACGTAGACGGGCCGCACATCAGCTCCGATCGAGTTCGCGCCCTTCTCGTGCGCAAGAACGGTGACGTGTGGGTCGGTACGTCGGGCGGAGGTTTGAATCGTTTCGACCCGAGGACGGGCCGTATCGACGTGTTTGCAAAGGAGAAAGGCGCGAGCGACGCGTTGCTCGATAATCGAGTTTGGTCCCTCCACGAGGATACTCGCGGTGTACTCTGGGTTGGAACGTACGGTGGCGGTCTCGCGCGCTTCGATTCGCAGTCGGGAAAATTCAAACACTTCATACACGATCCCGACGACCCGAATTCTCTGGCGAGTGACGTGGTATCCACGATATTCGAGGATCGATCCGGTATTTTGTGGCTCGGGAGCGATCGCGGCGCTTCGCGCTTCAATCTCGCCCAGGAAGGGCACCGGCAGTACACAAACCGACCTTCGGATCCTGGTTCATTGGGACACACGGAGATTCTGTCGCTCTATCAAAGCAGCCTCGATCGAAATGTCATCTGGATCGGTACACACGAAGGCGGCCTTGATCGATTTGATACGCGAACCAACGAATTCAAGCACATTACGTCCCGAGGCACGCCGGGGTATTCCCTCTCCAGCGACGTCGTGAACGACATCGCGGAGGACAAAAGCCGTCAACACGTCTGGATAGCGACTCGGAACGGCTTGAATCGTCTCGATCCGCGTACGTCGGAGGTGTCCGTTTATCGCCACGACCCCGGCGATCCGACCTCCCTGAGTAGCGACGTAGTCATGTCAGTCCTCGTTGATCACGAGAATACGGTGTGGAGCGGAACGGACGGAGGAGGTGTCAGCCGATTTTTCCCCGAAACCGGCCGCTTCGAGCGGTATTCCCACGATCCCTTCGATCCCACCAGCCTCAGCGATTACAGCGTTCGAACAATATTCGAGGACAGCAGAGATCGCATCTGGGTGGGAACGGTGGACGGAGGATTAAACCTCTTCGACCGGGAGAGCGAGACGTTTACGACGTATCGGCATTCTCCGAACGATCCGGCCTCACTGCGACACAATCGAGTCGTGGCGATTCACGAAGATCCCTCCGGTGACCTGTGGATCGGCACGTACGGCGGGCTGAACCGATTTGACCCCGAGACAGGCGACTTCACCAGCTACACCGAGGAGGACGGCATACCAGCGGAGCCTTACGTTGCCATCGCCGGCGATGGGAGCGGAGGGCTTTGGATGACGGCGTCGAATAGACTGACGCATTTCAATCCGTCCACGCGTACGGCGAGGCACTACACCGACCGAAATGGACTGAGTCCGAATCACTATAGCCCAAATGCCCTCATCGTTCGACCGGGACGGGAGATCATCTTGGGCGGCAGCAACGGACTCTCCCGATTTCGGCCGCCCCTGCTCGAACGCGACCACGTGCGGCGGCCGTCGGTAGTCGTGACCGCTTTCAAAAAAATGGACGAGATCGTATCGAGGGAGCTTTTCTCCGAAGAATCCATCACGCTTTCGCATTCGGATCGTTTTTTCACCCTCGAATTCGCCGTTCTCGATTTTACGAATCCGGAGAAGCATCAATTCCACTATCAATTGGAGGGCTACGACACGGACTGGCAGCAGATGACCGGACCGATCGGGCGAGCGTCGTATGCGCACTTTCGACCGTCGAAGGAGGAGTACGTGTTTCGGCTTCGGGCTGCCAACAGCCAGGGGGCGTGGACCAGCCTCTGGCTTCGCGTCAAAGTCGTGCCACCCTGGTGGAAGACGCTCTGGTTTCAGCTTTCGGCCTTCCTGGCGATCGGACTCATCTTCAGCTCCGCCGTCTGGTATTCGTACATTCGGCGTGCGAAAGAGCGAGCAGAGACGCTCCGACTTCTCGCGGAAGGGCGTGAACGGGAGCGTCAGTACCTTGCCCGGGAATTGCACGACGTGCCTCTGCAGAACTTGTATAGCATGCGTCACAAGCTCGAGGTAGTGGGGCGAGACCGGAGAGGTCAGGAGAACGAGAAGGCTTTGACGGAACTCAATGACGTCTTGGAGAAGACGGCGGAAGACCTGAGGATCCTGTGTGGCGAGCTGCGCCCTCCTTCGTTAGCGACCTTCGGGCTTGAAAAGGCGATTCGGGCGCATGCCCGAACCATCCGACGCTCGCACCCGGATCTCATCGTCCATCTATCCCTCTCGCCGGATCGTCGAGAGCTTTCGGATCACCTGCGGCATTCTCTCTTCCGAATCTACCAGAGTGCGCTCACGAACGTTCTGCGCCACGCCGAGGCCAAGACGTTGTGGATTACCTTTCAGCTCAACCTGGATCGCGTCCTTCTCGAAATTCGAGACGACGGTCGCGGCTTTCACGTGCCGAGGAGTTTTCTTACGCTGGCACGTAGTCAGCATTTCGGCCTGCTCGGAATATCGGAGTGGGCGGAAGCCATTGCGGCGGAGCTATCGGTTGATTCTTCTCCAGGCCTGGGGACCGTCATTCGAGTCGAAGCCCCGCGTCTTGGCGACCAATAGCGCAGTTCCGACGGCTCGTAACGTTTCATGGACGATAGCCCCATCCACATTCTCCTTGCCGACGACCATCCCGGGTTTCGCGCCGGAATTCGGGCGGAGCTGGAGAAGGAGAAGGACATGTCGGTGATCGGAGAGGCGGAGACGGGCAAGCAGGCGCTCGCCCTGGCGCGCGAGCTCAATCCGACCGTCCTTCTACTCGACATGGAGATGCCCGACATGAGCGGCGTCGAGGTCGCCGAGCAGATTGAATCGCAGAAAATGGACGTGCTCGTCCTTCCGTTGAGTGGTTTCCGCGATCCGGAATACGTCTTCGCGCTGCTCGAAAGCGGTGCAGCCGGGTATATGACGAAAGACGAATCCCTCGAAAACATCGTCAAGGCCGTTCGCACGGTCGCTCGCGGCGGCGTGTACGTGAGCAGTCGCGTGGCGGTGGAAATCGTCGACGAAAAACGGCAACAAAAGCGAGAGGCGACCCGGGAGGAGCGACTCAGGCGCGAACTGCAGGAAATCGGACTCACGAGAACACTCCTCGATGTCCTTCATCTGGTCGCGCGAGGCTTCAGCAACAAAGACATCGCACGGCGGCTCGATCGGTCAGAACACACAATCCGGAACCACGTCGACAAGCTTCGGATCATAACGGGTGAGAAGTGGCGACCGGCGCTCGTCTCTTGGGCGTGGCGGCGCGGCATCATGGATGTCAGCCCGGACGACCTGGAGTCCGATTAAACGACTCGGACGGCGGTGGTTGGGCGGCGATTTTCCCGGTCACGGGACGGCTTGCAGGGACTATCGCGTCGAATCTGCGGGCACCGCCGCATCGCGTCGCGTCGCGGTCGGCTGCTCGTCATCGCCTGCGGGAAAGGCACGCGAGGAACCGTCTCCGTCGTCGGGCGGCTGCATCACGTCTCCCGACACTCCCGCCGCCGTATCGGAAGGTTGAGCCCGATTTCTTGACGGAAGCCTCTCCAATAACGAATCGAGCCTCTTTGCTTCTCTCTCCTGCCGTGTGAGAGAATCGGCCACGGCGAAGGAGTCGTCATCCAAGTCGATTCGAATTGAGCCGCTCCTTCGGTCAGCAATATAGGTGTCGTTCTGCCGGGGCCCGTCCCCCTCCCCATCACCAAACAACGCCCGCCAGACCGAGGCAACGACCGTTCCAATCCAGTCGACGACGCGCGTGAACAGAGAAGGATCGTCTTCGAATTCGGGCGGCGGCGCGAAGCGTGCATCGCTGTCTTCGATCCTGTCGCTGCGCAGCGCCTGACGAAAAAAATCGCCCACGACGAATAAGGCATTATTTCCGCCCTGGCCCCAGTAGTCCGTGCGGAAAGTGATACGCGGATCGTTGAATCCTACCCAGCTGCCGGCGACCAACCGTGGATGCATGAGAATGAACCATCCGTCCACGTTGTTTTGAGTCGTGCCCGTCTTTCCGGCGACGTCCTGACGGATGCCGAAGGTGGAGCGGATCCGGCTGCCGGTTCCGCGATCGACGACGCCGCGCATCATGTCGATCACGGCGCGGGCCGTTCGGGGATTGAGGACCCGACGCGTGCGCGGCTCAAACTGCTCAAGAACGCGTCCGCTGCGATCCTCGATGCGCGTGACGAGAATCGGCTCCCGGTAGAGGCCTTCGTTCGCGAACGTTCCGTAAGCAGAAACCATTTCGAGCAGCGTCACCTCGCTCGTCCCAAGGGCCAACGACGGTACGGCTCGCAATTCGCTTCGGTTGACGCCCATCCGCCGGGCCAGCTTCGCGACGTCGCCGGCACCGACGTCGCTCACGAGCTGCGCGGTAATCGTGTTCTTGGAATACGCGAGCCCATCCGCCAGCGTTACCTCGTCGCCGGTAACGGATTCGCCTGCGTTGCGAGGTTGCCAGACGTAGCCGTTTTCCAGCTGAATCTCGACGTCGACGTCCTTCAACTTGTCCGACGGGGCGTAGCCTTCTTCGAGTGCCCGAGCATATACGAAAGGCTTGAAAGTGGAACCCGGCTGCCGACGCGCCCTGGCTACGTGATCGTACTGATCCTTTTCGAAATCCCGGCTGCCGACCCAGGCGCGGACCGAGCCCGTCTGTGGATCAACGGCGACGAAACCCGCTTCCAGCCTCGTTTTTACCTTCAGAAGCGAATCGAGGAACGATGGTTCGGCTAGAAGACTGTCGAGCACTGCGTCCGGCTCAGCGCCCGCCTCGACGGCCGCTGTGTACCTTCGCGTGGCGCGTGCGAACGATCGAGCGAGAGCAGGTCGGTTCTCCCATAGTTTCGAGAAGCCGGCCCGCCGGTACTGCCTGTAGGCGGACGGATTCCGGGCGAGAATTCTCGGCGAGTCCATACTCCACTCAACGTCGGCGACGGCCTCGAGGGACGCTCCTTGTCGGTCTACCGCCCTCTCCGCGATTTCCTGCAGCCCGAGATCCAACGTCGTGTGAATGACGAGGCTGTCTCGGTAGATGTTATATCCATGCCGATCGGCCCAGTCGATGAGCCACATCCGAACGTGTTCCGTGAAATGGGGAGCGTGGCTGCCGGGCTCGCGTTGGCGCTCGAATGTCAGCCTGATCGGCTGTCCCTTCATCTCTTCGAACCGCTCCTCCTCAAGAAAGCCCCGCTTTACCATCTGGCCGAGGGCCACGTTTCGGCGATTGAGCGCGCGCTCGGGATGACTGACCGGATTGTAATAGTAGGTTCCTTTCAGCATGCCGACGAGCGTCGCGCTCTCGAGCACGTCGAGACCGGCTGCGGATTCGTCGAAATACGTGCGCGCGGCCATCTCAATTCCATAGGCTCCAAAATAAAAGGGCACCGTATTCAAGTAAGCCTCGAGGATCTCGTCTTTTTCGAACGCATACTCGATCTTAAAGGCGGTGATCGCCTCTTTCAGCTTACGGGGCAGCGTCTGGCGCCGCCCGATACGATCGGGAAACATGTTTCTGGCGAGCTGCTGCGTGATGGTGGAGCCCCCCTGTCGGTCACCGCTCATCGTCCGGAGGATCGCGCCGAATAGACGGACGAGGTCGACGCCTGGATGGTCGTAGAACCGATGGTCCTCCGTTGCGATGAGCGCTTCCACGACGTGATCCGAAATCTGATCGAGTGGAACCCACTCTCGGTTCACGCGCCTGAAATGCGCGAGGACGTCGCCTCCCGCGGAAAGGACGATGCTAGGCCGCTCGATCCGCGATTTCCTGAGTGTTTCGATCCCCGGCGTGAACGGAATGAGGAGGATCACGTAGGCGTAGACCCAGAGTGCAACGAGCGCCGCTGAAACGATTGCTCCAATGGTCAAGGATTTCAGGCGCACGCGAGCAGGCGTATCGTGCCTCAACAAAACGTTAAAATATCGTCGGAGCTGCCCCAGAAGCTGACGCAGTTGCGTGACGATCCAACGGCCGAAGCGACCTATCTCCGTCCCTAACCGCTCCCCTGCGTCCTGTTTATGCGTGTCGTTGTTATCAGACATGTCCCTTCTACCTTCCAAACACCGTTACCGTTCACGCTTTGGGGAATGGCATTACTCCCACTAACATGCGACGAGTGCGTTGAATCTACCATCGCGGGAGGGCTGAGAGATGGAAACTGGAGGGCAAGGTCGCGGTCATCACAGGCGGTGGATCGGGTATCGGGGAGGCCATCAAGGGTACGCCCGTTTGGATCGACGGTGCCGAATCGCTGCTCCAGGGACAGAGACGTACTGCAAGGAGAGGGATCGCGACACTATTAGGCGGCCACGTCACCGGTTTCCGAATCATACAGCACGTAGGGTAGATGGTCCGACCGCTGACTCTTGAGCATCGGAATCGACACGTTGAAGATCGGGACGTCCTTCGTCGTCTTACCGGTAGGGGTCCCCTTGTGAGCATGGCCGTGAAAGGCAGCCGTAACCCCGTAGTTGTTGATGGGATCTTCGAGCCGGCTCGACCCGAGAAATGCGAATATCTCCGGTGATTCGCCGACGACCGTCTGACGAATCGGCGCGTAATGGAGCAGCACGATTCGCTGCTCGGTTTCCAGGCGAGACAAGGCCGTCTCTAACTTCAGCGCTTCATTGACGGCCTCCTGAACGAAGTCCTTGTAAATCTGCTCTCCCCACGGTTTTAACGCCCGGCGACCGAAGCCGCCGGCGAAGCCGCACGCTCCCGCGAATCCAATCCCCCCCACTTCGGCCGATTCTCCATCCAACAGTCTAACACCGGCGTCGGCCATCGCCGTTCGAACGTCGTCCGGCGTTCCGGATTCGAAGTCGTGATTCCCCAGAACGGCGAGGATGGGGATGTGAACGTAAGCCCGGAGGTCTTCGGCCAAGATCTCGGCCTCCTCCTGAAGCCCGTAATCCGTTAAATCGCCACAGAGGAGTATCACGTCCGCCGAGTCCGACATGGCTTTCAATACGTCCTCCATCTTGCCGCGAGAATTGCGGTCATAGTGGAGATCGCTTACGGCGGCGATGCGCATGGTGAAGGTTCGTTTCGCTTCTCCTTTGTAACAACTCGAAATCAAGCCGCGAAATACCTTGCCATCGCGGAGTCTACGCTCGAAGATCCCGTGGGTCGAACCAGGTGTCAACGGACGCGATGCAACGAGATTGCAATGCCATTCGGTTTGCTCCCCTGGTCATCTAAATCATATCCGCCGCATTGTACCGTAAATGCCCGACTTTTCTCGGCTCGACGCCTCAACCTCGCGATTCTATTCCGCCGCGATGCGTGCTCTGGAGGAGTCAAAAATCCGCTTCCTAGTCGGAGGGGCATACGCCTTCGCATGCTATACGGGCATCATTCGGCACACGAAAGACCTCGACCTTTTTCTACCACCCAGAGAGTTGGATGGTGCTCTCGAGGTGCTGCACGAAACGGGATACGATACGGAAGTTGCCTATCCGCATTGGCTGGCAAAAGTGCATGAGAACGATGCGTCGATCGATCTCATCTTCGCGTCGGGCAATGGTCTCTGGACCGTCGATGACTCCTGGTTCGAGCGAGCCGTACCGCATGACGTGCTAAGCGTCGACGTGCGTCTGTGTCCTGCCGAGGAGACCATCTTGATGAAGTCCTTCATCATGGAGCGAGAACGATTCGACGGTGCCGACGTCGCCCATCTGATTCGTGATCGGGCTGCAGAAATAGATTGGGATCATCTTCTGAACCTCTTCGGTCTTCACTGGGCCGTACTCTACGGGCATCTGATCCTATTCGGTTACGTCTATCCGTCCCGCCGCCATCTGATCCCCGATCCGATTCTGCGCGAGTTGGCACGCCGACTGGAAGTGGAGCGTTCAGAGGTTTTTGAAGAGGACGTCTGTCGAGGTACGCTGCTCTCACGAGCACAGTACCTGACGGACATCGAGAACGATGGATTCAAGGACGCGCGCAAATGGCCGCTGGGCTCGATGACCGAGAGTGAGATCGACGACTGGACCTCAGCGATCAGGGAAGAGGAATAGGCCGTCAGCGAAGCAAAGTCGCCCTTGCAGACGATCACTCGAAAGACTGCGCCGGCTCACCGGCCGGAATGCCGTCGTGAAGCGTGGCGAGCATTTTCCGCTGCTTCTCGAGGTGCCCGTGCTGCGCCTCGACGTTGACGTATGGAAGTCCCTCCCGCCCGGCCAGAATAGATAGGGAGCCGTCGTCGCGGGCGTTAACGTTGTCCTGCAGAATCACGTTGGCACCGGCGTCCCTCAACGTCTCGTACAACTCGTGCGAGGTCACGAAGAAGAAATCGTCCGGATCTCCATCGGGGACGAGATGAGTGTGTTCGGCATCCCGGGCCAGTTCGCCGCCTTCGGCATAACTCCGCGCGGAATAACCTTCGTCGGTGTTGTTGTGGATCGTTACGATGACGTCCCATTGCCGTAGCGAGACGGCACTGAGAAGGGAATCCGCAAACGATTTGACGGCGTTCCGGGCATCGGCATTCGCGATGCCGTACTGTTCGAGCGTAGAATCAATCCCCCTCCGGGTGAATATGCGATTTGGATCGACCGTATGCGAGTCCCCTCTCAGTCGGAACGTGACGTTCCGCTCGCCCCCGTGTTGTAGCTCATACACGATGCCGCCGTGTGTGCGAATTACGGCAATGGCCGCCTCAACGGCGGTGTTTTCATCGTCGTGCAGATTGAGATACGCCAGTCCGGGTTTGCTGGACCGGTGCACGACGAGGTCGATGACGGATTCACCAATCGGAATGGGTATCCGCTCCGTCGAGACGTCCGAGGCGTTGTTCTCACGGCAGGATGCCGCCAGAACGATGACGGCCAGGGCCGCGAAAGTCGCGCCGTACCGCGGCCCGCAACGGCGGCGGCTGTCGACAGGTTCAGGCCGGCGCACTCTGAACCTCCTGGGCCAGCATCTCGGCCTCGCCGATGAGAGCCTCGATCGCATTCATTCCCAGGCTCCAAAAGGCATGATCCGTTAGATCGACGCCGAGGCGGCTGAGGAGCACGTGCGGCCAATCCGATCCGCCCGCCTCGAGTAATTCGACGTACTTTGACCGGAATCCGTCGGGATCGTCGAGATACCGGGCGTAAAGAGCCAGTACGAGAAGCTCTCCGAACGCATAGGCGTACACGTAGCCCGGCGTGTGCAAGAAATGTGGAATGTAGCTCCACCAATGCGTGTAGTGATCTCCCATGGTGACGCTTCCCTGGAACATCTCTCTCTGCGTCTCTATCCAGTACTCGCCGAAGCGGTCCGACGTCAACTCACCATCGTTTCTACGCGCGGTGTGGATACGATCTTCAAATCGATTCATCGCCACCTGTCGAAAGACGGTGGCGACCGTGTCGTCGATCTTGCCGACGACCATTGACAACTTGTTGGCAGCGCTTTCCTCCGCGTTCAACAAGCGCTGAAAAACGAGCATTTCACCGAATACGGACGCCATCTCGGCCGTCGTCAACGGCGTATCGGATTGAAGCACGCCTTGCTTGCGCGACAAAAACTGATGAATGCCGTGCCCCAATTCGTGCGCGAGCGTTTGCACGTCACGAATCTTGCCGGTGAAATTCATCAAGATATAAGGATGTGCACTTGGAACGGCCCCATGGCTGAAGGCACCGCCCCGCTTACCCGGTCTCACGGGGGCGTCGATCCACCTTCGATCGAAGAAAAGTCGAGCGATTTCGCCCATCTGCACGTGAAACGACGTGTACGCATCGACGACGACGTAACGAGCCTCGCTCCAGTCATACTTCGTCTCCGCGTCGCCAACCGGCGCGTACCGATCGTAGTCCATCAGCTCGTCGAGATCCAATAACGTCCTTTTGAGCCGATAGTAGCGGGCAACGAGATCGTACCTCGACGTCACGGCTCCAATCAGCGCCTCGACCGTGTCGTCCGTAACCTCGTTTGCGAGGTTGCGACTGGAGAGCCAGTGGCTATAGCGTCGAAGCCGGTCTTCCGAGTTCTTATCCGCAAGGACGGTGTTGAAAACGAAGGTGAGCTCTCTCTGGTGTCGTCGTAATCCCTCGGTCAGCGCCAGCGCGGCCTTGTGACGAATCTGCCGCTCCGGCTCGTGCAGCTTTGCAAGCGTCTCCTGCTCCGTCATCTCCTCGCCGTCGATGTAAAAACGCGCCGCTCCGAGCGTTTCGTCGAAGAAACGATTCCAGGCGCTTCTACCCGTGATTGACTTTTCGGAGAGTACCTTCTCTTCGGGTTCTGAAAGCAGATGGTCGCGCTGAAGACGCTGCAGCTCCAGATAATGTCGGTAATGGCTGAGTTCCTCGCTTTCGAGGAAAGCCCGTGCGTCCTCGTCAGCCAGCTGAGCCCATTCCAGCTCAAAAAAGATGATCTTCTGAGTCGTCTTCGAATGGGCTTCCCTCACTTTCTGCAGGAGGGCACCGCGAGCGGGGTCATTGGTGTTCGTCGACCAGTTAAGGTACGCGTAGGTGTACGCCCGTCCGAGTCGATCGTGCAGGTCCTCGAACGTCTTGAGCGCGGAGGCGAACTCCCGGGGAGCAAGACCCGCCACTTCGCCTCGATATCGTTCGGCGAAACCGTCTGCCGCTTCGTCGGACCGGAATAGGTCGCGTTCTATGGCATCGATCGATGGATAGAGATCGGAGAGGTCCCAATGAACGTCCTCTGCCCCCGTCTTCTCATGCGCCATGAAGATCCGGCTATCTTACGTGAGGAGTCTGATCGAGGCGAAGATCGGCACGTCGAGAAACCTACCCTTCTTCCGTGGCGCCGTTTTCCTGCGAGATGAGATAGTCTTCGATGCTGCCTACGACGATTTTGACTTCTTCGTCTACGTCGACGGCTAGTAAGTCACCGGCGCGAATCATTTTCTTGATCTTTTTCCGGTCGATCTTCTTGAGGATGTGTCGAGCCTCAGTCCGGGTCACGGTGTCGACGCGGTAGTCCTCCGAAAACGAATTCAAAAATCGGAACGTTTCGTCGGAAATTTCGATGACACGAATCTCCTCATTGTCATCGGAGAGAGCCCAGCCAAGATCGGCGTCTATCAGGTGCCGGTCGACCCATCGAACGAGGGTCTGCTTCGAGATCTGCAATCGCTCGGATAGCTGGTCAAGCGACATTTCTTCGATTTCCGGGACTGGAGCGGAGCTGTTTACGGTCACGTGCGGTCGATGTCTGGCTACGTAAATTCAGGTTCATTATACGTCCTGTATACACATATTCGTTCCGTTCGTCGGCGGTCGAATCGAAACGACGGAACGACTGACCGTGTAGCAGACCGGTGCCGACGAACGTCGAGGACGTTAAGGAGACGCCAAAAAGTCCAGTGAACGTGAAGGCAGGTGACGGGCATTTTCCCAGTGATCGTTTACGATCCTGTATCAATTGTCGCCGACCGCTTCATTTGTGCCCAGGCTGTCCTACTATGCATGTCTCTTGTCGAATTTTGGCAAGGCACACCGATCGCCCGTCAAGTCAAACGATACGCTGGTGAACACACATGCCTGTACGCAAAGCTGAGGCCGTTTGGGAAGGAGACCTGCCCAACGGCAGCGGGACGATGAAAATGGGTACGTCATACGAAGGACCGTATTCGGCTTCCTCCCGTTTTCAGGAGGGTAGTGGGACGAACCCGGAAGAGTTGCTGGCCGCCGCCCATGCAGGTTGTTTCTCGATGGCGTTCGCGAAGGCACTCTCCGACGCGGGGCACACGTCCAATCGCATTCAGACGACGGCAAAGGTCCATATCGAGAAACAGGAGGCCGGGTTCAGCATCACGCGTGTGGAGCTCGTCACGACTGCCGACGTGCCGGGCATCGGAGAAGGGGCCTTTCAGAAGGTGGCGGAGAACGCCAAAGACAATTGCCCGGTGTCGAGACTATTCAAAGGTGCCAAAATTTCGGTGGAGGCGACATTGTCGCAGAGCTGAACAGCGAACGAAGGCGCCTGTGGCGATTCAAGCCGCCTTCGACTCGTCGTTGTGAACCACCTTGTTGATTTTAGCGCGTAGGACTTCTTTGTCGAGAGGTTTGAGGACGTACTCGTTGACTCCCGATTCGACGGCAATGAGCACGTCTTCGGCTTGATCCCTTGCCGTTACCATGATTACGGGCGTCGTCCGATACGAATCCTGTTTACGCATCCATTGCGTAATGCCGACTCCGCTTAACGAAGGCAGCGACCAGTCGACGATTACGAGGTCGAACTGATTTTCGGATAGCAGTCGAATGGCCTCGCCTCCGTCGTCGGTACCCGTGACGTCGTCGAAGCCCAGGTGACGAAGGAGATGTCTTAGCGCGGACGCCATCGTCGTATTGTCTTCCGCTATGAGAATTTTCATGATTGAGTCGACCGCGATAAAGTACCGGAACGAGGTGCGGAGCTTCGTTTTCTATCGGCTGCCGCAGCCCAACACTTAAAGACCGTCTCGAGCGGTAGCGCTTTCGAAGACTAAATTCAAACTATTGATGCAATCGAGGGCCGAAATACCCTGATAACGGTGCCGTCGCATGAGCAACGTTACCGTTACACACCATCGCGGCCCTTGTCATTAGGAAGCGAAATCCGTGTATTAGCATCTGCAAGTCTATAATGCAAATCGGTCAAAGGTGGGAAAAGCCCGGTGCGGTTGGTGGGCCGCACCGGGCTTTTGGTATTGCCTCAATCTCCTTCGGCCATTCGACGTTCGTCGAGAAAGCGCAG
>CAZMXY010000002.1:103496-119211 GCA_964570345.1 uncultured Rhodothermales bacterium | reverse complement strand
CGGAAGGCCGCCGCACTCGACGGGATGATGGAGCTCGTAGCCGGAGCGTTTTCGTCCGATCCGGCGAAGTCGCGGCGACAGGGAGAGGAGCTCTTTCTCGATTCGAACCGGGTCTACGAGTCCTTCGAACAGATGGTGGATCGGGAGGCGACCCTTCCCGATGGCGAACGCATCGATTTCGTGTCGATCGTCACACCGAATTTTTTGCATTTTCCGATCGCCAGGTCGTTCATCGAGCGCGGCTTTCACGTCGTCTGCGACAAGCCGATGACGACGGAACTCGAAGATGCCGAGGAGCTCTGCCGTCTCGTCAAGAAACACGATGCCGTATTCGCCCTGACGCACAACTATACGGGCTATCCGATGGTAAAACAGGCACGAGCCATGGTGTCGAACGGCGAACTGGGCGAAATCCGGAAGATCGTCGTCGAGTATCCTCAGGGTTGGCTCGCCACGCGGCTAGAAGAAGCCGGCTCGAAGCAGGCCGAATGGCGTACCGATCCGAGTAAGGCAGGCGTATCGTCGGCAGTCGGGGACATCGGATCCCACGCCGAGAACCTCGCGCGCTATGTCACCGGCTTGTCGATCGAATCGCTTCACGCCGACGTCACGACGTTCGTGCCCGGACGCGAGCTGGAAGACGACGCGAACATGCTCGTGCACTATCAAGGCGGCGCACGTGGCATTCTCTACTGCTCGCAGGTATCCGTCGGCGAAGAGAACAACCACAGAATTCGCGTCTACGGTACCCAGGCCTCACTCGAGTGGCGTCAAGAAAATCCGAATTATCTTTCGGTGCGGACCAGCGACGGACCCGAGCGCGTCTACAAACGAGGGAACGATTATCTATCCGATGCCGCAAAGGCCGCATCGCGCCTTCCGTCCGGCCATCCGGAGGCGTTTATCGAAGCGTTCGCAAACATTTACGTCAGTGCAGGTAGTACGATCGCGGCGAGATTGGCAGGTGAAGAACCGGATCCGACGTTCGCGGACTTCCCAACGGTACAGGACGGGGCCATCGGCGTCCACTTCATCCATAAAGCCATCGAAAGCGGCAAGAAACGTCAATGGGTCGATGCGTCGTATACCCCGCCGGCATGATCGTCCAATCCAGTGTACTTCGACCATCAACACGATTCGTGGATGAATAACGACGTCAGTACGGTCGTCTTCGACCTGGGAGGCGTTCTGATCGATTGGAATCCGCGCCATCTCTACCGCCGGCTATTCGACGAAGAACGACAAATGGAATGGTTCCTGGCCAACGTCTGCACGCCCGAGTGGAATAAGAGGCAGGATGCGGGGCGCTCGTTCGACGTGGCAACGCAGGAGCTGCTGGAGCGGCATCCCGAACACGCGGATCTGATTCGAGCCTATTACGGCCGGTGGGAGGAAATGCTGGCCGGACCGATCGACGGAACGGTCGAAATTCTGCGCGAGATAAAGGAGAGCCCGTATCGTCTTTATGCCCTGACGAATTGGTCGGCCGAAGCCTTTCCGATTGCCCGGGAGCTTTATGACTTTCTGGGATGGTTCGAGGGCATCGTGGTCTCCGGCGAGATCGGCATCGTAAAGCCTGATCCGGCAATTTTCGAGCATCTCGAAAGGATCTTCGAGCTGCAGCCTCGAGAGACGGTCTTTATCGACGACGTACCGGCCAACGTCGAAGCCGCTCGCGAAGCGGGCTTTCGCGCGATTCGTTTCGAAAATCCGGAGCAGCTTCGGGACGAGCTCGAGTCACTGGGCGTGGTACCTGAACGTTCACCCAAAACAAGTAATTGAGACGAGGGATTCATCGATGGCGCGACCTGTAACGTTGTTCACCGGACAGTGGGCGGACATGCCCCTCGAAACTCTCGCGGAGAAGGCCTCGGAATGGGGGTACGACGGTCTGGAGCTGGCTTGTTGGGGAGATCACTTTGAAGTGCACAAGGCACTCAGCGACGATTCGTATTGCGCAGGCCGGCACGACCTGCTCGCCAAACACGGCTTGAAAGTCTGGGCGATCAGCAATCATCTAGTTGGGCAGGCCGTCTGTGATCGCATCGACGAACGGCACAAGCAGATCGTCCCCGAACGCGTGTGGGGCGACGGCGATTCCGAAGGCGTTCGCCGACGCGCCGCCGCGGAGATGCAAGACACCGCCCGCGCCGCCTCCGTACTGGGCGTCGATGTCGTCAACGGGTTTACGGGCAGCTCAATCTGGCACGTGCTTTATTCGTTTCCACCCAACGTGCCCGGAATGATCGAGAAGGGCTATCAAGACTTTGCCGATCGTTGGAATCCGATACTCGACGTTTTTGACGAGGTCGGCGTACGGTTCGGGCTGGAGGTGCACCCGACCGAAATCGCATTCGACATCTCAACGGCGCACCGCGCTCTCGAGGCGATCGGAGGAAGGAAGGCCTTCGGATTCAATTACGATCCCAGCCATTTCGGATACCAGGGCGTCGACTACGTGACCTTCATCGAGACGTTCGGCGACCGCATCTACCACGTCCACGTAAAGGACGTGTGGTGGGCGGACATCCCCCGGAAATCGGGCGTGTTTGGAGGTCATCTGGATTTCGGTCACCAAGATCGCTATTGGGATTTCCGGTCCCCGGGGCGTGGCCTGATCAATTTCGAAGAGGTAATTCGAGCGCTAAATCGCGTCGGTTACGACGGCCCGCTCTCAATTGAATGGGAAGACAGCGGGATGGACCGAGAACACGGCGCCGCAGAGGCCAGCCTCTTCACGCGGGAAGTTGATTTCCGGCCGTCCGAGGCTGCCTTCGATTCCGCCTTCGCTCGCGATGAGGTCTGAATCGATGAGTCCCGAGTCGATGAGGCCGTCGTTGCGGATCGTCGCCGCTGCGATGCTGATCCTCTTCGTGAGCTGGGCCGGTTTCCAGTACAATGACCCCGACGCGTTGCTGTGGATGATCATTTATGGAGCCGCGGCCGTACTGACCGTACTCTTCTTGCGCGGCCGGTTCCCGAGTTTGCCTGCGAAGGCGTATTTCGGCTTCTGTCTCATCTACGCCGCCTATTTGCTCGTCCGCGTCGTCCTCGAACGTGAATTCTTCTTTGACGAGCAGGGCCGCGAGATGATGGGGCTCGTCATTTGCGCGGCCTGGGCGGGCTTTCTTCTGCGTCTGCAGCGGCCGACGCGGGCGGCTCGCCATTCCACGTAGCGGCACGGCCATTTTCCGGATTCCACTTCCTTAATTTTTTCTCTGCGTCGACGATACTTCGTCGTATGACGTCACCCCGTACCGGGCCTCATTTCGCCGCACCTTGCGTCCGGCCTAGTGGGGAGTATCATGTGCCCAGGATAGTAACGGCCTCGGCTTCTCCATCTTCAACTAGTAGTTCAATTCATGAAGGATAACGTCATGACTGGAAGTGAGATACGACGAGGCACCGACTCTACCGTTTCGCCCCCGGAGCCTGATGAGGCCGCTCCTACTCGATCACCCCGTGACGGACTGACGGACGATGTGTCGCGCCCATGCATCCTCGTCGTAGAGGATAACGCCGATACGCGAACCCTCGTCAATCATCTCTTGCGAAAGAGCTACCAGGTTCGATGCGTAGACGACGCGGATCAGGCGCTCGAACTCGCGTCCCAGCTGCGTTTCGACGTGATACTGGTTGACATTAACCTTGGAAAGGGCAAGAGCGGCGAGGACGTGCTTCATGCCGTCAAATCGAGGCCCGGCTACGAAAAAACGCCCGTGATTGCCGTGACGGCATACGCTATGCCGGGCGATCGTGAGCGTTTTTTCGCGGAAGGCTTCGACGATTACGTCTCCAAGCCTTTCTCGAAACAACGACTGCTCGAGGCGCTGGAAGGCGTCCTTGCCTAATGCGCTTCTATCTTACGCGAAAAGAAACTCCTCGGTAGCCGCGTTCGGCGGCTCGCCGCGCCCTAAGCGCTCCAAGCGCCCCTTCGGACGACGTGAGCGTCTCGCGGCTGGATCAATTCCGGTCGCGAAACTTTCTGTCTTATGGGTCGCCGGCTTCCGGCGTCGTTGACGAACATCATGAAGGCTTCATGCCTGACCTTTCACGGCGGATCGACGTATCCGAGCTGATGGACGATTTTTCCATCACGGATACGCGACTCGAACGGGCGTTGTATGAGTTGCGCGGCGTAAACGAGTATCTCGGAGGACTTCGCGCAGTCAAGAAGGAACTCGCGCCGCTCGTGCGCCGGCGATTCGGAGGATTCCTTCGAATCCTGGACGTTGGAACCGGTATCGGCGACATTCCCGAACGACTCGTGACGTGGGGCGAGCAACGGGGAGTCCGTATCGACGTCACCGCCATCGACGCCAATCCGGCAACCGTAGAGTACGCCCGACGGTCGCTCGACGCCAGGTTGGAGGCGAAGCTTCGCGAGCGGATCGAAGTGCGTCGGGCCGACGTCCTCGAGCTCGATCATCGGACCGCCGAATACGACGTCGCGACCGCCTCGCTCTTTCTCCATCACTTCGACGACCGCCGAGCGGTTCGCGTTCTACGAGCGATGAGCCGCGCCGCATCCATCGGCCTGATCGTGAACGATCTTCACCGGCACCGCCTCGCATACGCAGGGATTAAGGCCATCGCCTCCTTGATGCCCGTCTCACCCATGTTCGTGCATGACGGACCCGCCTCCGTTAGGCGAGGGTTCAAACCCCGTGAGCTGCATCAGTTGGCCGAGCGTGCGGGCCTCTCCAACGCTCGGATTCGTCGTCGCTGGGCCTATCGCCTGGTATTGTCCACGATCCCCGAGACCCCGAGCTGATGGACGAAACCGGCGACGTAATCATCGTGGGCGGCGGACCGGCCGGATCCAGCGCCGCCACACATCTGGCGCGGCGGGGACACGTCGTCCATCTCATCGAAAAGGAGCGCATGCCGCGAGACAAGCTTTGCGGCGAATTCCTCTCGACAGAAGTAGCGGAGACGTGCCGCCGCCTGGGCGTTCTCGACCGGCTGTTCGAAGCAGGGGCACGCGAAATTCGAAGGGTGAGGGTGACCAGTGCAAGAGGAGGCACGTTCGAGACGTCGCTGCCGGGTTCCGCGCTCGGAATCAGCAGACGAACGCTGGATCGGGTTTTGTTCGAGCGTGCGGCGGAAGCGGGCGCTCACGTCCACGAAGGATCGGCCGCAAGGGCGATCGAAGGGTGCCTGGACGTAGGCTTCACCGTGTCGACCGACGATCGCGCCTTTTCCGCCAGGGTCGTACTGGGCGCCTACGGGCGCCGAAACAAGCTCGATCGACGGCTGCGTCAGACAGAGAAGGCGGATCGCTCGCCCTACGTCGCGTTCAAGGCGCATTTCGTCGGGCTCGACCTGGCCGACAGAATCGAGCTTCACGCATTTCCGGGTGGTTACTGCGGGTTGGTGTCGGAGGACCACGGAGAAATTAATGCCTGCTGGATCAGCCATCGCCGCCTGCTGAAGGAGTCGGGCGGAACGCCGCAGGGTATGCTCGGGCGAGTATTGACGGAGAACCCGGTGCTCGCCGATCGATTCGCTTCCTTGATCCGAACCGGCGGATACGTGGCTTCGAGCCAGCTCGTTTTTCATCAGCGATCGCTGTTCGCGGACGACGTTTGCCTGATCGGCGATGCAGCCGGAATGATCGCTCCCCTGTGTGGTGACGGTATGGCGATGGCGATGACTGCGGCCGAGATGGCTGCTTCGCTTGCGCACGAATTCGTGTGCGGGCGGCTGGACGCACATTCATTTCGAGCTGCATATGTACGGTCGTGGCGGCGTCGATTCCGGCGCCGCATGGCGCTGGGACGTTTGCTGCACGCCGGCTACGTACGCCCCGTCACGTCCGAACTGGGAATTCGTGCCGCATGCGTCGTGCCCCCGCTGGGCCGGGCGCTCATTCGTGCGACGAGGGGATGACTTTCGGACGTCACACTGGACATTCCGCATTCGATCGAGCTAAATTAAGCGCCGGCTTACGGGCGGGGTCTTCGGACTACTCGAACGGTTCCAGGCGACTATGCTCTCGACGTCGACACGCGCAAGCGTACGAGTAACACCCTTCATTCGCTGTGCTATTGCCGCGTGCGTTCTCGCAACCTTCACGGTACCGGCAGCCAACGGGCAGGAGCAGGAACGCGACCCCTACCGGTTCTTGAAGTGGCCCGCGGAGGATGCACTCGCGATCGCCGGTTCACTTGGATCGGAAGAGTCGATGGTGGTCGCGGGGACGGGTGCGCTCCTCCTTCTCGCTGCCCGCCACGACGCGCAGATTACCGAGGATCTGTCGAACGTGAATCATCGCTCAGATTTCCTCGTGCGCCTCGTGGAGGAGATAGGGAACGTGCGATCCGTCCGTCCCCTGGCCGGCGTCGTCTTCCTGGGCTCGCTCATGACGGACGACGCGCACTTCCAGGATGCGGCTTTCACTTCGCTCGAAGCGATTATTCTGGCGAATCTCGTCACGAGTGGACTCAAGTCCGCCTTCGGTCGAGCGCGTCCGTCGCAGAGTCAAGGAGCGCTCGTTTTCAAGCCATTTTCAGGCAACACGTCGTTTCCTTCCGGACACGCGACGACGGCGTTCGCATTCGTGACGCCCTGGCTGCTCTACTATCCGAATGCATTCACGCCGGGTCTGCTCGTCCTCGGGGCCGGCACGGCTTTTACGCGCATGCTGACGCATAACCACTGGTTTACGGATATCGTGGCCGGCGGTGCGATCGGTTTTTCAACCGCCTATCTATTGACGAGAAGGCATCGAGACTACGAGCAGCGGGTTCGCATCGCGCCGTCGCTGGGTCTCGAGCAGATGGGCGTCACCGTTACCGTCAGCATGCCCTAGGAGTCCGCCGCTGCCGAGGCGCGCAGCAAGCGATCCACCAGAGCCGTTCCGAGCCCACCCGGCGCCGGCAGCTCGCAATAGATGGTACGAATGCCCGCTGCGTCGCACGCGCGGAAGAAATCGAAAAGCTCGTACGCGTATTCACGCGTGTCGCTGCACACGAGGATTCGTTCGTACGGATGGGGGTGGCGGGGAGCGGTCGTGCCGATGTAGGCGGAGCGGGCCTCCGGGTCGCGAGGCGCGGATTGCACAGGCCGCACGCGGGCGAGGGGCGCATAGTGGCGATGACGGAGCCCCGGGCTGCGGCCGGCCTCTTCGTCGGCGCGGGAGGCCGCCCGCACCGACGCCACCACGTTCCGAATACGCTCCACGCTCACCGCACCGGATCGCAAGACGATAGGCGACTCCTCCGTACAGTCGACGACGGTCGATTCGAGTCCGAAGGCGGCTCGCTCCCCTTTCAATATGCACGATATATGCCCATCCAGGTCGTCGAAGACGGCTTGCCATGTCGTCGGACTCGGACGACCGGACCGATTCGCGGACGGTGCCGCCACAGCCGTGCCGCAGGCGGCGAGGAAGGAGCGTGCAACGGCATGATCGGGCATGCGGACGGCGACAGTATCAAGGCCGCTCGTTACGATGGACGGGATGCTGGGGCTCTTGCGAAGGACGAGCGTGAGCGGGCCGGGGAAAAGGCGATCGATCAGACGCCGGGCGTACGAGGGCACGTCGACCGCGACGGCGTCGACTTGATCCATCTCCGACACATGCACGATCAAGGGATTGTCGACCGGTCGCCCCTTCGCCTCGTATATCTTCTCCACGGCGTTCGGCCGAAAAACGTCCGCCCCCAGACCATAGACCGTTTCCGTCGGGAACGCGGCGAGCTCGCCGGCGCGAATGAACGCAGCGGCTACTTGAGGCGACGTCGTAAGCGTGGTTTTCATCGCCGGAAATACGTCCCGAGCGCCCCACACGGTTCCATCGGCAGGCCGGCAGGTCGCATTGCTCTACGCCCTGGACGCCCGCACGATGCGCCGCCCCCAGCTTCGCAGGTCGTCCAGCATGACGTAGATCGTGGGAAGCATCACGAGGGTTACGAGGGTCGAAAATGCCAGCCCGCCGACGATGGCACGAGCCATCGGATAGTAGGGGGGACCGTCCCCGCCGATTTGCGTCGTTCCGATGCACAAGGGGATCAGGCCGAGAATGGTCGTCAGGGCCGTCATGAGGATTGGACGGAGCCGATCACGGCCGCCTTGCACGATGGCTTCCGTACGCGCCAGACCGGTGCTGCGCAGATGGTTGATGTGATCGATCAGGACGATACCGTTGTTTACGACGACGCCGATGAGGATCAATACGCCGATCCACGCCATGACGGAGAAGGTCGTGCCCGTGACAAGGAAAAACCAGAATACCCCTATGACGGCGAAGATGATCGAGCTCCAGATAGCGGCGGGGTAGATCAACGACTCGAACAAAGCGGCCATTACGAGATAGATGAGAGCCAGCGCGAGAAGCAGGTTCAGCAGCATGATATTCTGTGACTCTTGCTCGCCCTGCCAGGCCTGCCCAAACGTCCAGGAATATCCTGGTGGGAAATGGTAGGCGGCCATCACTTGCTCGATCTTCGCCCGGGCAGCCCCGTCGTCGATCCCTTTCGCGTGGGCCGTGACGCCCATCATCGTGCGCCGTTCCTCGCGCCGAATGGATTGCGGACCTCGGCGGACGTTTAGATGCGCCAGCGAGGCAAGCTTTTCGGGACGCTCATGAACGCCGTAGATGGGCAGATTGCGAAGATCGTCGAGCGACCGTCGATCGCTGTCCTGAAATCGCAGGTGCATCTCAACTTCGCCTTCGGCGGTGCGGAATCGGCGTAGGTTCTGCCCGCGCATAGCGATGGTGACCGAACGCGCAACCTGGTCCGACGTGTATCCGAACTGTCGAGCGCGCTCGCGATCGACGACGACGAGGACCTCTTCGTCCCCGGTCTCGACTTCGGAACGGACGTCCACCAGTCCCGGTACCCGCGAAAGAACGGCCGCTACGTCTCTAGAGAGTCCCGCGAGCAGCTCCGAAGACTCCCCCGTGAGCGTGAGGCGGATGCCTTGCTGCCCCCCCGAACTCCTCCACTCGAACGAGGGATTCGCGATGACGAGCTTCGGGAGCTCCCTCCTGATCTGATCTTGAATGTCCTGGACCGATCGCTTCGCATCCTTTCCGTCCTTCAGCGTAATCGTACTCGAGGCGAAGCCGGATTCGTAGAACGAATAGACGGACTTGATCTCGAGCTCCTCCTTGCGCGGAAGTAGATACGCCTCGACCTCGTCAACGGCCTCTTCGACGCGTTCCAACGTGTAACGTCCGCTGACGTGATAGTGCAGCCGGAACTCTCTATTCGTGTTGTGATCCGGAAAGAAATCCATGTTGACCACGTTGACCGGCACGGCAACACTCGCCAGGACGAGCATCACGACGCAGGCCGCGGATTTCGGATGTCGGATCAGCCACGACAGCGTAATGCCATACCAATGGATCAGCTTGTCGATGACGGTAGGTTTTCGGTGCTCTAGATCCACCGGTTTCAACCGCGCCGTGAACAGGGGCACGACCGTCAGAGCCAGAAGGAGCGACGCCGCCAGCGCGAGACAGATCGTGACGGACACGTGCTTCAGGTACACCGTCACCTCGTCGGCCGGACTGACGATCATCGGCAAGAAGACGATCGCCGTGGTCAACGTTCCCGCCGTAACGGCAAGTCCCACGTCTTTTACCCCTTTGAGCGTTGCACCGACCGGGTCGGATGGGTCGAAGACCCGGTGACGGTGAATGCTCTCCGTGACGACGACGGCGTTGTCGACGAGCATCCCGATTGCGAGCATCAGCCCCATCATCGTAAGCACGTTCAACGAGTAGCCGATGAAATACATCGCCCCGATGCCCACCATCAGGGAGATGGGGACGGCGAGCGCCACTACGAGTGTGGTCTTCACGTGTCGGAGAAAGAAAAGCAGCACGATGATGGCGAAAACGCCGCCGATCAGCCCCGCTTCGAACAGGTCGCGAAGCGACTGCACGATGCCGTCCGCTACGTTGTTCATATAGTAGAGCTGGATGCCCCGCATCTCCGGGTCCCCTTCGAGCTCTTTCAACTCTTCCACGATCTTCTCGGCCACGGCGACCGTATTGGCTCCCCCTTCCTTGAAGACGGTGATGCCGACCGCAAAGGCGCCGTCGAGGTGCCGTCCGTACCGCATTTCAGGCGGAGCATGCCGTACGTGCGCTACGTCTCGAAGGCGCAGGCCGCCGGGCGTGATGACGAGATCCCGTACCTCGTCGACCGTGTTGAGCTCGCCGACGGGACGGACGTTGAAACGCGTTCCTCCATCCGTGATGCGCCCCGCCGTGAGGGAAAAGTTGCTCTGCTGCAAACGTTGCGCCAGGGTCACGAGATCGACTTGATGGGCGGCCACGCGGTCCGCAATCAATTCGACGCTGACTTCCTTCGGGATGACGCCGTCCAGATCGACCTTCGAAACGCCGTCGAGGCGTTCGAGGCGTCGCTTGATCTTGCGATCCAGCAGCTCGTACGCGCCGGAGAGGTCCCGCTCCGATGAAATCCGCAGATTCAGAATCGGCCAGTCGCTCGTCGAGTGTTGGCGGACGAAGACGCGCTCGACGTCGGATGGAAAGTGATCCCGAATCCCATCCAACTTCTCTCGCACTTCGAGCGCTCGAATCTGCGTGTTTTCACCCCAGTCGAACTCGAGTTGGATGAAGGCGCCGTTTTCGTTCGACCATGAGTTGAGCTTCTTCAGACCCCGCAGCGTGGCGAGCACCTCTTCGGCCGGACGGGCGATCTCACGTTCCACTTCCTCGGGCGTCGATCCGGGATACGGGACGTCGACACCGAGCATCGGAGCGTCCATGGCCGGAAAGTATTCCATCGGGATCAGTCGAGAAGAGATGATTCCGATGGCGAGAAGGCACACGAAGACCATGCTGGTGGTTACCGGTCTTCGGATGGCGGCGGACGACAGGCTCATTGCGGTCGGTGTTGGAGGAGTTTACGCGCGACGGTCGACGACCGAGTACATCACGGGGATGACGAGGAGCGTCAGCACGGTCGACACGAGCAGGCCGCCGATCACCGTGACGGCCATCGGCGAACGCAGCTCCGCACCCTCTCCCCAGCCGGCGGCCATCGGCAACAGGCCCAACGCCGTCGTGAGCGTCGTCATCAAGATCGGTCGAAGCCGAAGGCGACCGGCCTCGACGATAGCCTCGATCCTGGGCGTCCCCGCCGCACGAAGCTGATTGATGAGGTCCACGAGGATGATCGCATTGTTTACGACGATGCCCGCGAGCAGAATGAAGCCGATGAACACGACGACGCTGATCGTGCTTCCGGTCAACCAGAGCGCCAACACGGCGCCGATCCCTGCGAGGGGAATCGTGAAGAAGATGACGAACGGGTGGACCAGTGACTCGAATTGCGACGCCATCACGAGGTACACGAGGAATATCGCCAGTGCGAGGGCGAAGAGAAGAGAGCGAAAGCTGATCGCCATCTCCTCGCTCTGGCCGGCAAGCCGTACGTTCAGACCGGTCGGAACGGCCGTTGCGTCGATGATTTGCCGGATTTCCGTCGCAGCCGCGCCCAGATCACCGCGCGCCAGGTTCGCCGTGATCAACGCGACGCGCTGCTGGCCGACGCGGCGAATCTCGCTGGGTCCGACGTCGATGACCACGTCGGCGACCGCGTCCAGCGTAACCGGTCTGGGGCTCTCCGGATTCACGATGAGCCGGCGAATGCGGTCGATGGACTCACGATCGGATTCTTGCGCCCGGACGAGCACGTCGATTTTCCGGTCGTGCCAGGAATACCGTGTCGCGACGTCTCCCCGAACCTTGCCGACCACCGTTCTTGCGACGTCGTGGACGGCGAGCCCGAGGGCCGAGGCACGCTCGCGATCGAAATGGATTTGAATTTCGGGATGCCCGGTTTCCATGCTCGACTTGACGTCGGCGAAACGATCCAACGCGCTCAGGCGCGTGGCGATGCGCTGCGACGTGTTTTTGAGCGCAGCAAGGTCATATCCCGATATCTCGATCTCAATCGGTGTATCGAAGGTGAAGAGGGTAGGGCGGTTGAATTTGTACTGTAATCCGGGGACGCGCCCGAGCTCGCTGCGGATCGCAGACATGGTGCGTGCTTCCTCCGCCTCCGATTCGCCGGACTGCAGCGCGACGTGGAGCTCGCCCCAGTTCTCGCCGCCCTGGTCCGGATTGGCATCCATCCGATTACCCGATCCGGCCGACGCGAACGTGAGCCGGACGTCCGGATTAGTGCTTGCGGCGTGCTGAACGCGATGGATCACGCCGTCGGTCTGCTCGAGCGGGGTCCCGGGAGGCAGGCGAAATTCGACGTCGTATGCACCCTGGGACAATTGCGGAATGAGTTCGACTCCCAACCGAGGCACGATAAGCGCCGAGAGAAGAGCGAGTCCGAACGCTATGCCAATCACGGCCGTCCGATGATGCAGCGACCACCTCAGGGCGCCGGGATAGGGCCTCGCAAGCGTGTCGTAGATCCAATTAAACAGCCGCACGAACGGTGTAAGTACCACATGCGCCCCTCTCCCGATCAGCCGGCTCCCTCGGTAGACGATCTTGCCGATAAATGACGGAAGAGTCGTGAATAGGAACGTTCGCGTTCGCCTGAGTCCCAGACCGAATTTCGTACGTGGCTCGGCTAACGGCGGCACGGAAACGTCGAGTTGAGCTGTGGATCCACCGAGGCTCGCCATCATCGGAATAAGGGTAATGGCCACCAGGAGCGACGCCAGAAGTGAGAACGTCACCGTCAGTGCCTGGTCGCCGAATAGTTGTCCAGCGATGCCGTCCACGAATACGAGAGGGAAGAAGACGGCCACGGTCGTGAGCGTGGAGGCCACGACCGCGCGCCCGACCTCGCTGGCCCCGTCGCGAGCGGCGTCAGCTCGACTCTTGCCGAGGTCACGGTGCCTGGAGACGTTCTCCAAAACGACGATGGAATTGTCCACCAACAGCCCTATGCCCAGGGCGAGACCGCCCAACGACATGATGTTCAGCGTGAGGTCATAGCCGTACATCAGATTGAAGGTCGCGACGATCGAAACCGGAATTGAGAGCGAAATGATGAGGGTTGAAAGGAAGTCGCGGAGAAAGAAGTAGAGCACGAGGATGGCCAGAATGCCGCCGATCAGCCCCGCATTCACGACCTCGTCGATGGCTTGCTGGATATACGTCGACTGATCGTAGACCTTGACGAGCTTGAGGTCCGGCGGAAGCAGGGATTGCACTCGCTCGAGACGCGCGTCGACGGCACGGGCAACGGCAACGGTGTTGGCGTCTCCTTCCTTGTAGACGGCGATTTCGACGGCCTCGATACCGTCGATCCGCGTGATCGATTCACGCTCCCTGTGGCCGAGGCGAACGGAAGCGACGTCGCGCAGGTACACCGGCTTTCCATCTACGTGCGAGACGATGACGTCTCCGATCTCGTCGACCGTCCGAAACTCGTTGAGCGTGCGAACGAGATACTGTTGAACGCCTTCCTCCAGTCGTCCGCCGGAAAGATTGACGTTCTCCGAGCCGAGAACCTCGGAGATTCGATCCAGGCTGACGCCCAGCCGAGCAAGCCGGCCCTGGTCGACGTAGACGTGAACCTCGTCCTCGAGACCGCCGCTGATTTTTGCGGCCGCGACGCCCGACGTGGCCTCAAGCTCTTTCTTGACCTGCTCGTCGCCGAATCGTCGCAGCTCCTTCAGCGCGGCTTCGTCGTACGTCATTGGTGGCGTGTCGGCCGGTCTAATCAGGTTCGCCGTCGCCGCCGAAGCGATTTGGATGGGCGGGGCCACTTTGTAGAGGCCGAGGCGAATGACGGGGTCTAGAGAGGGATCGAACCGTAGGAGCACCGGCCGCTCGGATTCGAGTGGCAGCTGTAGGGCATCGAGCTGCTCTCGAACTTCCAGGACGGCATAGTCCATGTTCGTGCCCCACGCGAATTCGAGAACGACGTCGGATTGACCCGTTCGCGAAATCGACCGCAGCTGCTCCACGTTCTTCACGACGCCGAGCGCTTCCTCCACCGGTTTCGTGATCAGATTCTCCACTTCGGCGGGTGCCGCTCCCACGTATTCCGTGCGGACGGTCAACGTCGGATAGGAGAGATCGGGCAGAAGATTGATTTTCAGACGGGAGAGCGAGACGACGCCGAAAAGAAGGATCGCCACCGTGAACATGGCGATGGTGACGCGTCGGCGAGTCGCCAGGTGTACGATCTTCATAGGGCCGGTTCGCGCACTCCCGTGCGGACAGGTGATTCAGTGGGTCCGTCGCGAAGAGGTCGGGCTTCGCACGCGGAATGGGCTAGAGGTTGATACTTTCTACGCGCGAGCTGTCACGCAAACCGCCTTGACCCGCCACCACGATTCGATCCCCTTGCGCGAGACCGCTCAGAATCTCGATGACCCGTCCGTTTTCATATCCCACCACGACCGGTTGCCGAAAGGCCATGCTGTCACGAATGACGAAGACCGCCGATTCGTCGTCCTCCCGAACGACGGCTGACTTCGGCACCAGAAGCGTATTTTCATGCGTGTCGTGCGTCAGGAGCACGCGGCCGAACATCCCCGGCTTCAATCGACGCGAGCGGTCCGTGACCTCGATCGTGACCTTGAACGTGCCCGTCGCCGGATCGACGATGGGACTCAACCGCTTGACGAAGCCGTCGAACCGGCCGTCGGGAAGCGCGTCGACGAGAACGACTGTTTTCTGACCTACCTCGAGGCGGTGCAACTCGCGTTCGGGAACGTGCATGATCGCAAGCAGGGGATCGAAGTCGGTGACGTGAAACGTCGGCTCGTTGCGCTGTATCATATTGCCGACTTTGACGAGGCGCTGCGATATGATCCCGCTGATGGGCGCTCGAACGGTGGTGTACTCCAGCTCCAGCCGGGCGAGGTCGCGAGCCTGTCGCTGCAAGTCGTAATCGGATTTCTTCGTCTCATATTCGCCCGGGGCGATGAGTTTCTTCTCATAGAGCTCGCGATTCCGTTCGAAATCCAGATTAAGTTTCGCCAAAGTGACTTCGGCGCGCTGCAGCTCCAGCGCGAGCCGTTCGTCATCGAGCTGGGCCAATGGCTGACCGGCCTGGACGTACGTGCCCTCTTCGACGAAGATTTCCTTGACTACGCCGCCCGCGCGCGCCACCACCGAAGCTTCCTCCTCGGCTTCCAACGAGGCCGTTCCTGTAAAGACGGCGTCGATCGATCCCGTTTCCACTACGGCGGATTCGACCGGAATCAGCGTTTCGGCCTCCGAGCCGGCCGGCGCCTTCGATTGAGCGTCGTTGCCGCAACCCGACTGTGGTGCGGCTAGAAAGGCGAGGGTGAGGAAGAGGAGGACGGGGTGTGCGCGCATAGAAGGAGAGGGGTACGGGTTGATCGGATGACCGTGATCAGAGCGCACTACGAACGAGGGCGTTACAAGGTTACGCTCGGTCTCCGCTTCCTCCCGGGGTAGACCCCACCGGTACGCGAGTCGGCTCTACCAGCCGATGCGACGCGTCGCTTGCGGCTGCTTTGTCGGTTGCTCCTTCGGCTCCTCTCTTCCGATTTCCATCGAGGACTCTAACCGCTCATCGATCGCAAGCTCGAGCTGCTCGTCCATGGCAGCCTCCGTCTGCTCGTCCGACAAGCCGGAGAGGAGCGTTCGTCGTGCGACGGGATTTTCCAGCGACACCAGACGAACGTCCGTGTAGTAGAAATCCAGAATTTCCCTGTACGACGAATTGCGCCGGGCTAGTTCACGGGCCCCCCATTGGCTCAGTCCGACGCCGTGGCCGTTGCC
>CAZMXY010000002.1:82906-103396 GCA_964570345.1 uncultured Rhodothermales bacterium | reverse complement strand
GCCGGGCTAGTTCACGGGCCCCCCATTGGCTCAGTCCGACGCCGTGGCCGTTGCCTTTCCCCACAAAGACGTATTCGTTTCCGTCTCGTCGCGCCTCGAACAGCGTGCTGCGTAAGGAGGCTGCGCCGAACGTTTCAATGACCAGCATTCGAAACTCGTTAGCCGATATCGTCTGCCGCCGCCCCGAGGGTTTCAGCAGTTCTATCGTGGAGACGCGTCCGTCGGCGCTTCGCTCGCCCACCACGAATCCGGAGACGCTGCCGTAGGCCGCCGACAGCGATGCAAGCAAGCGTTCTCGGGACAAACGAACCGTCCAGCTCGACTGGGGTGCAGACGATCCGTACGGATCCGGTTTGCCGCGCAGGTAGGGAAGGGCTTTGGAACGCCAAACGGTCTCGTTGTCGGCCGTGTGGCCGCCGCTCGCAGCGAAATACACGGCCTCGATCAGTTCGTCGTCGTACGTGAGGACTTCTCCACGCGTCTGGCGCACGGCGTCGCGAATGGTGGGCGATATTCGCTCCGAACCTCGGTAAACCTGTGAGAGCGTATGATCGACGTGATCGAAGTCCGATCCATACTTATTCAGAGTTGCCAGTGTATAAGTACGAATGATTACGGCCATGGCCTTCGCCCCTTCCAGGTCGTCAAAGCCGTATTCCACGGAGACGACGGCACTCACGTAGTCCTCGATGTCGACCTCGTTGATCAGGACCAGTGCTCCCTGCGCCTCGTCCAGAGTAGCGTACACGCGTCCCACATACGGGCGCGGCAGCGTTGCGGACTCGCCGTCCGTCACCGAGAGGATGATTTGGCCGTCCGTTGCCGGTTCCATACGGACCTCGTTCGCGAACAGACCGATGTCTCCGAGCTTCAGGTGCAACTGACCGCTCGCACGAGACAGCACGGCCGTATCACCCGGCTCGATCCGGGCAATCTCGTCCGTATAGTCGCCGGCGTAGACGTGGACCGTTCCCCCGAGGCCGCTTACGGAGACGACGGTCGGCAGGGCCAGATCGAATAGCTTCACCCGTACGTCCTGGAGCGACTGCGCCTTGGCCGGATCAGTCGTCCAAAACAAACTCAGGGCGATGAGCACGTAGGATCGTCTGAGGATGGACATTCTCATTCGGTGCTAGATCATGAGCGTGTCTTTGAGCTGCTTCGATCGTTCCCTGCTCGCGATGACTTCGTGCTCCCCGGGAAGAATCAGCTTGTACCGGCCACTAAACCAGGGTACCAGCTCCTGGATGTGATCGATTTGAACGATCGAGGAGCGGTGCACGCGCATGAAGCGTTCGGGCGGAAGGTTGGATTCGAGCTCGTCGAGCGTGTAATTGACGACGTGCTGCCGGACGCGCGTCTTCGACGCATTGTCTTCATCGAGTACGAAGATACGTGTGATTCCTTCGTTGATTTCCGCTGAAATGACGCGTTCGACGGAAATCAGCAGAATCCGATCGCGATAGGGGACGGACAGGTGGCGAATGAAGTCTCGGTGTCGATCCGGCTCGTTCGTCTTCTCCGGCTCGTCATGCGCTTCGAGCCAGTCGAACAGTCTTTCGAGCTTCTCGTCGGACGCCGCGCGCGCATGAGTTCCGCGACGGATCCGACGGGCGCGCGAGACGGCTTCGGCCAATCGATCCTTCGAAACGGGCTTCAAGAGGTAATCGACGGCGTTGGCGTCGAAGGCACGCAGCGCATACGCATCGTACGCCGTCGTAAAGACGACGACGGGCCGGTTTTGGGGGGCGAGCTTCTCGAGAACCTCGAATCCGTTGAGTTCGGGCATCTGGATGTCGAGAAACGCGAGATCGACGTCCAAGCTGTTGAGCTTTTCGAGGGCATCAAGACCGTCCACCGCTTCACCCAGGAGGTTCACTGAACCATCGGAGATGAGGGGTTGGAGCAGCTTTTTCAGCCGCTTACGAGCAGGAGGCTCGTCATCTACGATGAGCGCGTTCAGGGGAGGATTGCCGAGCTCCATGCGAATGCTTGCGAGATCAAGATGAGCGCGAGAAGACGTCGTGTTCTTCCTGCTGCGGCGCACCGTTCATCGGCCGAGAATCCGGCGGACGGGACCCGTCTCCATTGCGACCAACCGGTCCTTCCGGCAGACGAAGCGTTGCGGTCGTTCCCACTCCCGGAGTACTGTGAAGTTGCAGAAGGTCACCTCGATCATAGAGTTGCTCGAGCCGCGCGGAGACGTTCTTCAGGCCCATCCCAAAGAAACTCCGTACGCTCGTATCCCCGTCATCCAGGCCGAACAGTTCCGCGATGCCGACGCCCGAATCCGAGACGACGACCTCCGGCACGTCGTCCGGTCCCCGGCGACATTCGATCCGCAGCGTGCCCCCGCCCCGACGCTTCGCCAGTCCGTGCTTGACGGCATTTTCGACGAGGGTCTGCACCGCGAACGCCGGTACCGGCAGCTGCCTGACGGACGAATCCAGGTGCTGCTCGATTTTCAGCGAGCCCCCGAAGCGCGTTTGTTCGATGCTCAAGTAATGTGTAATGAGCTCGAACTCCTCTTCCATCGTGACGAAGGGTCGGCTTCCGATCTGCAGTATATACCGGAAGATGGCCGCCAGGTGCTCGACGACCTCTTCGGCCTCGCCGGGCCGCTCCTCGATCAGGGAGACGATCGTATTCAGGGAATTGAAGAGAAAGTGAGGGTTGATCTGCGCGCGCAGCGCCACGAGCTGGGCCTCCGCGCTCTCGCGAACCAGCGTCTTCTCACGCTCGACGAGCTTCAGGCGTTCGACGGCCAACGCGAGCTGGCCGGTAAGGGCCCGAAGCAGATCGATCTCTTCGAGATTGTAGACGAATCGGCGATGTTTCTTGCGCCCGAGGGCGAGCAGTCCGATCGGCTCGTCCTTTCCGAGGATGGGCACCAGGAGGGCCACGCCGCGCGCGGTCAACAGGCCATGAACCTCGTCCGGCAGACTCGTCTCGGTCACCTCGGGATTTCGAGCCCAAACGCGGGCGGATTCGGAAAGACGTGGCCAGATCGTGGCCACCACTCGCTCGGTGAGGTACGGCGGTTCGGGGTGATAACTGCCGGTCACCCACGGACCGCTCGAATCCGGCGGCCGAAGAAAGATGACGGCCGATCGCGTGCCGAACGCCCTCCCGACGACCTCGACGGTTCGCTGGACGAGTTCCTCGTAATCCAGAATGCTTCGGATCTGCTCCTGAAACTGCTGGACGGAATGGTACATTCGCCTCCGATCACTCGTCAGGATCGACATGCCGTAGCCGCGGAATCGCCTCACGAGCCGTTCGACGACGAAGAGCAGTACGATGCCGAACAGTCCCGCTATGACGTTCCGGGAGACCTCGATGGACGCAAAATAGGTTTCGATCAGCGAGAGCCCGCCCACGAAAGCGAAGAAGATCACACCCGAAATCGTCACGTACGCCAGGCCGCGACTCAATACTTGGTCGACCTTACCGTGCTTGAGCGTGGCGTGCGACACGAGGACTACCGGCGCCACGGAAAGCAGCTGCGCACTCACGATCAGCCATCCCGCAATCGTTTCGGTGACGACACCGAAGATCGGCACGATGCCCAGCACCGAGAGGCCGAAAAGGAGCGCGAGGATCAACATCACGGAGCTTCCCATCCGGTTCCACGCACCGGGTACTTCGTCGAAAGCGTCGTTCCGTTTCAGGATCGGAAGCAACATGAGGATCGCGGCCGCCGCAAGATAACAGCACGCATAGAAGAGGATGGGTGCGACGAGACCGTCGATGCTGATCGGACCGACGTCGACCCGAAGCGTGGTCAGGAGCGCCGCCAGTCCGAGCACGGTCGGAGGGAGGTAGATGGCTACGCGGGTCCAGCCGATCGACGCGCCGCGTTCAGCAAGCGTGTCTCGAAGGACTTTGTGCACCAAAAGGGCCGGAAATCCGATCCATCCAATCAGTCCGACGACGGTCAGCCCCATGAATACGTGATCGTACGCGCCACCCGTCACCAGCGGCGGTCCGACAAACTCGACCATCAGCAGCCGCAGCAAATTGCTGAAAATCCAAAGCGACGAGGCCAGTATGAGCAGCAGCGAATACCGAGCCTTGCGACTGCGCAGCGACAGCGGTCCGACGATGATGAGGCCGATCACGTGAATGAAGGCTGCGACCAGAAAGCCCCACACGGAGAATTGCCACAACGTTCCGGACAGGGGATAGAGGAACGTCGGATAGCGAGTGAAGTGAACGTCGGCCTCGATGAATTCGCCGTCGCGCTGCACGAAATACGTCCGTGTGGCCCCCGGTTCGATTCCGTCGATCGCACTCTTCAGGTCTTCCGCGTTGAAGTACTGTTGGTACTCCAGCATGAAGAACACGTCGCCGTCGCGGATGCCCCCTTCGTAAGCCGGTCCGTGCGGGAGGACGTAGGACGCATCGATGACGCCGTCGTCCTCCTGCCACTGTACCCAATCGAATCCGCGCCCCGACACTTGAACGCCGGAGCCCGTCAGCATGCGGCTGACCTCCAGCCAATCCTCGACGAGGCGGCCGAGCGGAATGAGCGCGGCAAAGGCGGCCACCCAGATCAGAATGCGGGCTATGTATGTGTAGCGAGACAACGAGGGAGCGGCTCGGTACGTGGAATTCAGAAGTTTACCTACGGTATCTTCGACGTGGAAATCAATCACTCCCTGCCTCAGAGGTTCCTTTTCACGGTCGAGCCGTCGTGGCAGGGAGCGAGTCGTTTCGTAGAACGAAGATCTCGTGAGACGAAGACCGGTGGCCGACATGCTCATAGATACGCATGCTCACGTCTATCTGGAGCAGTTTGACGACGACTTCGATGCCATGCTCGACCGTGCGCGCGAGGCCGGTGTGGAAACGATCGTCATGCCGGCGATCGACGTCCCGTCGATCGAACGTGCGATCGACCTGTGCGACCGTTACGAGGGTCTCTATGCGATGGCTGCGCTGCATCCCTCCGAAGTGAAGGCCGCCACCGACGCCGATTTTTCACGCGTGGAGGAATTGTGTCGCCATCCGCACGTGGTGGCCGTCGGCGAAACCGGACTCGACTATTATTGGGACCGCTCCTTCGACGACAAACAGCGCGAGTTCATGCGCCGTCACGTCCGCCTGGCCGTCGAACGGGACTTGCCCGTCGTCTTTCACAACCGGGACGCCACCGCGGATCTCTTGCACCTCGTGGAAGAGGAACGCGCCGCCTCTGCGGCGCCGGCGCGGCTCCGCGGCATTTTTCATTGTTTTACCGGCACGGCGGAAGAGGCCGAGCGCATCTGGGAGCTCGGGTTTCACATCGGCGTCGGCGGGATCGTCACGTTCAAGAATTCGGATCTGAGAGAGACGGTCCGCCGGATTCCGCTCGAATGGATCGTCGTAGAAACCGATTCCCCGTATCTCGCGCCTGCACCCTACCGCGGCAAGCGAAATGAACCCGCGTATGCAAGGCTGGCGGCCGAAACGATCGCGGAGTTGCAGGAATCGTCGCTGGAAATAGTGGCGGAAAAAACGACGGCAAATGCCGAGTTGATTTTCGGATTACCTACGGCTTGACGTACGTATGCGTATCCCGCATCGCACAGCCCTTGACTCGAGGCTAAGAAAGCACGTTCTTCAAGGAATCTTAACAAGACTCTTTCGCAGTAACCCGTCGGTCCTTTCGCTCTTCGATGGGCCATGAAAGACGCCCCAAGGGATTCGCTGAATCTGGTAGGCCGCGTCGTCTCCCACTACGAAATTCTCGAGCCACTCGGAGAAGGAGGGATGGGGATCGTTTACCTGGCCGAGGACGTGCGGCTGGGTCGACGTGCCGCGTTAAAATTCCTGCCTCGCGACGTGACCCGCAACGACGAAGCTCGGCAGCGATTCATGCACGAGGCCCAGGCCGCTTCATCTCTCGACGACCCGAACATCTGCACCGTGTACGAAATCGACGACGTGGACGGGGGCGCGACGTTTATCGCGATGGCCTACTACGACGGCGTGACGCTGAAGGAGATGATCGCCCGCCGGTGGATTCCCAAGTCATGTCTAGGGATGAATCAACCCACGCCGCGGGAAGTCCGATCGAGTCTACTGCTGATTCGGTAGACTGGAACGCGACCGGAGCAAGAGATCAGATTGTTATCATCCGATGCTTTTCCTGGATCAACTCCGTATTGGACGTTCGATCCCGAGGAAGTTGACGCAGACGAAGATGCCTTGATATACTTCATTTTGTCACACTGCCCAAAAAAATCGTGACAGAGGCTAAACTTCACCTGAAACGAAAAGGAGCAAATCTCGCGAAATCCGTAAAGGTGCGTAAACGTAACAGTCACGGCCATCCTCCAGGCCACAAGGAAGATTGCGACATAGAAACGTAACATGATGTGGCAAGCGTAAGGGTATATCGACAACCGGACCCACGATGAATTGTCAAATCTAAGCATGTGTGAGCTGACGCAGCACGTCACCGACCTCGAACGCGAGAACGCCCGCCTTCGCCGCGCCGTCGACGAGCTGTCGATCCTCAACGAGCTCGCGGCGGAGATCGGCCGCGCACGAGGCGTCGAGGAGATCTCGCAGTCGATCATCAGGAAGGCCCGTCGCGCAGCCAAAGCCCGTGAAGGCGTGATCACGCTCGTCGAGGAGGAGGCGGCCGGCGACATGAAAACCCTCGTTCGCACGAGGGTGGATTCGCGCGGCGCCGGGCCGCTTCGCCCGACGGACGGCATTCTACGGTGGATGCAGCACCATCGGTCGCCGATCGTCGTAGGTCGAGACGACGAGAAAAGGCGACGCGAGCTGGCTCTGTACGACGCGTCGATCCAGACCTTGCTCAGCGTTCCCATGATGGTCGGCGGCCGTCTCATCGGCATCCTCACGGTTTATAATCGCGAGCAGGATGCCGATTTCACCTCGGAGGACGTCCGCCTGTTGTCCATCATGGCCGGACAGTCGGCGCAGGTGATCGAGCACGCGCGGCTCGACGAGGAGAGGAGGGCGATCGTTCAGACGTTCGGCCAGTACACGTCGCCCGAGATCGTCGACCAGATCCTGAGAAGCGGATCGCACTCGGAGGGGACGCGACGACACGTCTGCATTCTGTTTATGGACGTCCGCGGATTCTCTACGTTCGCCGAGCGCGCTGAGCCGGAAGCAGTCGTCGAATATCTGAGAAAGCTATTCGACGTCGCCATAGACTGCGTGAACAGACATCACGGGATCGTCCACCAGCTCCTCGGAGATGGACTCATGGCGATTTTCGGGGCGCCGGTTTCGTATGGCAACGACGCAACCTACGCCGTTCGGGCATCGCTCGAGATGCTCGAGCACGTCGAGCGGTTGGTGGATGCCGGCGATTTGCCGCCGACCCGGCTCGGCATCGGGCTCCACGCGGGGGAAGTCGTCGCCGGAACGATAGGCTCCTCAGTGCATCGTGAATACAAAGTCACCGGCGACGTCGTCAACGTGGCGGCGCGCGTGGAGCAGCTCAACAAGCGGTTCGACAGCCGTTTGTTGATCACCGAGGCCGTATTCCGCGAGCTTGATACGGCCGATAAGGAAGCAACGTCAATGGGTAGCGTCGCAATGACCGGGCGCGAAGAGCCGGTTCACGTTTATCGGCTCGCGTAGGCTCGTCGACCGATCGTCGAACCCGGCGAGGCCTCAACATGAGGCCTTAACACGACGAAGCCCCGGACGCGTCATGGCGATCCGGGGCTCGAAGTAGCTATCGGTGACGTAGCTATCTATGTCGAACGAAGACGTCGCGACGCCTTCGTGATGATGGATGGTGCCGGGCACGGCTCCCGAGCTGATTACGACGTCTCGTCGTCCTCGTCGACTACTTCATAATCGACGTCTTTCACGGCCTCCTCCTCGCCATCCGCCGACTCTCCGTCGCCCCCGGCCTCTGCGGTGGACGCCGCGGAGGCTTCCTGCTGGGCCTTGTAGAGATCCTCGCTGGCCTCGCTCCATGCCGCATTCAACTGCTCGATCGCCGAGTCGATCTCGGTCAGGCTGTCACCCTTTTGCACCTCTTTGAGACGCTCGAGCGCTGCCTCGATCTTAGCGCGCTTGTCCGCCGGCAGCTTGTCGCCATAGTCCTTGAGGTTTTTCTCCGTCGAGTACGTGAGAGAGTCGGCTTGATTGCGCTTCTCGACCCGCTCCCGCTTCTTCTTGTCCTCGTCCGAATGCGCTTTCGCATCCTGTCGCATCTTCTCGATTTCTTGCTCAGAGAGTCCGCTTGAGGCCTCGATCCGGATGTTCTGCTCCTTGCCGGTGGCCTTGTCCTTTGCCGAGACGCTCAAAATGCCGTTGGCGTCGATGTCGAAGGTGACCTCGATCTGAGGAAGGCCGCGCGGAGCGGGCGGAAGTCCATCCAGATGGAAACGGCCTATCGTACGGTTGTCGACGGCCATCTCGCGGTCTCCCTGCAGGACGTGGATCTCGACCGAGGTTTGCTGATCGGTGGCGGTCGAGAAGATCTCGCTCTTTTTAGTCGGGATCGTCGTGTTCGCCGAGATCAGAACGGTCGTTACGCCTCCCAGCGTTTCGATACCCAGGTTGAGCGGAGTCACGTCGAGAAGCAGGACGTCCGTCACGTCACCGGAAAGCACACCGCCCTGAACGGCCGCTCCGATGGCGACGACTTCGTCCGGATTGACGGACTTGTTCGGTTTCTTGCCGAAAAACTGCTCGACCGACCGCTGCACGACGGGCACGCGCGTCGATCCACCGACGAGAATGACCTCGTCGATCTGATCCTTGGCGAGGCCGGCATCCTGCATGGCTTTCTCCATCGGAGGAATCGTCCGCTCGACCAGGTCGTCGATCAGCTGCTCAAACTTGGCCCGCGTCAGGTCGATCGACAGATGCTTCGGACCTTCCTGGGTCGCGGTGATGAACGGCAGATTGATGTTGGTCTGCGTCTGGCTTGAAAGCTCGATCTTCGCCTTCTCGGCGGCCTCCTTGAGGCGCTGAAGAGCCATCTTGTCCTTTCGGAGGTCGATGCCTTCCTGTTTTTGAAATTCATCGGCGATATGATCGATCACTCGCTGATCGAAGTCGTCACCTCCCAGGTGCGTGTCGCCGTACGTGGCCTTTACCTCGAAGACGCCGTCACCCAGTTCGAGAATCGAGATGTCGTACGTACCGCCGCCGAGGTCGTACACGGCGATAATTTGATCCCCTTCCTTCTTGTCGAGCCCGTAGGCCAGAGCGGCCGCCGTCGGCTCGTTGATGATGCGGCGGACATTGAGGCCGGCGATTTCGCCCGCTTCCTTCGTCGCTTTGCGCTGCGAGTCATTGAAGTATGCGGGCACGGTTACGACGGCCTCGGTGACTTTCTCGCCGAGGTAGTCTTCGGCCGTTTGTTTGAGTTTTTGCAGGATCATGGCCGAAATTTCCTGCGGCGTGTAGACGCGGTCATTGACCTTGACGCGCGCGGTGCCGTTATCGCCCTGAACGACTTCGTAGGGCACCGTCTTGATCTCGCTCTCGACCTCGTCGTACTGGCGACCCATGAACCGCTTGATAGAAGCGATCGTATTCGTCGGGTTCGTAATTGCTTGACGCTTCGCCGGCGCGCCTACGAGCCGTTCGCCGTCCTTTTTGTAAGCGACGACCGACGGCGTCGTACGAGCCCCCTCGGCGTTGGCAATGACGACGGGCTCGCCGCCTTCCATGACCGCGACGACGGAATTCGTAGTCCCGAGGTCAATTCCAATGATCTTTCCCATTGCGTTGTCTATTTAATTCCAATGGTCGGCTTTTCGCAGCGCACCAAGCGTGAATGGCTCCCGGACGCCGCGAACGTGTTTCCTTGCCATCCCCGCGCTTGCCATTGCAAGGCGATTCAAGAACAGTGCCGCTCTCATTTGTCCGCCAGATTGGCAGGGTATTGGAATCCCACGGAACGAAAGAGGAGGACCAATTCGTCTTTTGTCGCCCGGAAGCCTGCAGAAATGACGCGTCGGTTGCCTCATCATCCCCCAATTTCGCGGGCGTCCAAATCTTCATTCCGGCTCCTATGATCGCATCGACCGTATTAGCTATATTCGGATCCAGCGTTCTCACGTCTCGACTTTTATGAAGTACGTCCCAAACGCACTTACGATAGCCAGGATCGTGCTGACGCCCGTGATGCTGATTCTGCTCCTGTCCAATACGTTCTTCGGACTCGTCGGTGCACTGACGCTTCTCGTTTTCGGCGCGATCTCGGATTATCTCGACGGAAAGATCGCTCGCTCCTTTCGAGCCAGATCTCGATTAGGCCAGTTTCTGGACCCCCTCGCCGACAAGGTACTCGTGCTCGGGACGTTCATCGTCCTCGCGATCCTGTTGCCGCACGTCGTGCCGTGGTGGGCGGTCGCGCTAATCGCCTTGAGGGACGTGGCCGTCACGATCCTGCGCTCGTGGAGCGAAGCACGCGGACGCAGCATACGAACGCTCCCGATTGCGAAGGCCAAAACGGTCGTTCAAATTACCTTTCTGATCGCCTTGCTGGGGTTGATGATCGGCGCACGCTCCGGTGGGGAGACGGGACGGAGGTTCGAGTCGCTGCTGGCTAGTGACGTTCCGTTCATCGCACTCCTATTCGTCGTTGTCTTCACCGTGGTCACGGGCGTCATCTACATCGTCCGGCAGGAGTTCAGCACACCCGTCAACTAACGCTCGAATGGCTGACGTATCGACGGAACGCCGAATTGCTCAGGATCTCCTAGACGTCGGCGCAGTGTCCTTTTCGCCCGGCTCGCCGTTCGAGTGGGCTTCAGGTCTGCTGTCCCCCGTCTATTGCGACAACCGAATGACCCTCGGGCATCCAGACGTGCGAAGGCGCATACGCGACGCCTTTGCAGAGCGGATTCGCCGTGAAAAACTCCGGGCGGACCTCGTAGCGGGAACGGCGACGGCGGGCATTCCGCATGCCGCTTGGCTCGCGGAGGCTCTCGATCTACCTATGGTCTACGTTCGTTCAAGAGCCAAGGAGCACGGAACGGGCTCTCAGATCGAGGGCCCCGTCGACGCCGGGAGGCGCGCCATCGTAATCGAGGACCTCGTTTCCACCGGTGGCTCGTCCCTGTCGGCCGTGAATGCGCTCCGGTCGAAAGGCGTCATCGTACTCGCCGTACTGGCGATTTTTTCGTACGGACTTCCACAGGCGGAGACGGCGTTCTCGGAGGCCGGCGTTCCTCATTTCACCTTGACCAGCTTCGAGTTTCTGCTCGAGTCCGCTCTCTCGAGTGGAAATCTCGACGCCCGTGACGCAGAGTCGATCGCGACGTGGCGAAAAGATCCATGGAAGTGGACGGAGCGGCGCCGCACCTCGGAGGTTGACCTTTGATGCGTGCCGTGGCCCTTACGATCGGGGACGAGCTCCTCATCGGAGAGATCGTCAATACGAACGCGGCGTGGCTCGGCGAGCAGCTCAATCGTTCGGGCGTCGACCTTGCGCGGGTCGTGACCGTCGGCGACGAGCCAGACGAGCTTCGTCGCGAACTTGAGTTCGCACTGCGTGACGGCGACCTGGTGATCTTGACCGGAGGCCTGGGGCCTACTCATGACGACATAACGCGCGAGGTGCTTGCGAATTCCTTCGGAGTAGAGTTGCGGTTCGACCCCGGCGTCTACGAAGCAATTCGCCGACGCTTCGACGCCCGCGGCCGGCACATGCCTGAAAGTAATCGAGCGCAGGCGATGGTACCGCAGGGCTTTGACGTATTGCCGAACCCGGATGGAACGGCACCGGGACTTTGGCGGGCCTGGTCGATCGACGGGATCGAGCGGATGCTCGCTGTCCTACCCGGCGTGCCGCATGAAATGATGGCTCTGTTTCGGAACGAGGTCCATCCCAGGCTGACGGCTCGAAAAGATTTGCGGATCATCCGACATCGCACGCTGCGCACGGCCGGCATCGGAGAGTCGAGCCTCCAGGAGAAAATCGGCGATCTGTCGGACCTCCTCTCGCCGTCGCTCCGCCTCGCATATCTTCCAAACACGTCCGGCGTTCGGCTTCGCCTTTCCGCCTACGGCCAGTCCTCCTCCGACGTCGACGCCTTACTCGACCGTCTGGAGAGCAGGCTCCGAGATCGCGCAGGGTCGTTCATCTTCGGCCAAGGGGACGAAACGCTCGAAGAAGTAGTGGGCCGTCTGCTGATCGCCAGGGGTCTGACGATCGCGGTGGCCGAGAGCTGCACGGGCGGCCACGTTTGCCATCAGATCACCAACGTTTCGGGATCGTCCGCCTATATGGCCGGGGGGATCGTGGCCTACTCCAATAGAGTCAAAAGGGACATTCTCGGCGTTCAGGCTGCGGTTCTCGAGATCGAAGGAGCCGTGAGCGAGGCGGTCGCGCGGCAAATGGCCGAGGGGGTTCGCCGGAGGCTGCATGCAGACGTCGGAATCTCGACGACCGGCATTGCGGGACCGAGCGGAGGCACACCGGACAAGCCGGTCGGCACGGTGTGGATCGGCCTCGCCGACCGTCGGAGTTCGAAAGCCGCCCTGCTGCGTCTGGTCCGGGAGCGGATCCTGAACAAAGAACTGACGACGACCATGCTGCTCGATTTCGTACGACGTCACGTTCTGGACGCCGATTTGTGACCGCTATGGCCGGCACGTCGCGATTACGAAAAATTCGACCGGCAGGTTATAGATCGTCGAGGTTCCGTGTCTTCCGTTTGGCTGCCGCCACATCGCAGGTCGGCGCCGTTTCAGCGGTCGGGTATGACGCAAGGGTGACACACAAGCGGCGTATCATGATAATTCGAAACGACCGGTCAGCTATCTCTAAATCCAATTGCAGAAAGCCATGGCTTCTAATGACGCAGCAAAGCACAAGGCCCTTGATCTCGCCGTAAAGCAGATCGAGAAGCAGTACGGAAAGGGCGCGATCATGCGCATGGACGATGAACCGGTCGTCAACATCGACTCGATTCCAACGGGTTCGCTGGCGTTGGATGCCGCGCTCGGCGTCGGCGGCATTCCCCGTGGCCGCATCATCGAAATTTACGGCCCCGAGTCCTCCGGAAAAACGACACTCGCCACCCACATCATCGCCGAGGCGCAGGCCCTCGGAGGAACGTGCGCGTTCATCGACGCGGAGCACGCCTTCGACATCAATTATGCCGAGAAGCTTGGCGTGAAGGTCAGCAACATGCTGGTCTCGCAGCCGGATACCGGCGAGCAAGCCCTGCAGATATGTGAGATGCTCATTCGAAGCGGTGCACTCGACATCGTCGTCATCGACTCCGTCGCCGCTCTCGTACCCCAGGCCGAAATCGAAGGGGACATGGGCGACAGCCACGTGGGACTCCAGGCGCGTCTCATGAGCCAGGCACTCAGAAAGCTGACCGGTTCGATCAGTCGTACGAAGACCGTCTTGATCTTCATCAATCAGATCCGCGAAAAAATAGGGGTAATGTTCGGAAGCCCGGAGACGACGAGCGGCGGACGGGCCTTGAAGTTCTATGCCTCCGTACGCATGGATATTCGTCGCATCGGAGCCATCAAGGACGGGACCGACGTCGTGGGCAATCGTACCCGTGTAAAGATCGTCAAGAATAAGACGGCACCGCCGTTTCGTGATGCGGAGTTTGACATCATATACGGCGAGGGGATCTCAGCGATGGGTGAGTTGATCGATCTCGGCGTCGAACACGACATCCTCCAGAAATCCGGATCGTGGTATTCGTACGGAGAGGACACGATCGGTCAGGGTCGCGAAGCGGCGAAGGCGTGGCTGCGCGAACACGCTGACGAACGAGACGAGGTCAAAAGGCGCGTACGAGAAGTGCTGGGCATGGTACCGGCGCGGAGTTCCGTTGACGAGGAGGAGGCGGTCACCACGAACGGCGTGGCGTAGGGTCGTTCGCCGGCCGTAACTCCTGCCCCTTCATGATATGAGGGCGTTGACGACGTCATCGAGTTCGTCCGGCTTGATTTCCGGCATCTCCTCCCCCCCGATTTCGGTGACTACGGACGCCATCAGCGCGTGGAGACCCTTCATGCCCTGCAGGTCATCGAGCTTGAGGTCTTCCACGTCCGAGCCGATGAACCCGCGTTCCTGGAGATACGTCACATATCCCGCGTATTCGGAAGCCTCTCGATCCTGGGAGTAGACGATCGCGATTTTCCCTGGTTGAGTCAGACGTTCGTTCGAGCCCTTGACATACGCTTTCTCGACTCGCTGCTTCATGATCTCGAAACGGACGTGGTGAGGACCGTCGACGTCGAAACGCGTCTCATCGAAACGGTATCGGATATTGATCGGTGAATTCTGGACGATGATGAGATGAGTCGTTTCCAACGGCATGTCGAGCCTTGCTTGGAGCGACCGTACGCGCCCGGCGATCCCGCACATGGCCATGAGATGCCACAAACGCAGCACGTGAACGGCAACCGGATCAAATTCGCCGTCGCCGAGAAGCGAGGCACCGACGTAGATGTTGAAATCGACGCCGTCCGTGTGTCGCTTCTCGAAATAATGGGGGAAGACCTTCTGTATTTTCACCTGCTCGGCGTCAAGGTATGAAGATATCGCTTCGTTAATCTTCGATACGCTGTTTTCGTAGGCACGTGATCGCCGGTACAGCGTGCCGTTCTCGAGATCCGACGCCCGCAAATACCGCTCAACGCATTCCTCCATGTTTCCGCCGAGATCCCGGAGACTGACGAGAATCGGTTCGAGGTCCGTTTGCAGAAAGTCACGCGTGGCGGCTTCGTCGCTGCTGGTCATACTCTCGACCAGCGACGCCTTATACCGTGCAATACGTGCGAGCAGATGGAAGAAGATGGAAAGAGGCTGCTCTTTCTTCGCGGCGGACAGGACCTCGTCGGCCAGCTCTAGATGTTCGAGCAAGTCTTGCTGAATGGCGTCATTTCGATGCTCCGACGAGCCGCGAATGTCCGTTGCCGCATACAAGGGATACACGTTTTCGAAAACGATGGGCTCGACGTCCGTCGAGTCGCCCTGCTCCTGACGCTGGATGATGTTCAGCGCGGCCTGCCGAAAACGCCACTCCACGGAAGGATGAATCGCCGTGTACTTCCCCATGATGACGTTCTGTACCCGGTTTCTCATCTCATCGCGGACGCGTTTCACGGCGGCCGCGAAGATCGGTACCACCTCGAGCAGCTTCATCACATTTAACGCGCTGAGCGAACGCGGTACCGGCGACCAGAGGTAAAGCACGCCGATCCGATCCGAATCTACGTACAGCGGCACAGCGACGATGCAGCGAACGCCCCATCGGTACAACTCGGTCTCGATGGGGGATCGATGGGCTTCCTCCCCAAGATCCTCAACCGTTTGAACCGTACGCAATTCGAGGGTACGCTGGAATAGCGAGCCCTCTAAAGCAGATAGGTCGTGCCTGGTGGAGTGAGCGAAAAAGGTATCTGCGAGCGGCTGCGAGGGCTCGTTCAACAAGTAGAAGTCGTCGCCGTCGATCGTCGACAATCCAAGCTCGACCGTGGGAATCTCGAAGAGCGTCCGGATGTGATCTTCAACGTCCGGGATACTGGTGCGGCCGACCAAATTCTCCTCCGCGATGAGATCCCTTTCGAGCAGACCGATGACCTGCTCGTCCGTCACGTCGTATGCGCGTAGAAAACTGAATCCGTAAAATTCAAAACCAGACGGAGGGATCACCTCTATCCATTCGCCCAGGTCCGTAAAGTTTGCGAGAAGCCGGCGCTTGGTCTCTTCGTCGATCTCGGGTATGTCATCATGAGTTTGGATCTTCACGAATCGAAGGTCGGTGCGGATTTTATAGTGCCGGTCTAACCCCGTCGACGGATCCGGCGTCGTGAAAATCACCGGATATTCGAAGGGTACGTCGATCTTATAGACGGAGCTGAGAATGTGAAGATAGGCCGACAGTAGCTTTCCGTACGTGAAGGTGCGTAGATCGAGGTTGACCCGGCCGCTCAGCATACCGGCCTCCTGCGTGAACAGCCGCTTAAAGGCGGGAGTCGAATAAAATGCCCTATACTCGAATGGGACGAGGGCGGCTGCGGCTTCACCGTCGGCGAAAGCCGACGGAAAAAGGGGAACCATCAAGAGGTCGAGAAACTCCCGATGCGAGTCAAGTACACGAGGGTCGTCGATGGCGCCGCGCAGCTCCTCGTGGGCGTCGAGGTAGTCCTCGATCTTCGCCGCCAACGGGGCCAAGAACGTATCTCCCTGCCGTTCCCAATAGGCTGCAAGCGGGTCGAGACTCAATGTTACCGGGAACGGCAGACGGGTCATGTGGTGCGTCGCGATCCGATGCAGCCCCGCCGCCGCAGGAGAAGAACGTCGGACGACCAGCTTATGCGGGCGACCTAACATCGAGGACGTTCGGTGTCGAGATCAAGAGCGACACGAATCAAAATTGGAACCCCATCGAGATGTTGAACAGAGTGTCGTCGGGTGAAATGCCGATTATCGCCGTCATGGCGACTTTGTTGAATGGAGCAATCCAGACACCTCCGCCGTAGCCGGGATGCCACGTGCTGGAATTCTCTCCACCCGCCCACACACGGCCGACATCGAAAAAGCCGAGTACTCCGGCTAGACCTCGCATGAGATAGACGTTGTAATCCAACAGCTGAATTCTCACGTCGACGTTCGTAAAGGCGACGCTGTGACCCGCGTATCGCGTCTTTCGATAGCCGCGAAGGTTTTCCTGCCCTCCAAGCGTATTGGCCTGGTAGAACTCGAAGTCGCCGATGTTCGTCGCACCCCCGAACCGCAGACCAAGCGTTACGCGCGTCGGATCGTAGAACGTGTAGAAATAGCTAACCTCTGATCCCAATCGGACGAATCTATTGGACGTGTTTCGAATGCCCACGTTCACACCAATGGAATTGAGCCAGCGCAGACCGTGCTCGGTCGAGGCGAGCGTGTCGGTCCCATCGACATGGAAATAACCGTGCACGCCGGCATAGTACTTGTCCTGAAAGTCTTCGGGGGTGAAGCGTGTCGGAAAGTCGTCCGTACTCGCGTCCGGCGGTTCGACTCGCGTAAACTCGAATGAGGGCCCGATTCGAATCGACGTGAACGGCAGCCACTCCTTGTAGAAGCTGGGGCGGGCGGTGATCCCTCCGATTCGAGCAAGATAAAAATTGCGATCCTCGACGCTGGTGTCGTTGCCAAGGCCATAGAAATTCCGAAAGTTTCGATCGGCCAGCGCGTCGGCCTCGAGATAGCCGTCCCACGAGCCGAGACGCTCGACGAAATGCGCCCGGTAGTGCACGTTGTACGCCTGTCGTTTCGTGGCGGAGGTGCCGTAGATTCGGTGCTGCGCAGCGTATGGCTCTTTTCTAAAGCCGTATTTTGTCACCTTGACGCCGCCGCCGAGAAGCACGCCGTCGTCCGTATTACGCGAGAAATGGATGAGTGGGTTGTATTCGTCCATTTCGAACCGAAGCATTTCATACTGATTATTTCGAGGATTATCGGAGCGGATCGTCTTGGTTTCCGGTCCCGCGAACCATTCGTTTCCCGTTTCCGTGTCGTGGAATATCGTGTGATGACGGAGTCCGCCCACCCGCGAACTGTCAACGAACGTATCCTCGTCCTCGCCGCCGATGGCCCGGACTCTTATACCCCGGCCTACGTCGCCGGAAACCTTGAAATAATCCTGCCCGCCCAGGCCGTATAGTCGGATCTCTTCCGTTTCGGACGTCTTGATGACCCGTCGGTAGAGTTCGCGATCGACGTCACCTTCCTTCTTGGTCTTGTACATTACCACCAGCGTATGCTCGTCGTCCACACGATTCACTTCGAATCGCTCGTGTTTGTCGCTGCCGACGACGTCGACGTTCTGCGCGAGCATTCGATAGTATCTTGATGCAGCTCGGGGAAGCCGGTCACGCCGCATCTTGAGAGTGCGGGCAATTTTGTCACCGTGTAGAGCATAAACTGCAGACGGAAAGCCCAGCATTGCCGAATCGATGACGTCGTCGGTCAAGGCGGCCTTGAGGCTGTCGGCGATATCGATCCAATCTTCGTGAGAAAGACCGGCTGAGAAGCGGCGATCCATGGCGGCGCCGTTGTAATTCAGTCCGAGCAGATCGTGATACATTCTGTCGAAGTCCGTGAAGCGTCTAAATTGCGGATTGCCGGACAGTTTGATCAATCGCGGTAAGAATCCGTCGAATTTGAAGAACGCGAAGTCACGGTCCCGCGGTACCGGCTTGAAAACCTTTCCCGGGGTGACGTCGAACTCTGCCCACCGCCACTGGTCTTTGTGGCGATCCCAGTCGCCGATATACATGTCGAATAACCGTGCGCGAACGAACGAGCGCTGGTCGACGAATTCGTCGTTGTCCTCCTGAATGTTTTCGAATAGCTTGGGCGTGCCGATGACGTTCTCGGCATAGCCGAACCGCGCTTCGTCGGACTGATCTTCGTCGGGACGCATCTCGAATAGCGCCAGCATGTTCGCGAACACCGAGCGATAGAAGCCGAGTCGCTCGTCGTCCGGAATGTAGACCAGCGTTGGATCGGTGTGGAATATGCCCGCCGCGCGCGCCATCGGAGGAAGGACGAATGCGGCATACGGATGCATCGCGGTGATCTGGTCACGAACGACGTCGTGAGCGATCGTGTCGAGCAGGTATTCGGGAATCGTGGCCGTCGGGTCCTTGTCGATCGAGCGCAGGACGTATTGGTCGCCGTCTTCACCGACGACACGCAGCGAAACGGTCTGGAGGCCACCGCCTTTTTTGATCGGTGTCAGCCCACCTGCCGTGCGCGAAAGATCGATGACGGGTACCTGCACGGGCTGCGCCCATACGTCGCGGTAATGTTGGCCTAGAAACAGCCTACGGATCGGACCCGACGCAAACTTGGGGTTAGCCGCTATCGTCACGCTTCCCTGAGATACGAACGTGTAGGGTACCTCCGAAGGCAATGATGCGTCGGCCGGCGCTGTCTCTCGCCCTTCGACGACGGATTCGTCGACTTGAAGCGTGTCGTAGCTTTCGGCTGCGGTAGAGGGAGCGGTCGTGATTTCTCCGTCCAGCGGCGGCCGCACACGCACTGAATCGTACGAGGGAGGCAATTCGGCGGAATCGACCGGAATGTCGGCCCAGTCACCTCGAGTCGATTCCTCGAGTGTACGGAGTGCAACAAGCGGTGCGTTCGGGCGACGGATCCGCCGCGCGTAGAGAAGTTCGGACTCGTTCGAATCGTTCGGCGAATAAAACGTCAACCAGATCGAGCCGTCGGTATGGTATCGAAGCGCGCTGTATCCCTTCCGTTCCGCCGTAAAGAGAGCGCCGTAACCGGCGCGAACATAACCGAGCTTGCTGCCGGAACCACTGACCACGTAGTGTTGGTCGTTGTGATGAAAATATTGAAGGCTGTGGTCATGTCCCGCCGCGTAAACGAGGTCGCGGTGATGCTGAAAAACCGAAAGAAGCCCGTCTCGAAGCTGTCTGTACTTCAGATTGGAAAGGTCCTGCGGCGTGCCCAAGTAGCGTCGTGAAAAGGCCTCGCCCGTGAACAGACTTCGCAGACCTCTGAAGTGTCCTCCGTGCTCTCCGTTCGTGAAGACGGGATGATGGCCGACGACGATGAGATGTTTGTCCGCGTGACGCCAGAGCACGTCGTCGAGCTCGAGCAAGAATTCGCCTTCGGATTCCAGCTGGTACGTCCCCGTGTTTCCGTACGTTTTCCGATCCTCGAGCCACCATTGGCTGTCGATGGCGATGAGCATGATCTGATCGGTCAGTTGGACTTCTACGGGCCCGGGAAATCCTTGATCGGGCAGGAACGTGTTGCCTCGATTCAACCGATTTTCTACGTATGCTTCCTGCCGAAGCAACTGAGCACGATTACCTCCGAGGCCGTATCCCCCCCAATCATGATTGCCCGGCACGAAGATCACGCGCCCTTCATAGTCCGCCAGCACGTCCAACTGCAGGTTGATACGTCGCTCAGCCTCGGCTCGACCAGGACTTGTCTCGGGAGGTAGTCCAGTGGGATAGATGTTGTCACCGAGGAAGGCAATGGCGCTGCGTTCGCCTGCCTTCAGGAGAGCCTGCTCCAGCAACATGAAGTTGACGTCGGCGGTATCTCGACGGGGAGAGCCTCCATCGCCGATGAGAAAGACCGTATACTGCAGCGTAGAATCATGCGGCAAATCGCCAGGGTCCTCCCCGTCTGACGCGCTTTGAAAGAGAGAGGACGTACTGCACGCAGAGAGGAAGGCGAGGACCAATAACGACGCCACGACCGCACCGCCCGGCCGCATCGGTTTATTATTCGCGCTGGTGTCTTTCACGGAGAGACTCTTTAGTCATGAAGTGGGTACTTCAAACGAAACATACCCGATGCGCGTGGTAGAAAACCTCACGCGCGAGCCAGGTTTTGCGTGACAGACTCACAGTTTGAGATAATGTCGAAAAAACTCGCGCGCCGGCGAACGCACGACGCCGTCGTAGGTCCTGGTAGCGTCCATTATTCCAGCACAGTATATGAGCGCGGAAACGATCGAAAAAGCGCCTGAGGCTGATCTTCTC
>CAZMXY010000002.1:30321-82806 GCA_964570345.1 uncultured Rhodothermales bacterium | reverse complement strand
AGCACAGTATATGAGCGCGGAAACGATCGAAAAAGCGCCTGAGGCTGATCTTCTCATCGCTAGGGCATCTGCCTACGTTTACGAGTTGTTCAAGGAGAGGCTGCCTTCGGACGTCATATATCATTCATATGAACACACGGTTGAAACGGCCAAGGCAGCCGCGGACATAGCTAGCGAGGAAGGGCTCGGAGAGGAAGATCTCTTGCTCGTCCTCCTCGCGGCCTGGTTCCACGACACGGGTTTCGTCGACGGATACGAAAATCACGAGCAGCGTAGTGTTCATGTGGCGAGAGAGTTCCTGACCGAGCACGAACTCCCTGAAGACCAGATCGATGAAGTCGAACGTCTAATTCTTTCGACCCACGCCGATCATGAGCCCACAACGCAGCGTGAGGCGGTATTGCACGACGCCGATATCGTTCACATCGGAAAGAAAAAAAAATTCTTTCGGTATTCGGAACGACTAAGGAAGGAATGGGAGGAACGAGACGACAGGGAATTCTCCGATCAGGAGTGGGCGGAGATCCAACTTGCGTTTTTGTCGAAGACAGACTTCCGAACCGAGTACGCGCGCGATCGGTGGGGGAAGAAGCGGGCTCGGAACCTGAAAGTCGTCCAGGAAAAGCTTGCCGAATCGCTGAACGAGCCCAAGCAAATCCCGAAAGCCGATGCCGACAAGAAGAGCCCGTCCCGAGGCATCGAGACGATGTTTCGAACGGCCTATCGTAATCATATCAATCTCAGTTCGATCGCCGACAGTAAGGCAAATATCATGATCAGCGTCAACGCGATCCTGATGTCGATCATCGTCTCGTTCGTCAGCACCCGTCTCCAACAGGACGCCTGGCTCATGATCCCGGCGTCCTGTATGCTCATCACGTCGCTCGCAGCGATCGTCTTCGCCATTCTGGCCGCGCGTCCCAAAGTCACGAGCAAGCTCTACACGATGGAAGACGTCCACAGAAACCGTGCTAACATATTGTTTTTCGGCAACTTCGTAAATATGGAGCTGGGCGAATTCACGGCGGCCATGCGCGAAATCATGGGGGACTGGGACAAACTCTACGACACGATGATCAGCGACATGTATTCACTTGGAAAAGTACTGAAACGAAAGTACCGTCTGCTGTGGTTCTCGTACAGTATTTTCATGGCCGGGCTCGTAATTACCGTGGCCGTGTTCATGTTACTCTTCTTTGAAGTGGGACTCGCGTCGTGACGAGGCCATCGGGGCGAAAAAGCAGCTGTGGAAGAAAATGAGGAGGGAATCGTCATGCACCGCCATCAACCCGTAATCGTCGCTGAGGCTCCAACTCGTCCTCAACGCGAGCCCGAGACTGAACCGGTTCGCGAACCACGAACCGATCCGCAGCGCGATCCGGAAACGCCCGGCGAGCCCGACCCGGGTCCTAACGTTCCCCCTTTCCCGGATACTGAACCATCGACCCCGCCTACGCCCGGGCGCGAGCCTCCGACGATACCCGGTATGCGTGTGTAGGAACCGACCTACCGGTTCGCCGAGTCTCCATTAAGCACGAGCACGGGGATGATTAGATGCTGCTGAGAAAGGACGACCCGTGGATCGAGACGCTTCCGATTCCCGACATTCGGAACTGGCGAGTGGTGGACGGGCGTGAGGTCGTCGTCGGCTTCGTCGAGACGGTGGCCGTCGATCGAGAGGACGATTCGTTCGAAGCAATGTATACAGGCCCTAATAGCCGCTTCCCCGCGGACGCACTCGAAATCGGAGACCACGTCGTACGCGTCTTACGACCTCTCGAGGCGAACACGGAGCCGTCGACGTCGACGGAGTCCCGGCACGCGCGCTTCGATCACGCGTTTTTCGAGCACTTCAACCTGCATTATGGAGACGATTACGACTTCGATCGATTGCTTCTAGCATACCAATTCGGACGAGAAACCGCCGGCGACGCCGATTTTGCCGGGCGTTCTTTCGCGAATGCAGAAGAAGACTTGCGTGCGCGCTATGGTTTGTCGGGCTTGCGTACGTCGTTCGAAGAAGCTCGCCCGGCAATACGATTTGGATACGAGTTAGCGCGTGGAACGCGCCGCGATGCAGACTCCGACATGTCCCGAGAGGAGAAGCAAATAGTCGATTCGTTGAGCACCCGGCCGGCGTCCGCCATCGAGAGAAGTGAATACCTGTCGACCACGGCGGCGAACGGTGACGCGAAGGCGTGACCTCTCAGCAGGCACGACAAAAAAAGCCGACGTCTCGAAAGACCGCCGGCTTCTTCGTGTAGCGGGGGCGGGATTCGAACCCGCGACCTCCGGGTTATGAGCCCGGTGAGCTACCAGCTGCTCCACCCCGCGATGTAGCAACGAGAAGGTACGTGAATACGCTCTCGGTATCGAAGGAAGTCAAGTGAAACATTAACTTGCACTCCCTGCTGCGAATAAACGCCGTCGCTTCGGCGTTACCTTCGCGTTGCTTGTATTTAAGTCACAAGGGCGCCGCAGAGTTCCGGAGCTTGCGATCGTCAGCGCCGTTCCATGAGCGGAAAAGCCCTCACACGTCCGTGTCAGTCCGGCCACAGATGCCTTTTCTGTTAATTACGCGTACCGATTCGTCGGCATTGTGCGGCATATTCGTGCGTTTTGCAAATTAGCCTTCGTCCGCATCCGTACTACCCGCTCCGGGATAGCGGGAGCTTTCCACGAAATAGCCCACGTCACTAACCACCTGATGGCCACGTTGCATCCTTTCCGAGCGCTCCGTCCCGTTCAAGAACGAGTGAGGGAGGTCGCGTGTGTGCCGTACGACGTCGTCAATACCGAGGAAGCTCGATCGTTGGCCGAGGGGCGTCCGTTTAGCTTCCTGCATATAGTCCGTCCTGAGATCGACATACCAGAGGCCATCGACGAGTACGCTCCTGAAGTCTACGAAACCGGCGCCGAAAACCTTCGCAAGTTTATGGATAGCGAGGTTTCCATTCAGGAAGATACCCCCTCCGTGTACGTTTACCGGCTGGTCATGAACGACCGATCCCAGATCGGAATATTCGGATGCGTAGCCGTTGACGAGTACGACGACGATACCATTCTCAAGCATGAAAAAACGCGGCCGGCAAAGGAGGAGGACCGTACGAAGCACATTCTGGCGCAGCAGGCACATGCCGAACCGGTCATGCTCACATACCGAGGCACCGATGCCGTCAATCGCCTCGTCGGCAGCGAGCAGAGCAGAGATCCGCTCTATGACTTCGAAGCGGATGACGGCGTCCGACACACCCTGTGGAACGTGGGAGCGGTCGATGCAATCGTCCGTGCTTTCGAGGAAGTGGATCACCTCTACGTTGCTGACGGCCACCACCGATGCAAGGCGGCGAGCCGTGCCGCCGAGACGTTACGATCGTCGGGCGCTTCGAAGGCGAACGCCGAATTCGAGTTTTTCCCGGCCGTACTTTTCCCGATGGAGGATGTGAGGATCCTGGCGTACAACCGCATCGTCCGGCAGTTGCCCGTGACTCCGGAAGCCTTCATCGATTCACTGAAGACAAAATTTCACATTGAGCTGGATTCCGGAAAAAGTACGCCGGATCGCTCCGGTACGATCTGCCTTTATCTGTCGGGCCGTTGGCACACCATGGAGCTGCCGGAGCTTCGCGACGATTCCATAGCCCATAGCCTCGACGTTGCGCGATTGAGTGAACACCTGCTAGAAGGGGAGCTGGGCATCTCCGATCCGCGCCGCGATCCAAACCTTGATTTCGTCGGTGGAATTCGCGGTTCGGCCGAACTCGAACGCCTGGTCGAGGAAGGAAAAGCCGAGCTCGCCATTTCGATGTACCCGACGAGCGTAGAAGAGCTTCTCGCCGTTTCGGATGCGGGCTTACTGATGCCCCCCAAGTCGACGTGGTTCGAGCCTAAGCTGCGCAGCGGGCTGCTGATTCACGTTTTTGGCGAGCCGTCATGAGAGTACTGATTGCGGACAAAATAGCCGCGTTGGGCGCGAGGCGGCTGGAAGAGGCGGGCTACCAGGTTCGCACAGTCCCTGAACTATCGGGGGAATCCCTCTCAGACGAGCTCGCCCGAGAGCGTCCACAGGTGCTGGTCGTTCGTTCGACGTCGGTGACGGCCGCGATGATGGATGCCGGCTCAAGCCTCGAACTGATCGTACGCGCTGGTGCGGGGTATGACACGATCGACGTCGACGCCGCTTCCTCGCGCGGAATTTTTGTCGCGAACTGTCCCGGAAAGAACTCGGATGCGGTAGCGGAACTCACCGTAGGCTTGATGTTGGCGCTTGATCGTCGAATTCCGGACAACGTCGCCGACGCTCGCGAGGGCATGTGGAACAAGGCAGCGTATTCGAAGGCCGAGGGAATCAAGGGTAAGACCCTCGGCATTGTCGGGATGGGTAACGTCGGCACGCGGGTCGCTCACCTGGGAAGTGCTCTGGGCATGAGGGTCGTCGCCTGGAGCAGGTCGCTCACGCCCGAGCGAGCAGAGGCGCTCGGAGTCAAGCGCCGTGAGTCGGCCCTGGACGTGGCTTCGGAAGCCGACGTCGTGACGCTTCACGTCGCAGGCACGTCCGACACGCGCCATCTGGCCGACCGGGCTTTTTTCGAAGCGATGCGCAGCGGCGCGTATTTTATCAATACGACCCGCGCAAGCGTAGTGGATGAGGACGCCTTGCTGTGGGCGATGGAGGAGAAGCATGTTCTGGCCGCCGTCGACGTTCTGGAAGGCGAGCCGGCTGAGAAGGAAGGCCCGTTCCAGCACCGCCTTACCCGACATCCAAACCTTTACGTCACCCACCACATCGGAGCCTCCACGGAGCAGGCGCAGGAGGCAACCGCGATAGACGTCGTGAGCGTAGTCAGTTCGTATCACGAAACGGGCTTCGTACCTAACTGCGTCAACCTCGAAGAGCACTCGCCGGCCACGCATCTCTTGACCGTTCGGCACCTCGACAAAGTCGGCGTTCTTGCGGCCGTTTTGGACGAAATGCGAAAGGCGGATTGGAACGTTCAGGAAATGGAGAACCTGATCTTTCAAGGTGCGAAGGCCGGCTGCGCCAGGATTCGATTCAACGGACGTCCTCGCGATGAGGTCGCGAAGCGGATCGAGGATCATCCCGACGTACTTGCGGTATCGCTCATTGCCCTTTAGTCCGGCGGTCCGCCCCGCGCGGTCCTCTGAAGGCCCACTTGAATTTTAGTCTACGCACGTTAACGTCATGCAGCCAGTCGATTACGAAACCCGAAGAGACGCAAGGCCCTACACGAGGCTTCATAACTTCTCGGCAGGCCCGGGTACGCTGCCTGAGGAGGTGCTGCTCGAGGTCAGAGACGAATTACCCGTCTATGAGGACATTGGATCGACCGTGTTGGAGATTAGTCATCGATCTCCGACGTACGCTGAAATTGAACAGTCCGCCAAACGGCGGTTGAAGTCCCTGCTCGGACTGGGTGAGGACTGGCACGTCTTGTTCCTTCAGGGCGGAGCATCCATGCAGTTTCACCAGGTACCTCTCAACTTCCTTCCGAAGGATGGATCAGCCGATTACGTGATCACGGGTGCCTGGTCCCAAAAGGCCCTACGTGAAGCGCAATTTCTAGGAAACGTACGTGTCGCCGCGACGAGTGAGGACGAGAATTTCAGCTACGTTCCGGATCTGTCGACGTGGAGTCTCGATCCGGCCGCAGCCTACCTGCATTTCACGTCCAACAACACGATCTTCGGGACGCAATTTCATGACGACCCCGCGGCGGACGTACCCCTGGTCTGCGATGCATCCAGCGATTTTCTGAGCAAGTCGGTCGACGTCGCTCGATACGGGCTCTTGTATGCCGGTGCTCAGAAAAATCTTGGGCCGGCCGGAGTTACCGTGGTCCTGATTCGCGACGATTTACTGCAGACGCGGAATCAACCCCTGCCCACGATTCTGGACTACGGGACGCATGCAGTGAAGCTCTTTAATACGCCTCCCGTATTTGCGGTATACGTCGTCGGAAAGGTGCTGAAGTGGCTGGAAGATCTGGGAGGCCTGCCGGCCATTGAGAAGATGAACGATCGAAAGGCCGGAAAGCTGTACGGACGGATCGACCGAAACGACTATTACCGCGGTACGGCCGAAACGTCCTCGCGTTCGAAAATGAACGTTACGTTTCGGCTGCCGTCGGACGACCTCGAGAAACGATTTCTCGCCGAAGCAAAAGAGGCGGGACTGCTTGCACTGAAGGGTCATCGCTCAGTCGGCGGGCTTCGCGCCTCGATTTACAATGCCTGCTCTGAGGCGTCGGTCGACGCGCTGGTCGAGTTCATGGATGACTTTGAAGAGAAATACGGTTAAGAAGAGGGCATCTTAGCACCCTCTTCACGTTCCGCTACTGCGTAGGAGGTTTCGCTTCTTTACATACCATGTGCACGAGGGCCGCATCTAGGGGGGACGGCGCAACGAGGAGAGGGCGTGGCACACCGCGCTTGACTTGGCCACTGACTTGATATGGCGTTGACGATCGGAGTCCCCAAGGAGACCGTCCCGGGCGAGCGGCGCGTGGCGTTGGTGCCGGACGTCGTTCGCAAACTTACCGAGGCGGGGTATACCGTCGTCGTTGAATCCGGGGCGGGGGAGGGGGCCTTCTTCTCTGACGACGCCTTTCGTGAGGCGGGTGCCCGCCTCGGCACCGCCGGCACCGCCTACGGGGCGGACGTCGTGCTCAAGGTGCAGCCTCCCAGCGAGGCCGAGATCTCCATGCTGCGGCGGGACGCCGTCGTTATCGGGTTTCTGAATCCGCTCGATCACCCTGAGATTATCCGGAAGCTCGCCGATCGCGGGGTAACCGCCCTCAGCATGGAGCTCGTACCACGTATCTCGCGTGCGCAGAAAATGGATGCGTTGTCCGCAATGAGTTCGATCGGCGGATACAAAGCCGTCCTCACGGCAGCGACCGTTCTGCCCAAGTTCTTTCCCCTCCTCACGACGGCGGCCGGAACGATACGTCCGGCTGACGTCCTCATTCTCGGGGCTGGAGTCGCCGGCTTGCAGGCGATCGCTACGGCGCGCCGGTTGGGCGCTCGCGTCTCGGCCTACGACATACGCGACGCCGTAAAGGAGGAGGTCCGGAGCCTGGGGGCTCAGTTCGTCGAGTTGGAATTCGAGACGCAGGACGCGCAAGATGCGGGCGGTTACGCCAGAGCACTGGCAGAGGAAAAGGCTCGCCGGCAGACCGAGCTACTCGTACCGATTATCGGGAAGGCCGACGTTGTGATTGCGACGGCCTTGATCCCGGGACGGCCGGCGCCAATCCTCATCACCGAAGACGCCGTCGAGGCGATGAAGCCTGGTTCGGTGATCGTCGACATGGCCGCGCCAAACGGCGGAAATTGCGTGTACACGCGACCGGACGAGACGGTCGATCATCTCGGCGTCAGCATCATGGGCCCGACCAATCTCCCGTCCGAAGCGCCCATCAACGCTAGCGAGACGTACGCGCGAACTGTCGCAGCCATGCTGTCGGCGTTCTCGACAGCCGATGCCTTCACGCCGGACCTTGACGACGAAATCTTCCAGGGATCCTGCGTCGCGCACGGAGGGGAGGTCGTAAACGCCCGTGTTCAAGACCTGCTTGCGACATAAGTTTGAAAGGCGGATGACCATCCGTTCGTCCACCTGTAGACGGCCAAGACACTCGGAGAATTAAGCGCCATGCTCAATAATCTCGTCACGTTCGTACTCGCAGCCTTCATCGGATTCGAGATCATTAGCAAGGTGCCTCAAACGCTGCACACGCCGCTCATGTCCGGCACGAATGCCATAAGCGGTATTACGATCGTGGGCGCCCTGGTCGTAGCCGGGATGGTCGGCGGCGATTGGTCGAAATGGCTTGGATTCGTGGCCCTCATCGTAGCGACGATCAACGTCGTCGGTGGCTTCCTGGTCACCGATCGGATGCTGCAAATGTTCAAGAAGAAGCGACCGGCACCGAGCGAATCAAAGGACGCGAGCCCTTCTGCAGCCTGACGCCTTGATCGAATCATGCTTGCAACCGTAATCGAACTGGCCTACTTGCTCGCCGCCGTCTTGTTCATCGTCGGCATGAAGCGCCTGCAGTCGCCGACGACCGCCCGAGCGGGCAATCAGACGGCCGCCACAGGAATGCTCGTCGCCGTCGTGGCAACACTTTTTCTGTATGAGGTCCTGACACCGATCGAGATGGTGCTGGGACTCGTCATCGGCGGCACGGTCGGCGTCGTGCTCGCCCGTCGCGTGGAGATGACCGGCATGCCGGAACTCGTGGCCGTCTTCAATGGCTTCGGCGGCTTGGCCTCCGCACTCGTTGCAACGGCCGAAGTGGCACGCTATCTGGTCGGCGTGGAGCGGACGTCGATCGTCGTGCAGGTCGGCCAGTCCGGCGTGACGCTCGGCGCCTTTGAAGCGGTGACCGCCCTCACCGTGGGGATAAGCGTGCTGATCGGAATGGTCACGTTTTCCGGTAGCTTCATCGCCTTCGGCAAACTCGGAGGGTATCTTTCCGGGAACCCAGTTTCGTTTCCGGGAATGCGGGTTCTGAGCATCGTGATCGTCTTGGGAGCGCTCGCCGCAAGCGGATTGATGCTCTGGGGCACGGGTTCGTTTCCGTCCGATCCCAGAGCCGTCGTCTGGGGAATCACCGCCCTTTTCTTTTTCTCCCTCGCACTTGGGATCTTGTTGGTCGTACCCATCGGCGGGGCCGACATGCCCGTCGTCGTTGCGCTGCTCAACTCGTATTCGGGGCTTGCGGCCGCCGCGACCGGATTCGTGCTCGACAATACGGCGCTGATCGTCAGCGGAGCGCTCGTCGGAGCCTCCGGCCTGATCTTGACGAAAATCATGTGTGCAGCCATGAATCGTTCGCTCGTGAACGTTCTGCTCGGTGGATTTGGTGGAGATTCCGACGGCGGGGGCGCAGACGTGGAAGGGCTCACGGCCGGCATGTCGGTGCAGGAGACGTCCGTCGAGGACGTGGCCATCCTGCTCGCGTACGCCTCCAAGGTGATTATCGTGCCGGGCTATGGAATGGCCGTCGCTCAGGCGCAGCATCAGGTTCGGGAACTGGCCGACATGCTCCAGCGAAACGGCATCACGGTCAAGTACGCGATTCATCCCGTGGCCGGTCGCATGCCCGGGCACATGAACGTCCTCCTTGCGGAAGCCAACGTACCCTACGACGAACTCTTCGAGATGGACGAGATCAACTCAGAATTTTCGACGACGGACGTTTCGCTCGTCATCGGCGCAAACGACGTCGTCAATCCGGCGGCACGGAACGATACCAGCAGCCCGATCTACGGTATGCCGATTCTGAACGTGGACTACTCCGATACGGTAATCGTGCTCAAGCGCAGCATGAGACCCGGGTACTCGGGGATCGAGAACATGTTGTTCTACGACGGCAATACGCGGATGCTCTTCGGGGATGCGAAGGACTCCCTGACGAGTCTCGTCGGCGCAGTCAAGAGCCTCTGAGCTCGAATGAGGGACGACTTCACCCGCCGGGAAGCCTGTTCACACGATCGGCTCCTGCATCTCTTCCAGTATGGGTCCAAGCACCTCCCACACGTTTTCCGCCACTCGCCGATGACCGGCCCGATTGGGGTGGATCCCGTCACGCTGCATCATGGAATCGACGCCGCCGACGCCTTCGAGGAGAAACGGTATCAGGTGCACGTCGTTTTCACGCGCCAGATCCGGAAAGATCGCGCGAAACCGACTCGTATATTCCAGGCCGAGATTGGGAGGCAATTGCATGCCGGCCAAGACAATCGTCGCTTCCGGATAAATTTCCCGCGTTTTGCCGACGATCGCTTGCAGATTCCTTTTCGTAACATCCGTCGAAAGGCCGCGTAGACCGTCGTTGCCGCCGAGCTCCAGCACGAGAACGTCGAGACCCTGCCTGAGAAGCCAGTCGATGCGGCCCAGACCACCGGACGACGTCTCCCCGCTCACGCCTGCGTTCACGACGCGAAAATTCAGTCCCAGCGAGTCGATTTTTTGTTGAATGAGGTTCGGAAAAGCCGCCTCCGCGTCTACTCCGAGGCCGGACGACAGGCTGTTCCCGAGAAAGAGGACGACTTTCTCGCCGCTCGCCGCGGGAGCAGCCGCCGAATCGCGCGCCGCCGCGGTCAACGTATCTCGGGACTCGGACCTGGGCTCCTCTTCATCCAACCCGCATGCAGCGAGCAGAACAGACAGGAGGGCAAGTAGGTATAGACTTCGGAATTTCATAGTTCAGCTGGCTTGGACCCATCGGCGCCAGGTCCGTTTCGAGGTCCTTTTTTCAAGAGCGTAGATTCCCACGAACCCGGTTTGGCGATCACCTGTTTCATAATGCTTACGCATGAAGGCAGTACTCTCAGCTGAGGGACTCACGAAAACGTATCGCAGCGGCTCCAGGACGCTCACGGTCCTGAAAGACGTATCGCTCGAACTTCGGTCGGGGGATTCATGCTCCGTAGTGGGTCCATCCGGCAGCGGAAAGACGACCTTGCTGGGTCTCTGCGCGGGACTCGACCGACCGACGTCGGGCGCCGTCTCGCTCGGCGGATTCAACCTCTCGAAGTTGTCGGAGGATGAACTCGCTGCACTTCGGAACGAGGAAGTTGGATTCATATTCCAGACCTTCCAGCTGATTCCAACTCTGACGGCCCTCGAAAACGTGATGGTGCCGGCCGAACTTCGCGGAACGACAAGCCCCCGTCGTCGTGCGGAGGAATTACTCGATCAGGTTGGGCTTCAGAATCGACTGACGCATTATCCCTCCCAGCTTTCCGGGGGGGAACAACAGCGTGTCGCAATCGCGCGGGCCTTCATTAATCGCCCGACTATCCTCTTTGCAGACGAACCGACCGGCAATCTCGACGCCGACACAGGCTCCACGGTGGAGGATCTGCTTTTCGATCTAAACGAAACCGCCGGCACGACGCTCATGCTGGTGACGCACAATCTCGAACTCGCTGCGCGCACGGGCCGCATCATACGGCTTCATGGGGGGGAGGTCGTCGCAGACGAGGCGACGTCGATGGGCTCCATGCGGTCGGTCGTATAGCGTCTCTGCGATACATGAAGCGTGCGACCCGCTACGTCTCACGTAAAACCAAATCAAAATTCGATGGCGCGAGTCGATTCCTGGATTTTCAAGATGGCGTGGAGGGACAGCCGCGGCAGCCGGCGGCAGCTCGTTCTTTTTCTCTCGTCCATGATCGTCGGCGTTGCGGCCCTCGTCGCGATCTCCTCCTTTGGAAATAGCCTCCGCAATGCTGTCGACGAGGAGTCGAAGACCCTTCTGGGAGCGGATCTCGTTCTAGAGCGAGACGGAGCCTTTTCGAAGACGACGGAGGCGCTCATCGACTCGATCGGCGGCGTGCAATCCCGTCGCATCTCGTTCAATTCGATGGCCTACTTCCCGTCGACCGGAGACACCCGTCTCGCCACCATTCGAGCCATTGAGGGTGACTATCCGTTCTACGGCGAGGTAGTTACGACGCCGGCGACGGCGGCGGATCGCTACCTCGACCTGGGAGGAGCGCTCGTCGACGCGACGCTCATGACCCAATACGGAGTGAATACGGGTGATTCCGTTCGGATCGGCAGTCACTCGTACTCGATTTTCGGGCGCCTGGAAAAGATGCCGCGGGAGAACGAAATCATTTCGCTGTTCAGCCCGCGCATTTACGTCCCGATGGCAGGGCTCGACATGACCCTACTTACGGAGGGCAGCCGCGCCGAGTACGACGTTAGTTTCTTCTTCGACGACGGGAGGGACATCGAAGCCCTGGAAAGTCAAATACGCCCGCACCTGCGCGAGCATAAGATCGACGCCGACACCGTCGAGGAGACACGCGAGGATTGGGACGAATCGCTGACCAACTTGTATCGCTTTCTCAGTATCGTCGCGTTTATGGCACTGATTCTCGGCGGCATCGGCGTGGCCAGTGCGATTCACGTCTACGTGAGGAAGCGAATGGACACCGTCGCCGTCCTGCGATGCGTCGGCGCCAATTCGACGAGGACGATCTCAATCTATGCGGTGCAGGCGGGCATCATGGGCCTGGCCGGAGGCGTGGCCGGTGCCGCGATCGGGGTCGGCATTCAGGCGTTCGTTCCCTTCGTGCTCAGCGATTTCCTACCCGTCGACGTCGCGTTCGACGTTTCGTGGTCTTCGGTCCTGACCGGCATTCTCATCGGTTTCGGTGTAACGATGCTGTTTTCGTTGCTGCCCCTCGTGTCGATCCGCAAAATATCTCCTTTGCTGACGCTTCGATCTACGGCCGGGGAACCGATACATCCGCTGAAAGACCCCGCTTGGTGGCTCGTTCTCGGCGTCATCGCGGCCGGAATGACGGCATTCGCCGTTGCCAATGCACCAGAGCCCGCGTACGGCGTCGGATACGCCGCCGGCCTGGGCATCGTGTTCGTCGCATTGCTCGGCGTTGCACGTGGTATTATGTGGCTGGCCAGGCGTTTCTTCCCGACGTCCTGGGCGTACGTATGGCGGCAGGGCCTTGCTAATCTATTTCGGCCGAATAATCAGACCAGCACGTTGATGCTGTCGCTGGGGCTCGGCACGTTCCTGATCGCAACCCTGTTCGGGATCCAGTCAACACTCCTGAGCCAGATCGAAGTGGCCGGAGGCGAAGGTCGTCCGAACATCGTCTTCTTCGACATCCAGACCGGACAGATCGACGACGTAACGGAGATCGTGGAGTCGCATCACCTACCGATTGTGGATCGCGTTCCGATCGTTACGATGCGGCTGTCGGAAGTGAAAGGACGATCCATCGAGGACCTGCGAGCGGATTCGACGACGGACGTTCGGTGGGTGCATCGGCGCGAATATCGCTCGACCTACCGAGATTATCTTACGGATTCGGAAATGGTCGTCGAGGGTGACTTCGTCGGGCGGGTCGAGCAAGACGCCGAGGTCGTGCCTATTTCGATCGAACGAGAGATCGCCAACGATCTAGAGGTCGGACTCGGAGATACGCTGGTGTTCGACGTACAGGGACTAGCGGTCCGAACGGTCGTCGGGAGCCTGAGATCGGTCGACTGGCGGCGCATCGCAACCAACTTCTTCGTCGTGTTCCCGACGGGCGTACTCGAAGAAGCGCCGCAGTCCTTCGTACTACTAAGCCGTACGGAATCCTCAGACGATGCTGCGGCGGTGCAGCGCGCGGTGGTACAAGCATTTCCATCCGTCTCGGCGATCGACCTGTCCCTCGTCCTGAACACGTTCGACGCGATTTTTGGACGCATTTCTTTCATCGTGCGATTCATGGCATCGTTCAGCATTATCACAGGACTGATCGTACTCCTCGGCGCCGTCGTGGTCAGTCGCATGGAGCGCGTCCGCGAGAGTGTTTTGCTCAAGACCCTTGGTGCATCGCGGCGGCAGGTCATTCGGATCATGATGACCGAATACCTCTTTTTGGGATTTTTCGCGGCCGCGACGGGTCTGGTGCTGTCCCTGTTCGGGGCCGGGGCGCTTTCACATTTCCTCTTCGAGACTGCGTTTCGTCCTGACTTCGTCTCGATGGCGATCCTACTGCTAACCGTGCCGGCACTTACCATCGGAATCGGAATGGTGAATAGTCGCGGAGTCTATTCGCGGCCGCCCCTCGAGTCGTTGCGGGCTGAAATTTGATTGGCCGTTCACGAACGGTTCGAATCGTACAGGATCGTTTCGTGCGCGAGGTAGAGGAACGCCGCCTCCGGATCAAATCGGTAAGATCCCCATATCTGCATGTGACCTGAATGGACGGCTCGCCACCTCATGCTACAATCCACTGAAACTACCGGTTCGATCACGCTCGAGCAACGGATCGAGACCGTCCGAGAGCGCATCGAGCTCGCTTGTCAGCGCAGTGGGCGTTCGTCGCGGGACGTGACGTTAATCGGCGTTACGAAGACGTTTCCCGCACACATTGTCGAGGCCGCCGTTGAGGCCGGACTCACGCATATCGGAGAAAATCGTGTACAGGAACTCGTCGAGAAAGCGGCGGGTCTGCTCGGGAGAAGGCAGGGGGGAGAAGTCACCTGGCACATGATCGGTCACCTTCAGCGAAACAAGGCCAGGTACGTCGTCGAGTACGCCGATTGCTTCCATGCCCTCGATAGCTGGCGACTGGCCGTAGAACTCGATAAGCGCGCAGGCCAGGGGGGACGCATCGTCCCGTGTCTCGTCCAGACGAACGTGTCGAAGGAGCAGAGCAAATTCGGCATCGCTCCGTCGGACCTTCACGCTTTCCTGGACAGCCTCTCGCAATTCGAGCATTTGCAGATAGACGGCTTGATGACGATTGCATCGTTCGTAGATGATCCGGAAGAGGTTCGTTCCGAATTTCGGCGTCTTCGGGAACTCTTCGAGACGTACGATGCGAGAGACCATCCAAGAATCGTGATGCGACGACTCTCGATGGGCATGAGCGGGGATTTCGAGGTGGCGGTCGAGGAAGGGGCTACGGACGTACGAATAGGTAGCGCGATATTTGGCGCGCGTGGCTAGAGCTGGCGCCTCGCTCGGCGCCGACACGGAAGTATATTGACGACCGCACCGTCACGAACAATCAGCGCTTTGGGGGATACCCTCTCTACAGGCGAAAAATCGTTATCTTCCACGCGCCACGAAAATCGGGGCATTGATCCAAAGGACTCACCATGCGACTGACTCCACTCGACATTCGGAAACAGGAATTCACGCGGGGGCTCAGGGGATTCGATTCGGAAGAAGTACTCGCCTTCTTACAGATGCTGTCGAGTCAGTGGGAAGACCTCCTCGACGAATCTCGCCGCAAGGACGACAAGATTCGAGAGTTGGAAACCAAAATGGCGCATTACCAGAAGGTCGAAGAAGCCCTTCAGGATGCGTTGCAGACAGCCCGCGAGACGTCGAAAAATGCGCTGCAAAACGCCGAGGACAAGGCAAGACTCATCGTGGACGGTGCCGAAAATCGCGCCGAAGAGATCAAGCGAGTCGCCGAACGGGATCGCCACGAGATCAAGCGCGAAACCGCCAAGCTGAGCGGGCGTCGCACGGAAATCGTAACGCGTTTACGGGCCTTCCTCATGTCGGAGCTTGAGCTGCTCGCCCGATTCGACGGTGATGACCCTGTTGGATTTATCAAGCTGCTACCTGCTGAACGGCAACGCGTTCGACGAGCAGGCGACGAGCGCCCTCCCTCCGACGAGGACGTCCGCGAAAGCGGGGGCGTACGCCGGAAAGAGACACCTTACGAGCCCGACGAAGATCGACCTTCAGCTCACCATGCATCGGCTGACACCGACGAGCCTGCCGATGCATCTCGCGACTCTCCCTCGTCGACGGAAGACGAAGGAGAGGACTCAGAAATCCGTCAGAAGCAGGACTCCGGTGATACTTGGACGGCAAACGAGGACGAGGGCATTGCCGGGTCGCAAGAAAAAGACGTCGTCACGGGTCCCGGCTGGACGAACCGCACCGTGGTCTCGCAGCCGGCGGAGCACAGCGCACCACAAGAGGAGGAGGAAGGAGACGTCGACGACGCGGACGCAGATGAGACCGGAACGCGAGCTTCCTCCGATGAAATCGAGAAGATCCGCCGCATTCTCAGCGATCTCGATTGAACTTCGCCGGAAGTGGAAATCGACGCCGCATCGTTAAGCGGTGAGAATCGGAAATCCCCAGGCAACGGCGCCTGTTCAAGCGGCCCAGCAATTCAACGGAGCCGATCTCAGCCTCACGGCCGGAAGATTATTCGCTACGAGATACGAGGCAAGATGGAGATTTCGGGACTCTTTGACGTAGAGGTTTTTCGCAGTCAGGTTGAGCGTGCAGCCGAGCACATTCGCGCGGTCTCCGACGTTCGTCCACAGATCGGATTGATCCTCGGAACCGGATTGGGTAGGCTGGCGGATGACATCGACCTTGAGATCACCGTACCTTACGACGAAATCCCTCATTTCCCACTCTCTACGGTCGAATCTCATCATGGCCGCTGTTTGATAGGAAGGCTGGAGGGCGTCCCCGTGATTGCGCTGCAAGGACGCTTCCATCTCTACGAGGGATACTCGTCGCGCGAGGTGACCCTCCCGGTTCGCGTTCTCGGGACGTTAGGGATAGAAACGCTGCTGATCTCAAACGCCGCCGGAGGAATGAATCCGAATTATCGGAAAGGCGACTTGATGCTGTTAACGGATCACATCAATCTTCAGGGCGCCAACCCACTAGTAGGTCCGAACGTGGACGCGTGGGGACCGCGGTTTCCGGACATGAGCGAGCCCTACGACGTCGGCTTGCGTCTAACGGCCGAGCAAGAAGCACTCAAACGCGGCATAAAGCTTCACCAGGGTGTGTACGTCGCCGTCGTCGGACCCAATCTGGAAACCAAGGCTGAATATCGGTTCCTGCGCATGATCGGGGCAGACGTGGTGGGTATGAGTACCGTTCCGGAGACGATTGTGGCCCGACATATGGACATCCGCGTAATGGCCGTTTCGGTCATTACGGACGAATGTTTTCCCGATGCACTGGAGCCGGTGTCGCTTGCGGACGTGCTCTCCGCCGCGGGAGAGGCCGAGCCGAAATTGACCAGACTGATGACGGCCGTCGTTCAGGCGGTTGGTGAGGGAGTATCTGCTCGCTAAAAGCCGGATCGTTGCGTATGGATGGCGAGATTTGGGATGAGGAGCGCTGGGAGGCGTTTCTGAAAGAGCATGACCGGCGGATCGACCGTTACATGAGCCTACTTTTCCGGTTCATGACGGAGAATCCACCCGTAGGCGACGACGGAAGTCGCGCGCGAGCGGCATGGGAGCGCGATCTGAGGCAGTTTCTGATCAACAATGGAATTAGTCCGGACGACGCCCTACCTCGAATGCTCGCCGGGCACCCGAGCGGCGACGACGACGACGACGACACCCTCTTCTTTGAAGCCGAGCAGTCCTATCTGGAACTCGATGAACGAGACGAACAGCTGCATCACATCCACAACGTCCCGATCTACCGTAGAGCCCATCACCACGCGGCGCGCATACTGAGCTGGTCGAATTCACTCCCAGCGCGAGTCAAGGATAGTACCCTCGTTCAATTCTGCTCACACGTCACCCAGATCCCCGCGAATATCGCAAAAGGTCACGGAATTGGCCTGGAGCTGGATATGATCGGTGGCAACATCGCCTGCGCCAAGCGTGCGCTCATATCGGCAAATGCCGCGCTCCACTTATTACCCGAATTGAGGGCCGCCGGGTGTGTCGAAACGGCACATTACCTATCCCTCTACGAGGAAACGTACGAGATACGAAATCAGGTCGGCGTCTACGTTCAAGAGTTGCGCACGCGTTTCGATCTCGGCATCGAGTGACGCCTTCCTCGAACAAGAACGAAGCGGCAACCGTATCTTTTTCGGCTTGGTCAAGGCCGTCTCTGACGTAGTCCTCCACATCGACATCGATGACCAAATTTCCAGAAGTCAAACGCTTCGATCACACCCAACTCGAGAAAGACATTCTGAGTTGGTGGAAGGAGAATCGGATCTTTGAGAAATGCATTCAGGAGCGAAAAGGACGGCCGACGTTTGCGTTTTACGAAGGTCCGCCTACGGCGAACGGTAGACCGGGCATCCACCACGTTATGGCCAGGTCAATCAAGGACATCTTCTGCCGCTACAAGACGATGAAGGGGTTTCACGTCGAAAGAAAAGGCGGCTGGGATACGCATGGCCTACCCGTCGAGATCGAGGTGGAAAAGGAGCTGGGACTCGAAGGCCGGCATCAGGTCGAAGAGTACGGCATCGCCCGTTATAACGCGATGTGCCGCGAGAGCGTCCTCCGCTATAAGGCGTTGTGGGACGACCTCACGGTGCGAATGGGCTATTGGGTCGACCTGAACAATCCCTACGTGACCTTCCACACCGACTACGTCGAATCGGTCTGGTGGTTGCTCAAGCAGATCTACGAAAAGGGACTGCTCTATCAAGGGCACAAGATTCAATGGTACAGTCCCGGATCCGGGACCGTGCTTTCCTCGCATGAAGTGAGCATGGGTTACGAAGAGGTCCAGGATCCGAGTATCTATATCCGCTTCCCGATTAAGGACCTCGACCAGACCTCGTTCCTGGCGTGGACGACCACTCCCTGGACGCTGATATCGAATGCGGCGCTCGCCGTGGGGCCGAACGTCGACTACGTGAAGATCAGGCACGAGCGGGCTCAAGAGAACGACGAATTTCTGATTCTAGCTGAGGCGCGGCTCGAAGTGCTCGAAGGGGACACGGTAGAGGTAGTCGAACGATTCAAAGGTCGCGAGCTCGTCGGAATGCGGTACCGGCCGTTGTTCGACTACTTTGTCGGAGAGGAAAGTTCTCGCGACGCGTGGCGCGTCGTTGCGGGCGACTTTGTCTCTACGCAGGAAGGAACGGGTGTCGTGCACGTCGCGCCCGCCTTTGGTACGGACGATTACGAGGTGGGTCGGCGCGCCGGCCTTCCTGTGTTGAACCCGATCACGCCCGAGGGGCGCTTTTCGGATGATATCGACCTCGCGGCCGGCATGTGGTTCAAGGATGCCGACAAGCCGATCGTACAGGACTTGAAGAAGCGAGGGCTTCTATACAAGCACGAGACCTACTTGCATAGCTACCCGCACGATTGGCGTAAAGGCACCCCGCTCATGAGTTATCCTGTCGAGAGCTGGTTCATTCGTACGACGGCGCTCAAAGATCGGATGATCGAGCTGAACGAAACGATCAACTGGCAGCCGGAAGCCATGGGCACCGGCCGCTTCGGCGAATGGTTGAAAAATAACGTCGATTGGGCTCTGAGCCGGCGAAGATACTGGGGGACGCCCCTACCGATCTGGCAGTCCGACGCGCCCGACTCGGATTACGTCGAATTCATCGGCTCCATCGCCGAGTTGCGCGAAAAGTGCGGCGAACAACTGCCGATCGACGACGCGGAAATCGATTTGCACCGTCCTTTCGTCGACGAATTGACTTGGCCCGCCCTCGGCGGTGGGACGATGCGGCGGGTGCCCGACCTAATCGACGTGTGGTTTGATTCGGGGGCGATGCCGTTCGCTCAATGGCATTATCCGTTTGAGAATGAGGAAAAATTCAGGGAAAACTTCCCCGCCGACTTCATCGCGGAAGGGGTTGACCAGACAAGGGGCTGGTTCTATACGCTCCACGCCATCGCGACCCTCGTCATGGATAGCGTCGCGTACAAAAACGTCGTCGTCAACGGCCTGATCCTCGCCGAGGATGGCGAGAAGATGTCCAAGACGAAGGGTAATACGGTCGATCCGTTCGAGACGATCGAATCGTTCGGTGCGGACGTCGTTCGTTGGTACATGATGAGCAATACGTCCCCCTGGGAAAACACCAAATTTTCCGAGCGCGGCCTCGTGGACACGCTGCGCAAATTTTTTAATACCCTCGAGAACGTTTACTCGTTCTTCGCGACGTATGCCAACATCGACGAGTTCGCCTTTCGACACGATCGGATTCCGATCACGCAGCGAACGGAGCTCGATCGGTGGATCATGAGTCGCGTCAACTCCACCGTCCAGACCGCCGACGCCGCCTATGACTCGTACAACCCCACGAAGGCCGCCCGCGCCGTGGAGGCCCTTGTGGAGGAGCTCTCAAATTGGTACGTGCGCCGCTCCCGTCGACGCTTCTGGAAAGAGGCCGACACGGGAGCGGATAAGGAAGCCGCCTACCAGACCGTCTACGAATCCCTTCTGGGCATCGCCAAATTGATGAGCCCGATCGCTCCCTTTTTCAGCGAATGGCTCTTCCAAGCCCTCAATGTCACGGCGAAAAGCGAAAATTTCGTTTCCGTCCACCTCACCGACTTCCCGTCACCCGACGAGGAAAGCATCGACCTGGATCTGGAGCGCCGAATGGGACTCGCTCGGACGATCACGTCCGTAGTACTGTCCCTTCGAAACAAGAGCGGCATAAACGTCCGACAACCTTTGCCGCGAATCATGGTCATCACCAATGCGGGAGTCGACCAAGAGGACGTCGAGGGTGTGCGAGACGTCGTGCTCGACGAAGTAAACGTCAAAGACATTGAATACGTCTCCGGTTCAAGTGGAGCCGTGAAACGTACGGCAAGGCCTGTGTTCAAACGGCTCGGGAGCAGGCTCGGCCCGCTGATGAAAGGCGTGAATCGGGCCGTACGAGAATTGAGTGACGAGGAAATCGGACGATACGTCGACGAGGGGACGATCATCCTGACCGTAAACGGAGAGGACGTCGAGCTGGGCCCCGGGGACCTCGAGATTTCGAGCGAAGGGATCGAGGGCTGGCTCGTCGAACAGGAAGGTGGCGTGACGGTGGCGCTTGACGTGACCGTCACGGACGAGCTACTGACCGAGGGACTAGCCCGCGAAATAGTCAATCGTGTTCAGAACATGCGGAAATCGGCAGATTTCGACGTGACCGATCGCATCATCGTCGAGTACCGCGCGACGGGTAGGCTGGCCGAAGCTCTTGAGGAATTCGGTGGGTGGATTCGGAACGAGACGCTCGCTCTGGAGTTGGAAGAAGCCGATCAGCCGGCAGGGGAGCTCGTAGGATCTTTCGACGTCGGCGACGACAAGCTTGAGGTGGCGGTTCGACGTTCGAACGCCGCGAAATCGAATTGATTGCCCGGTGCAGATGCTGTAGCGGGCAGTATAGTTTGTAGATATTTAATCCGCATAAGTTCACCTATGGCTGCCAAAAAATCAGACCGCATTGAGTCCGGACTGGTCTCCGTTCCCCTGCACTCCGATTCGACAGCGGAGGGCACCAAAGGCGTGAGTCCACAGGATGACGGAGGCAAGAACACGTGGTTTTCAGAGGACGATTTCAAACATTTCCAGGAGATCCTTCTTGAGCGTCGCCAGGAAGCAGTCGACGATATTGAACGGATGCGCGCGCAGCTCGAAGATGCACGCGAGCAAGCCGAGAACGACACGGCCTACAGCTTTCACATGGCCGATGCCGGGACGGACGCCATGGAGCGCGAGAAGCTCTATCTGATGATCGCACGGCAGCAGAAGTACGTAGGCTACTTAGATCGTGCTCTGGATCGGATTAAGAATCGCACGTATGGGATCTGCAAAGTCACCGGCAAACCCATCTCAATGGAGCGTCTCGAGGCAGTTCCGCACACGGAAATCTCGATCGAGGCCAAACTCAAACAAAAAAAGTGAGGCCGTGGACCGGCGTACTGCGCCCGGACACGTCGAGATCCATTCCACACTCATTTGAATGCCCTCGATGGGGGTGCCGGCCATCCGGCACCAGCTGCTCAGGCATCTAGACTCTTCCCTATGCGTGTTCTCTGGCTGTCAGGACTGGTCGTCATTTTTGATCAGGCAACTAAATTCGTCGTCCTGCAGACAATGTATCTGGGACAGCAGATCGCTCTGTTGGGAGACTGGCTAAAGCTTACCTACACCGAAAACCCGGGAATGGCGTTCGGGATCACCTTCGGTCCCAAAGCTATGGTCACCGTCTTCTCGATCATTGCGACCGTGCTCATCACGATGTACTTGATCAAGGTGAAGAACGGCTACTTCCCTTACCGTGCAAGCCTCGGCCTGATTTTAGGAGGGGCAATTGGAAACATTATCGACCGCGTCTTCTACGGCGTGCTCTACGGCGATGACACTTACTTCTTCGGAAAGGTCGTCGACTTCATCCACGTCAACGTATGGAGCGGATTCATACCCGAATCCCTGCCGATCATCGGTGGAACGTATCTGTCGCTCTTTCCGATCTGGAACGTTGCGGACATGGCCATCGTCTGCGGCGTCGTGGGCATCCTAACGTTTCAAAAGCGATTTCACCTGCACGAGCACGGATTTGAAACGTCGGACGAGAATTTCGTCACGCCCTCGTTGGAGGAGAGAAATCGCTCCTCGAGGCCGTCTGTGCCTGATCCGGATGCGAACGAGCCGTGGGTTCCTTCCTCGACTTCGACGCAAGACGCTAAGGACGCTACTGGCAGGGACGGAACGAACGTCAACGACGAATCGGCAGGCGTGGGGAGCGGGGCGGAACGAGCCGGTCGACAGGGCATGGACGTTCGCGATTCGCTGTAGGCCGCTACTGCCACGTCCACTTAAGTGCGACGGACAAGAGTCTAGAAAGGAGCGGTCGATCCCTTTTCACGAGAAAGCCACCGTCGTCGCCGGATTGGTAATACGTTTCTTCGTCGAACCAAAGATACCACTCCGCGACGTTACTGCGGTTCAACACGTTTAGCACGTCGGCTCTCACCTGTACGTTGGATCCTCCCAGTTTGTGCGTGTAGGCTGCACTTAGATCCAGTTGATAAATCGGTGGAAGTTCGTGGACGTCGGGCTCATCCAGACGATAGCGCTCAATCTGGCGCGGTGCTTTCGGAATTAGATCGGAAGGCAGATCGTCCGCGAGTGTATCGTACGCCCCGACAAAGTCATAATAACCCTGGCGAAAACCCCAGGTTCGACCCCAGATGCCCCTCCACCGTGCCAGTAGCGTGACGGGGCGAAGGGGCACGAGGTCCAGTGCGAGTTCCAGGCGGTGTGGTTCGTTCCACGGTGCGAAATGCGGCTCGTCGTCGTAAAAGCCTTCGATCGTGCGTTTAGCCACGTTAAACTCATAACGAGCCTCAACGCGTCCTAAGCCAATTTGCCGCTGGATCTGCATACCTCCACCCTTGACGGTACCGTAGCTGGACACGAGGAATTCGTCCTGCTCCATGCTCGCCCGATCCTCACCCGCCGACGTCGCGTAATCGATCGATAGGATGTGATCTTGATGCTTGAAGTATCCCTCGAGTCGGAGGGTCCACGATTTCGTCGGCTTAAGAAGTATCTCCGCAGCGTAGTGGGTCGCGGACGGCGGGACGACCGATCCATCCGTTGCAAGCCAGAAGCGCGTGCTGGAAACGAGCGCTCGGGGGCTCCGGCTGCTCACGTCGAACTGGTTCACGAACTGGCGATACCGCCCCGCGCTCATCCGGACTGACCACATTCCCACGGCGCTGCGAGGCTGATCGAATCGCATCGCGAGACGAGGCTCGAAAAATACACTGTCGTGAGACGCCAGATACGTCCCGCGCAAACCCGCCTCAACCGTTAAGTATCTGGCGAGAGAGATCACGTCTTCCACGTAGCCGGTGGAGCGCCAGCTTGAAGAGCGATGCGAGATCGGGTATCGCTGCGTGCCCAGAATCGCAAATCGCGTACCGGTCTGAATGAAATCCAGACCACCACTGAGGCTGTGCACGTGGTTGAGGACATAGTCGAAACGCGATTCTGCCGCGACCTCGTGGATACGGTTATCATCGTCGATCGCACTCAGCCCGAACCCCAACAAGCCGTCATCCACCGCCAAGTCACCCAGGCTGTCCGGTACGCTATAGTCGTGTCGTACACGATAGAAGCTTCCCCTGACTCCGACGGAAGCCATGGTGCGACGACCGAGAACGGCCTCGTATCGCGCCTGACCTACGCCGGTATCCCAGGTAAACTGATCACGAAAGGAATCGCCTGGCGTCGGATCGGTGATGACACGTGGGGATGCGTTTGAGACGTGCTCTGGATTAGCGAGATCACTCCCGAGACGACTCTGCCCGACATAACCTGATGCATGGAGGCTTTTGAGTAATCCGAATCGCGTTCGCGTCGCGACGTGAAAATCTCTGAATCCAATGCCTGGATTGCCGGTAGTCGGCCGCGTCTCGAATTGAGGATTATCGTCGGAACGGTCAAACAGGGTGAAAAGAAAGGGGTCCGTCGTACTCCAGTGATCGAGAAGTGACTCAAGCGAAGGTGGCGCATATAGACTCCACAAGCCCAGGCGTGTGGCGGTCATCATCGTCGTTTCCACGCCTCCTGTCGACCCTCTCTTCAAACTCAGGCGGGCGTTCAAGCTCAATGGGTCGGCCTGCACGTCGACCCGCGTACGCTCGGGCACGTTTGTGTCGTGCCGTATGTCGACCACGCCGGAGATCTGGCTACCTTCCGAGGCCTGGAATCCGGCCTTGTGGACCGTGATGCTGCCGATCGCGAACGGGCTGAAAGGACCGACGAAGCTGGCAAAATTCAGCGGTAGAAAAACGGGGGCCCCGTCGAGACGAAGTTGGTGTTCGCCCGTCTCGCCGCCCTGAACGTGAATGTCCGCCGTGGCGTCCGAGACGCGGACTCCAAGGAGCGAATTCAGACCGACGAGTACGTCGGAAGCACCGGACGATGGGTTGAGAAGTAAGTCCTCCTGCATAATCGCCTCGGTTCCGAGATTTGCCGACGGCAGCTGCCACTGTAGGCCGTCGATTACGATCGGCTGCACGATCACCGGGTCCGCCTTCAGAGCAAGCTCTGCCTCTGAATCGCCACCCGGCGGAACGTCGACGACCGCCTTGCCCGTTTCGTAACCGATGTGAGTGGCAAGCACCATGTACCGACCCGGCTTGAGTCGCGCGAACGCAAACAAGCCGGCGTTATTGGCCGTCGTGCCGTTGGTCTGGTCGGCCAGCATGACGTGGGAGTGTGGAAGGGGCTGGCGAGTTTCGGCGTCGACGACGATCCCGCGAAGGCCCCCGTAGAGAGGGACGGTTTCGGGAGTCTCGATTAAGACGTACAGACCGGACGAGAGGCGATAAAAGTCCAAATTCGTACCCCGAAGCACGCATCGGAGGAGGTTCTCGGCCGTTTCGTTCTCTGCCGCGCAAGTCGTTCGCTTTCCGCGAACGAGCGGAGGATCGTACGCCAGGTCGATGCGTGTTCGTTCAACGAGCGCCTCAAGCGCCACGTCAAGTGGCGCACCTCGCACCAAGAGGCTGTAGGGCCCCGAGACGGATTGGGCGACGACCTGGCCGGCGAGAGTGAATGCGATCAAGACGACCAGCGCGCATCCAAAGAAATCGAAAGCGCGATCCGGGTGACGTGACATTGCGCAAGACGTCGATCGAACAGGAAAAGTGGATGCGCATTAATACAAAAACACGACGTGCGGTTCCCGCCACACGTCGTGCGTGAATATAAGAAGTGAAATTGGAAAAAATCTACCGTTCGGACCTAGGGTCGATAAATCTCAAATCCTCGTGACGTCTCGCGATAACGCAAGCCTTCGGCCACGACGAGATCCGTGATCACGTTCGTAGCGGATTGCGGTTCGTGGACGTAGTAGCTGAACGGTCGATTGAGAATGTCGTCCGACGCCTCGATTTCAACGTCGTAACGACGCTCGATTTCCTGAAAAATAATCGAGAAGGGCTGATCACTGAAGGCGAGGCCCCCGGTACGCCACGCGAGGCGTCGTGAGAGAGGGACGAGCTCGGGGATCGTTGGCCGCGGCGCATTCATTGAGACGCTACTCTGCTTGCCGGACGTCAAGACGACGCCCTCACGGTCGCCGTTCTTCGAGAGAAGACGCACTTTTCCCGATGCGACGATAACCGACGTAGAAGCCTGAGGCTCGTCGCTGCGAGCCCGGACGTTGAATTCCGTGCCCAGCACGGTCGTTCGTGCATTAAAGGTCTCTACCACGAAAGGCTTGTCGCTCTTCGTGACTTCGAAAAATGCCTCACCCTCGAGACGCACGTTGCGCGCGGCCAGAAAATGAGGACGGTAAGAAATCGATGATTCGCTATTGAGCTGAACCTCGGATCCGTCAGGCAGCGTGACCTGGGCAAACTCGCCGCGCTGCGCGGTCACGCTCGTTGAGCGGAAATAAAAGCCCACGCCGAAAAGTAGGACCAAGACTGCAGCGGCGGCAACCCACCGAATAGCGCGTGTCCGAACGAGACGAAGCCGTGGCCGAGGCAATCTCTCACGCGATGTTTCGTCCATGTGCCGTTCGAGAGCCGTCCATACTGCCGACTTCTTCCTGCCGTCGGCTTCCGTCATTTCGAAGCGACCTTGATCGGCAAGCGTCCAAACCTCTTCGAGCAGACTCCGATCAGCCTTCGGATGCTCGAGAAACCACTCGTCGAGAGAGGGTGGAAGCGGTCTTGTGGAAGGTTCCGGTCTCATGATCGTATACTTTCGGCTTCGAAGGCCTGCAAGCGGGAACGAAGGTCTTGAAGAGCTAGAACGATATGGTTGTTCACCGTACGCGGTGTAAGCTCCATGACGCGCGCAATTTCATCGTGACTCAACCCTTCAAATCGACTCAAGACAAACGCCTCACGACGGCGCTCAGGCATGTCCGCGATCCACGACTGAATACGTTCCTTGAGCGCGACGGCATGAACGTCGTCTTCAATGTCACCGGACGCCGCGGGCTCCGTCAGGCTGTTGTCCACGGATTCCGAAGAGCGCGTTTTTCTCTGTCTTTCGTGATTAAGAGAATGGTTTCGCACCATTTGGTACAGTAATGCCTTAAGCGAACGTCCCGGATCGACCGATTCTCGGATCTGCCATAGCTTCATGTATACGTCCTGAAGCACGTCATGTGCAGCTTGAGGATCGCGAACGATGGAACGGGCAAATCCGAAGAGCCCGTCATAGGTCACCTCGAAGAGCTGCGCATAGATGGTTCGATCCGAACGCTGGAGCCCCTCACTCCATTCGGCGAACAGCTCGTCCGAAATCAATCGCATAAAGCGCTAACTACTCGGCTTCGGTTGATATACACCCGACCGTCCCTCGATACCCAACACGACAGAGTGCGGACGTCGAGGATTCACAATTTGCTCACGGCACTTTCGCCATGATCGCGGACGCGTCGGCCTTATAAAATAAAGTCGGCCTCGCAAGTAAATTGGCCTTTTTAAAACGATACTCAAGCACAAAGTTCACTGGACGGGGATTCGTTTACCGGATGGGGAATTCGGCAGGCCAGGCATCGATCGCACCAATCCGATTCGGCTCTCGTCATCGAGCCACTAAGGTACAAAGTTTGCCTGACATGGAGCGAATCTTTACCAAATTCTCCGCATCCCGCGACGGCAACACGATGGACGGAACCGCCGGATCGTCCGGGTATATTAGCGATGCGGCGAAAGCCGCTTTTTTATTTGGATGAATCGGTTCGTACCGATCGGCGCCGAAAGACCGTCCGTCGTTCCACGCAGGTGCGTCCCTACCCACCGCCGGCTTCTGAAACAAGCCTTGATCTCTCCGGAGTACGGCCGCAATCTATCATCGCTTCTTTAATGTCAACGTCATGGCCGACTTGAGGAAGAGCCGGATCCGGAATTTCTGCATTATCGCCCACATCGATCACGGGAAGAGTACGCTGGCGGATAGACTGCTCGAGATCACCGGCACGTTGACCAACCGCGAGCTCCAGGAACAAGTCCTCGACAGCATGGACCTCGAGCGTGAACGCGGGATCACGATCAAGAGTCACGCGATTCGCATGAGTTACGAGGCACGAGATGGCCAGACCTACGTGCTGAATCTGATCGATACGCCCGGTCATGTCGACTTTACGTACGAAGTCTCACGCGCGCTGAAGGCCTGTGAGGGAGCCGTCCTGGTCGTGGACGCCGCACAGGGAATAGAGGCTCAGACGATCTCGAACCTCTACCTTGCCGTTGCCCACGACCTCGAGATCATTCCGGTGCTGAACAAGGTAGACCTTCCCAACGCACGTCCCGACGTCATCGCGCAGACGATGGAGGACCTCATCGGCGAGCCGGCCGAGGACATCATGAAAATCAGCGCGAAAACTGGAGAGGGAGTGGCAGATCTGCTCGAGGCCGTCATCCGGCGCGTTCCCGCCCCTGCCGGCGATCCGGACAAGCCCTTAAAGGCACTGATCTTCGACTCGGTCTTCAACCAGTACCGTGGATCGATCGTGTACACCCGCATTTTCGACGGAACGCTCCGCAGGGGTGACAAAATGCGATTCATGTCCAACTACAAGGAGTACGACGCCGAGGAGATCGGCGTCATGCGACTTACCATGCAGCCGGTCGACGAATTGCGGGCGGGCGACGTGGGCTACGTGATCGGATCCGTAAAGGACGTTCGCGACACCCGCGTGGGTGATACGATTACGCTTGCGTCAAATCCAGCCGATACCTCGATTACGGGGTTTCGCGAAGTGAAGCCGATGGTCTTCAGCGGCGTCTACCCGACCGATCCCGACGAGTTTGAAGACCTGCGCTCTTCTCTCGAGAAACTTCAACTAAACGACTCGTCACTCACGTACGAACCGGAAACGTCCGTGGCACTCGGATTCGGATTCCGGATCGGATTTCTCGGCCTCCTGCACATGGAGATCGTTCAGGAGCGCCTGGACCGTGAGTTCGGACTTGACATCATAACGACGGTCCCCAACGTAAAGTACGAAGTGATCCCGAACGACGGCGAACGACGAATCATCGACAACCCGAGCAACATGCCGTCGGCCGGCGAGATTCAGGAGATACGCGAACCGTTCGTACGTGCGGACGTCATTACACCGACCGAGTACATCGGCAACCTCATGCAACTCTGTCAGGATCGCCGAGGCGTCTACGTCAACCAGACGTATCTTGACACGGAGCGCGTCAATCTCCAATACGAACTTCCACTCGCCGAAATCGTCTTTGACTTCTACGACAAACTCAAGAGCTTTAGTCGAGGATACGCTTCGTTCGATTACGAATTCTTTGAGTTCAGAACCAGCGACCTGGTCAAACTAGACATCATGATCAACGGCGACCCGGTCGACGCCCTCTCGACCGTCGTCCACCGCGACAAGGCATACGACATGGGTCGCAAGCTCACGCACAAGTTAAAGCAGCTCATCCCAAGGCAAATGTTTGAAGTAGCACTTCAAGCGGCGGTGGGCAGCCGCATCATCGCCCGCGAGACGGTCAAGCCGATGCGCAAGGACGTAACGGCGAAGTGCTATGGAGGCGACGTCTCGCGAAAGCGGAAGCTCCTCGAGAAGCAGAAGGAAGGCAAGAAGCGAATGAAGCAGGTGGGGCGCGTCGAGGTCCCGCAGGAGGCTTTTCTCGCCGTTCTTTCAATGGACGATTGATCAGCATGCAGGGTCGAAGAACATTATTCCATCCAGCCGTTGCTGCCCTCGCGATGCTGTTCTCCGTCCTGAGCTGGACCTCCGCGGCGAACGAGGCGAGAGGGCAGTCGCTCGTCGAGATGTATCGTGCTGCCCGATTTAAGGAACAGTCGGAGCGCTTGCTTAATGGCTACCGCCCACATGCCCTTCCACCCGAGCACGTTTATCATCCAACCGATTCGTTGCGGGACTGGCTGGATCGCGTTTTTCCGCCGGAGCCGGAGCCACCGGACGATTCACAGCGCGTGCTGCAGATCACGCGGTGGAGGACCATCCCGAAATTAGGGCGGTCTTGGTTTGCCAAGGAGTTCGGCGAGTCGCGCTGGACCTACGTCGGAAGCAACGACGTTACGCCTCTCGATACGACATTCACGCGTGAGCTCAGAGCGCGTCTCCAGGCCGAGTTCGGATCCCCGACGCAGACGATCGCCGATTACAACCCCACGCAAAACCAACAACCGGGCGAGTACGTGCAGTTCGAGTATTGGTTCGTGGTGAACGACTCGATTCCGCTAATGGTTATGGACGTTAACGGGCCGTTCGAGCGCGGCCTGGTTGTTGCGAGTGACCACGCCTACGCGGCCCTCCTACCCGAGATCAAGGAGGTGTTTCTTGGGCGAATCGTAAACAGCACCGAGAGGGCTCCCTACGCAGACTATTACTTCCTGCCCGAGGAGCGGATTTGGTTCTTGTCGGGATACGACGGCAGCAAATTTTTTATCGAACGAATACGAAGGCCGGATTTGAAACTCGGGCGCCCGCTCCTTCGGGAGCGAGATTGACGGCTAATTGACCTAAATCGTAAACAGACTGTTGGTTGGACCGAACGTAAGTAAGAAGCGCCGCAAAACGTCTAGCGACGAACGGCTCGCGCGGATGAATTCCGTGCAAAGCAATGGTAAGTCTGACGGTAAACGGCCGAAAGGCAAGTTTCGCGAGTGGTCGGACGCGATTGTCTTTGCTCTCGTCGTCATGCTTATCGTCCGCACGCTGCTCTTTGATCTTTTCCGTATTCCGACGCCGTCGATGGAGAAAAATCTCCTGATAGGAGATTATCTGTTCGTCTCGAAGCTGCACTACGGCACACGGACGCCAATGACGATCGGCATTCCCTTCACTCAGATCTATTTGAAAGGGATCGAACTGCCCTATACGCGGGGACCTGGATTCTCGCAAGTAAAGCGAGGAGACGCCATCGTCTTCAATTTTCCACCCGAGGAGAAACCGGTCGATCGTAAGATGCACTATATCAAGCGAGTCGTCGGATTGCCTGGCGAATCGCTCGAAGTCGTGAACAAGGTCGTGCGCGTGGACGGGGACGAGCTTCCTCTGATGGATGGAATGCAGCAGTATTGGAACGTGCACAAAAAAGATCCGCGGGTTCACCTCTCAGGTGCCGCGCTGCGTAACCTGGGAGTCTCCGACGTTCAGGGGACGTCCAATCCGAGTGTCGTCCGCCTTCTCGCTACGAGCGCAGCCGTGGATGAGATTCGGTCATGGCCTTGGGTCGACCTGGTCGAGCCCTACATCGCACCGGAAAACGTCGGATACAGCGCGCTCATGTATCCACCCGGTCAGGGCTATACTCCGGACAACTATGGGCCGATACAGATTCCGGGAATGGGAATGAACGTCCGATTGACGGCGGAAAACATGCCGATATACGGACCGGTCATCACCGAGTACGAACATCACGCCGTTCAGATGGCGGAAGACGGGACCATCGAGATTGATGGAGTCCGCGCCGAAAGCTATACGTTCGAGCAGGATTATTACTTCGTCATGGGCGACAACCGAGACAATTCCGAAGACGGTCGATTCTGGGGATTCGTGCCCATGGATCACGTCGTCGGCAAGGCCATCCTGATCTACTTTTCTTGGGACTCCGAGGCAATGCTGCCGCGCTTCGGGCGTATTTTCCATCTGATCAATTAATCGGTCGACGGACGCTGAGCGTGGCCAAGGTTTATTCGATAAGTAGAGCTACGTCGACCAACGAAGACGCTTCGAGAGGGAAGAAAGAAGCGTCGTCAGGGACTCGCCACACCGGCGTCGGAGAAGGTCGAAACCCGATTCGGCATCAGGTCGCGCTCCGCGATTGGCTTCTGACGATCGTCATTGCACTGACGGTAGCTTTCCTCATCCGCGGGTTTATTCTCGAAGCGTTTCGAATTCCGACGTCGTCCATGGAGAAAACGCTTCTTGCGGGCGACTTCGTCCTCGTCTCGAAGCTGCACTACGGGCCGAGACTGCCACAGCGTATCGGTATTCCGTTCACGGATTGGTATCTCGAGGGGGTTGACCTGCCTGCACTTCGATTTCCAGGCTTCGTCGAGCCGCGACATGGCGACGTCATCGTCTTCAATTTCCCGCTCGACGAGAAAGCGATCGGGCGCAAGACGCACTACATCAAGCGCGTGATCGGACTTCCGGGGGATAGCCTGGAAATAATTGACAAGATACCCTTCGTCAATGGACGGCGGATGCCGTTAAACGGCAGCATGCAGCAGAAATGGCTCGCTATTCGGCGGCCGAACGCGCAGTTTCCGATCGACCGGCTCGAATCCACGGGCGTCGAAGACGTAGGACACGTCGGAGAGAAGCTCGACGGCGTCTCATTCCAGTCAACGGTAGCCCTAGCGCAGGAGGTCGGATCGTGGCGTGAGATCGAATCGATTCAACCTCTTGTCGTGCCCGCCATGAAGGGCCACGGCGAGCACGTTTTCCCACTGGGGAGTGGATTCGGAAAGGACAACTACGGCCCCATCTACATACCGGCCAAGGGACGATCGGTAAGGCTGGACAGCTCGTCCCTTCATGTGTATCGAGACGTGATCGAACGGTACGAGGGTCATAAAGTAAGCACGCTGGCAAACGGACGCGTGCTCATCGACGGTCGACCGGAGTCACACTACGTCTTCGATCAGGATTATTTCTTCGTGCTGGGCGACAACAGGGACAGTTCCTACGACAGCCGCATCTGGGGCTTCGTGCCGTGGGACCATGTCGTAGGAAAGGCGACGACGATCTACTTCTCGTGGAATCGCGAGAAGCGTGTACCGAGGTCGGAGAGAATGTTCACGAGTATCTACTAGCCAGCCTTACTAGCGTGAGGCGCGTAATCGATCGAAGTGCTCCTGCTGATCGGTGCCGGGCGGCATGTCGTAGGGATGCGGGGGCAGGTCGACCCGTTTCAAGACGGGATACCGCTTTTTGAAGTCGAAGGGGAGCGGATGACCGATCGGATCTGCACCCACCACGAGTACCGTCGTTCCCGGCCGTACGACGCGACTGCCTGCGGACGCGTAGTCGACACGCCCGTTCGAGACTACCCAGGCTTCCGCCCAATCGTAAATCCATTTTGCGTCCGTGTCCACGAGGCGAACACAGCCGTGGCTCGTGGGTCCGCCCGTCGGCATGGCGTATTGATGGATGTGAATTCCACGCGGGTTGTGAAAATTGAAGACCCAGTACATCTCCCAGGGTTCGTCCGCCGGACTGAGTGACGAGACCCGATACTCCTCCTTCCAATTGAAATTGTATCGTCCGGTCGGCGTCGGGCTTTCAGCCGAACCCGTGTTGACAATTCCCCAGCGCGTCAGCTGTCCATACTCGTAAGCGGCCCAGGCTTGAATGGTCTTATGGATGATGAACAGCTTGTCGAAGTCTCGTGCACCCGGATAGTAGCGCGGAAACGGAGAATACGCTCGGAAGTCGAGCTCGAACTTTTCGGGCACGACGAGCGTGTCGCCAATCTCGGAATGCTGAAGCAACAGTCGGTTCAGAAGCTCGACGAGCTTGGCCCGGTTTCGGCCTAACTCCATGTCGCCGCGTCCGATGATCTTGTAGAACGTATTGCGCGCCAGCACGCTGTTGTTCCGGCCGTCATCCAAGACGTAGTAATTGTAGTACACCTCCGGAAGATCATCCAGGCTACGTGCGTTGTGGCCCGTCAGGACGTCTTCGATCGCCGTCTGATTGATATATCCCTGCGCGAAGGCCGGAAGGCTTACGACCGAAGACAGGACGGCCGACATGAGAAGGATGGTTGTACTGTATCGCATCGTCATCGAGAACAGCAAGTTAGCCGCTGCCAAAATCGCGTCGAAATCATGTTTGCGAGGTACGCCTAACGTCAGGACCTACCACGACGAACCGTTCGCGCGGTTTCCTCCGTGCGGCCGAGAACGACGATCGTCGCGCCATGCATAACGGAACTATTACGGTCAATACACCGATTTAGAACGGTTCCGGACCTACATGGCTGGTTTGCGTCAAGCGAAACGCTCGTGAATGCCAGGTCGTCCCGGCGGGTTGTTCTAGTTTCCCAGCACGAAGCATGCCAAGCGTCTCAATCGATACGTCGAACACGGAAGTATTGACGTCGATTTGGCCCGCAGCTACGAGTTTCCGGAATTCCGGACGCGAAACGGAGCGCACCGCGCCGCTTTCCCCTCGGAAATGCACGGCAAGGGCCGGCAACCATCGCACGTCGAGCTCCTCGGCGACTCGGTTCAGCGCATGGACTGAGGAATCGATTCCGCAACCGGATATGTCGCCGCCTGGAATCTCCCCCGCGATAACCGCGAAACGACCCTCGACGACCGTTGCCGCACTCGAGACGGGTCTACCATGTGAGCGCCATCCTGCACAGAAGGAGTCCAGATGCTCGAGCAGTACCTGAGCCTCGTCGTCGCTCAGCAATCGATCGGCAACGTAGATCCAGATTCGTGCATCGTCCGGCAGAAACTGGAGCCGTTCGAGCGAAGTCATCGAATTTAGTCTCCAAGTGTGAGATTCTGAACTTTGAGCTCCGCCGACCTGAGCCGCTCCTTGCAGAAACGAGCGAGGGCCACTCCCTCTGCGTGGTGGTTCAGCGCGTCTTCCAGGGTGCACGTGTCACCCTCGAGGGTTTTTACGATGGCCTCGAGACGCTGCATGGCGTCCTCGAAGGTCAGATCCGGTGGGAGGGTAAAATCGCCTGGTTCAACCATGAGCTCGAGGCTGGATAATAACGACATTCTGTTCCGTTTGAAATGTTTTTGACCGATGTAGGTTGCGGACCGAGACGGAATCGACGTGTTTTCATTCCAAGTCTCAGTTCTCGTGACCGAAACAACGGTGTCTGACAAACATGAATCTCGAGTTATCGAACAAGGTTGCCATCGTCACCGGGTCGAGCCGTGGTATTGGAAAAAGCATCGCGTCGCGGCTCGCCATGGAAGGATGCCGTGTTTCAATTTGCGCGCGCAATGGTGAGCACCTTACCGGCGTCGCGGAAGAGCTCGAAGCGGCCGGCGCATCCGTCCTGCCCGTCGCGATGGATCTCACCGATCCCGACGCGCCCGATCGACTCATCGACGCGACGGTCGAGCGCTACGGGAAGCTGAATATTTTAGTGAATAACGTAGGGGGCAATCGGCGGAAAGACTTCGCCGAAACGACGGATCAAGATTGGTACGACATCGGCGAGCTGAACTTCATGTCACACGTCCGATGCAGCCGATCGGCCATTCCACACATGCGCAAGGAGGGAGGAGGCGCAATCGTATTCATCTCGTCGATTTTTGGGAGGGAAGCAGGGGGTCCCGGTTTGTCGATCTACAACGCCACGAAGTCGGCGCTCATCAGCATCGCCAAGATTATGGCGCTTGAGCTTGCGGCGGAGGGGATCCGCGTCAATTCCGTCGCGCCGGGCTCCATTCGGTTTTCAGGTGGAAGCTGGGATCGGCGCGTCAAGGAAGACCCCGAACGGATGAGGGAATTCGTCAAAGCAAACCTGCCCATGGGGCGGTTCGGCACGGCGGAAGAGGTCGCGGACGTCGTCACGTTTCTCGTGTCGGATCGAGCAAGCCTCGTAACGGGTGCAAGCCTCAACGTCGACGGAGGTCAATCACGATCCTTGATCTAGGCATCCGGAGATGGAGCGGCACGGATTCGGCCGGGGGCCTTCCGAGGAGTCTACAGACACTGCTTGAGTGTTATCCTGAGGCGGCGGCTGCCTCGATCGGCCTTTTGCCACTGGACGAGTATCGGGCTCTGATACGTTCCGTGGACGATCGACGAGCCGCGGAACGTTTCGCCTTCCGTTACGAGCAAGCGCACCGAACGCTTCATCCCGAAAAAGTGCGACGCCGGCAGCGCCATGATCCTATCCACGATCCGCTCGATCACCGACTCACTCAATCCGAACGTTTCAAAGGCGCGATTCATCACACGAACGAGATCGTATTTGGCATAGTCTTTCGCCTTACCCGGGATCTGGCGAGGATTGCGGAGCATGCTTCTTCCTTTTTCGGCCATGAAACGGAGCGGGTCTCTGAGTACGTCCGCCAAGTCGTGCTTCATGAGCAGCGTTTCATATTCGTTCACCGTCAACCCGATGTGTTGCTCCGCAGGGTCGATCTCGATCTCGACCCATCCTTCCTCGATGCCGTTTCGGTCGATCAGTTGCTGGAGTCGCTCGTAGAGTCCGAGGCGGGAGTCTTTCAGGCTGATCGAATCGATGCCGTGCGTGGAAACGGGAACGTCGAGATCCAGACCGTCGACTACGACCTCCTCATTGAATCCGATTACGGTGGAACGACGACGACGGGGTTTCGCATCGTTCAGGCCGTCGAGATCGACGAAATAGACGGGCGTATCAGGCCGGTTGAAATACGTGACACAGTTTTCGAGGCCCGATCCTATGAATTTGAGATGCGAATCGGCGTTGCGAGGCTCGCTCCGGCGCTCCTCGGCCGTTAGTTCGGAGCGAAGATGGAGCTGGTCGTGACGATATTCCGCGCCGGGTGGGAAGAGTTCCTGAAATGCGCTCACGAACGCCTGTACCGATTCGGAGCGATAGTCTAGTCGGTCACAGAGGCTCTGATCGTAAAAGCCGGCAGTCGTATGGTACGAACAATACAGGGCTCGCTCGAATCGCGAAAGGACGTCTCCGAACGTTCGCTGGATATGCCGTTTGATGTCTATCACGTCCACGCGTGACGACGGGGTCAACTCGACGGTAAGCCTGGCTGTGGCGTGACTCATAGTTCGAACTTCACGACGATACCCGACGATAGCCTACGGTCTTCGACTCCCATTGTCAACGCGGCTGACGTGAAAAGGATGGACGCTAATCTTCCGTTACGATTGCTCCCCGGCGGCCGTCGTAGAAGCGTAGACGAACCTCGTCTCCGGCCTCGAGGTGCTGCGCTCGACGAATGATTTCGTCGTCGCGTTCCACGAGCGCGTAGCCGTGTTGGAGAGGACGTTCAGGGCTGAGCGCGCGCAGACGGTCACTGGCCGCCTTCAACCGACGGCGTTTTACGTCGATACAGCGGGATGCCATTCGCCGCAGTCGATCTGAGAAATCCTCGATTTGCTCCTCGTATCGTAGAAGTCGATCGATCGGTCGAAGAAATCCGTAGGACGACATAACGTGTTTCAAGTGGTTTCGGTGTCGCTCGAATCGTCGGTGCAGTCCACGCTGCATTGACGTCACGGCACCCAGGACGGACGCGAGCAGCTCGTGTCGGTCCGGCACGGCCAGCTCGGCGGCCATCGATGGCGTTGCGGCACGAACGTCCGCAACGAAGTCGGCGATCGAAAAATCAGTTTCGTGTCCCACCGCACTGATGATCGGAATCCTCGACGAGAAGATGGAGCGCGCTACGATCTCCTCGTTGAATGCCCACAAGTCCTCCATAGACCCACCACCCCTTCCGACGATCAGTAGGTCAGGGCGCAGTTCATGTCCGTCGTCGAGCCCGTTGAATCGCTTGATCGCGGCGCAGATGGATTCCGCGGCTCCCATACCCTGGACCTGGACCGAGCACAATACGACCCGAACGTACGGAAATCGGCGCTCGAGAACGCTCAATACGTCGTGCAGTGCGGCACCCGAACCGGACGTGACGACGCCGATGACGGCCGGAAACGCGGGAAGTCGTCTCTTGCGCGCTCGATCGAACAGGCCTTCGGCGGCCAGCGTTGCTTTCAGCACCTCGAACGCCTTCTGAAGCCCGCCTTCGCCGGCCGGCTGCATCGACCGCACGACCAGCTGAAGTTCCCCGCGATTTTCGTAAATCGAGACATCCGCCAGCACCTGCACGAGCATCCCGTCGGTGGGTTGAAAGAAGACGCGAGACGCGTTGCTCCGCCACATCACGGCCCGAAGCTGTGCCCGTTCATCCTTGAGGGTGAAGTAGCAGTGCCCCGACGTGTGTCGCTTGAAATTTGAAATTTCGCCCTCGACCCGGAGGTTGCTGAAACGCGACTCGATGGCGCTGCGAAGATTGCCGGCGAGCCGGCTCACGGTGAGTACTTCGGACGGGACGGCGTCGAAGAGCGAGCCCGTTCCGTGCGCGCGAATTTTCGATGGAGAGGGCATCTAGCAGCGGTCGAAACGAATTAACATCAAAGTCGGGGTTAGCATCGACAGATCGTTCGCCTGTCTATGACCATGAATCATCTCCGATCCGCCATTCGATAAGAACGCACTGAGACATGCCCATTTCATGACTGAAGACAAGAAAGTACGTGTAATGTTCGTCTGTCTCGGCAACATCTGCAGGAGCCCACTGGCTGAAGCCGCATTCCGCGCCGAAGTTCGGAAGGCCGGATTGGATAATTTCTTCGAGATCGAGTCGTCCGGCACGGGTCACTGGCACGTAGGGGGGCACGCCGACAAGAGAATGCGCGAAACGGGACGCCGTTTCGGTCTCTCGCTCGACGACCATCGGGCTCAACAGTTCGACGCGGGTCATTTCGATGCGTTCGATCATGTCCTCGTCATGGACAAAAGCAACCTCCACGACGTGCTCTTTCTCGATCGGAAGGACCAACACAGCCACAAAGTACGCCTCTTCCGAGAATTCGACCCGGAGCCCGACGACTTTCAGGTGCCTGACCCTTACTACGGCGGACCCGATGGTTTCGAAAACGTGCTCACGATCGTCCGGCGCACGTCGCACAGGCTGCTCGAGCGCCTCGCGGCGGAGTACGACATCGAACCCGTCACGAACGAGTGATGCTTCCCGGCGAGGTCGTCACGATCATCGAATCCCACGTCGGCGTCGGCGTCGAAGACTCGACGTCGGTCGGCGGCGGGTGCATATCGAACGCGACCCGCGTTCGATGCGCCCGTGGGGAATTTTTCGTCAAGTGGAGTAGAGGCGAGGCAGCCAAGACGTTCCCGCCCGAGGCCGCGGGGCTCGCGCGCCTGCGCGTGGCAGGAAGTCCTCTCGTCGTCCCGAAGCCCGAGTTGGCCAGGGATGCCTCCGACGGACTTCCCGGCGTGTTGATGATGGAATGGATCGAAGCGGGGACGATAAGCCGCGAATTTTGGGAGGCATTCGGTCACGGTCTGGCTGCACTGCACCGGCACACGTCCGAACGTTACGGTCTCGACGAAGACAATTTCATCGGCCGGTCACACCAGCGGAATACGTGGGAGGCGTCATGGCCGGAGTTTTTTCTGAGGCATCGCCTCTTGCCGCAGGTAGAAGAGGCCCGGTCAACGGGGCGCTGGGCGGTAGCGTGGAATGAGCCGATCGAGCGCCTTTTCAGGCGCTTGCCTGAGCTGCTGCCCAGATATCCCGCCGCCTCGATTCTCCACGGGGATCTGTGGAGTGGGAATTTCATGGTCGACGGCACAGGTCGCCCCGTATTGATCGATCCGGCGACCTATTTCGGCCATCGCGAGGCCGATCTAGCCATGACGGAGCTGTTTGGAGGCTTCGACCCCAGGTTCCAACGTGCGTATCACGAAGCGTGGCCGATCGAGGAGGGATACGCGGAGCGGAAAGACGTCTACAATCTCTATCATCTGATTAATCATCTCAATCACTTCGGATCGGGATATTCCGGTTCGATCGACCGCGTTCTGCGAACGATTTGACGATTCGCAACCCCGTCAGTCGATCTGAAAGGGAGAGCCGTCGGCCTTCTCGTATCGGATTTCGTCCACGAGCCCGTCTTTTCCTTCCCCGGCGTAGAGACGATTCGGACAATTCACGATGTAGGCATCGTTCTCTCCGACGTTTCGGTACGCGTGCACGACACCCGGCGGTACGATGAGGGAAACGGGATCCCGCTCGCCCACGGCGATTCTCCGTCGGTGCCGGAATGTATCGGAATGACGCCGCGTATCCCAGAGGTACACTCGAAAGAGACCGCTAAAGAAAAGAAACAGATCGCTCTGCTCTTCGTGCTCGTGCGGTCCTCTTGAAACACCGGCATGTGTGAGGGAGAGGTAGCCCATGGCCGGATGAAGACGCTCCGGCAATTCGTCCCGACGGAAAAACTCAGCAAGCCACCCTCGCTCGTCGATGAACTTCGTTAGCGGCGTAATCAAGCAGCCCTCGATCTCGCCCTCTATCCATTCGATTCGATCCATCACGCGCCCTGCCCTTTCATCTCACGCTCTAATTCGTCATAGACGAGGTTCCGGGCGAGGTCATTCGCGTCATGCCATCCCTCCAGCGTGCCGGCATCTCCCCACCAATTCTTCAGGATGCCGTACGTCAGCCGGCCCGCGTCGACGTAGGCGTTGCTCACGTCGCTGATTTCATATTCACCACGTGCACTCGGGGTCAGTCCTCGGATGACGTCATAGACACTCGAATCGTAAAAGTAAAGTCCGGTTACGGAGTAATCGCTGGGAGGATCGGCCGGCTTCTCGATGATTTCTACGATCCGCTCACCTTCGAGGCGTGGTACGCCGTAACGCTCGGGGTCCGGCACTTCCTTGAGCAGGATGCGTGCACCAGTGCCGTGCCGGTCGAGTTGTGCGCGATACGCCGTTACCTGATACCCTATATCCTCTCCGAGAATGTTGTCGCCCAGAATGACCAGGAATGGATCGTCTGCCGTGAAGCTTTCACAGAGACTGAGCGCATGCGCGATGCCACCCGGCCGGTCCTGTACGCGAAACGTCAGGTCGAGGCCGAACAATCGGCCGCTTCCAAGCAGGTTTACGACGTCGCCCATATGCTCGGGGCTGGTGACGACGACGACGTGTTCGATGCCGGCTCGTTTCATCCGAACGAGGGGATGGAAAATCATGGGATAGCGACCGACGGGAAGGAGGTGTTTGTTGGTAACTTTCGTAAGAGGGTAGAGGCGGCTGCCGGTACCGCCGGCGAGCACGACGCCCTTCATCCGATTGCTCACTGAACAGGGTGCGGGAATAGTTGGTCTGGCGAGGTCGATGGAAGCCGTTTAGCGAAGGGCATACTGACGTTCGTAGTAGTCCCGGTACGAGTCATCGATCACGGCGTCGAGCCATTTACGATTCGACAGGTACCAGGATACGGTGGAACGTAACCCTTCGGCCAGGGTGTGCCGCGGTTGCCAGCCTAGTTCATCGCGAATACGCGAAAAATCGACGGCGTAGCGGAGGTCATGTCCGGGCCTATCCTTAACGAACGTGATGAGCTTGCGCGAACTCCCCGACCGACGGCCGATCGCCTCGTCTACCGTGTCGAGAAGCATTTGAACGAGTTCGAGGTTCGGCAACTCGGCGTCTCCGCCGATCACGTAAGTCTGCCCCGTCCTGCCTCGTCGAAGTACGAGGTCGATGGCCTCGCAGTGATCCTCCACGTAGAGCCAATCTCGTACGTTCTCTCCGCGCCCGTATACGGGAACGGACTCGTCCTGCAGCGCGCGGAGCAGCGCCAGGGGGACGAGTTTTTCCGGAAATTGGTAGGGACCGTAGTTGTTCGAGCAGTTCGAAACCACGACCGGAAGCGAGTACGTATGTCCGTACGCTCGGACGAAATGATCGCTTGCGGCCTTGCTCGCCGAATATGGAGAACGGGGATCGTATGGCGAGTCTTCGTGAAAGAAACCTTTCGTACCGAGACTCCCGAAGACTTCGTCCGTAGAAACGTGATGGAAACGACAGCGATTCTCGAGTATGTCGGATTCTTTCCACGCGGCACGAGCCGATTCGAGCAGAACCACCGTACCCATCGTATTCGTTTTCACGAAATCGAGCGGGGCCATGATCGACCGGTCCACGTGGCTCTCGGCGGCGAAATGCACCACGGTAGTAATGGCATGCTCCTCGAACAACGAGCTCACGAGATCGGGATCGGTGACGTCCCCCTGAACGAACGTATAGTTCGGCGCCTCCTCGATCGACGCGAGATTCATCAGATTGCCCGCATACGTAAGTGCGTCGAGATTGACGAATCGAACGTCCCGATATTTCGGTACCATGCGCAAAAGAAAATTCGAACCGATGAATCCGGCTCCTCCCGTAACCAACACGCAGGAGGGATGATGTCGGACAGGGTGTTCCATCGAAAATCGAGAAGTGAATACGACCGAGAGTGATGCCGCGTATTGCTCGACAAAACCTGCAAAAAAAATAGAACTGATTTCGACTGCGCGCCTTATAAAGCATGCACGGCATCCAGTTCCACGAGTTCAAAAACGCACACCGTCTATGACAGTTGCGCAGAACGATACGGCCGTCCGCGAGGAACGGCAGCTTTACCTGGTCGACGCAATGGCTCTGGCCTATAGGTCGCACTTCGTCTTCATGAACCGGCCCCTCATCAATTCGAAAGGACAAAATACGTCCGCTGCATACGGCTTCACGGCCACGCTCATGAAGCTGATTGAGGACCACGGCATGGCTCACATGGCGGTGGTCTTCGACGCGGCCGGGGGTGACGAGGGTACGTTCCGCGACGAGATCTATGACGACTACAAGGCAAATCGAAGTCCGATGCCGGAGGACCTCGTGACGAATTTACCTTTCATTAAGGAGATCGTACAGGCACTGGACGTGCCCGTCATCGAGATACCCGGCGTGGAAGCGGATGACGTGATCGGAACGCTGGCCCGTCGTGCGTCCGGCGAGGGGGCCGAAGTCATCATCGTTTCGCCCGACAAGGACTTCCAGCAACTCCTCGATTCGACCATCTCAATTTTCCGCCCTGCTCACCGAGGTGAAGAATTCGACCCGATAACGGCCGAATCATTCCGTGACAAATACGACCTCGAGCCCGCGCAATTCATTGACATGCTGGCGCTCATGGGCGACACGAGCGATAACGTGCCGGGCGTTCCCGGCATCGGCGAGAAAACGGCGATGAAACTGCTGCAGGAGTACGGCTCCGTCGAGTCATTGCTTGAACATGTCGGAGAGATCAAAGGCAAGCGGGCACGCGAAGGACTACTCGAGCATCACGACGCCGCGCTTCTGAGCAAAAGACTGGTGGCCATCAAGACCGACGTCGAAGTCGATCTCGACTGGCTAGCGTGCAAGCGAGCGACGCCCGACAGAGACCTACTCATGTCCCTTTTCAGTGAGCTCGAGTTTTCAACGTTGTTCAAACGCGTACAAGATGAGGATCTGTTTCGAGTAAACGGAGATGCGACGACCCCTGCGGCCGAGACCAAGCCCTATGCTGCGACGAGCGATAGCGATTTGCTCTCCTATGCAAAGGAGAACGTCGACTACGTCACGATCCGAAATCGAGGACAGCTCGAGGAATTGGCCGAGACCCTGGTGTCGGTGGATCGGTTCGCTTTCGGTACCGAGACCACGTCGACCGACGCCATGTGGTCGTCCCTCGTCGGTATTGCGATTGGTTTGGACGCCGGCCGAGCGAATTACGTGCCGACCCCTCTCCCGGATGGGACGCCGACCGAGGACGTCGTATCAATTCTTCAGCCGGCCTTCGACACGCGTGTGCTTAAAGTCGGTCAGAATCTCAAATATGAACTGATGACCGTCGCTCGACATGGCCTGCGCGTATACGGCCCCCTCTTCGATACGATGGTCGCTCATTATCTGCTCGCGCCGGAAGAGCCCCACGGACTCGACCTCCTCGCGATGAAATATCTAAACTACCGGATGGTCCCGATCACCGATCTCATCGGAACGGGCAAAGGTCAACTTTCCATGCGTGACCTCTCCATCGAGGAGGTCTGTCCGTACGCCTGCGAGGATGCCGACATTTCACTTCAACTCGCCGACACGCTCATGGCGGAACTGGAGCGGGAGGGCCTTCTCGATATCGCGATGACCATCGAAATGCCGCTAGTTCGTGTGCTGGCGGACATGGAGCTTACCGGAGTTCGCATCGACCCGTACATGCTCGGCGAAATTTCCGATCAATTGGGTACCCAAATCCAAATCCTCGAGCGGGAAATCCAAATGTTGGCCGGCGAGGAATTCAATATCGCGTCCACTCAGCAGCTCGGAGAGATCCTATTCGAAAAGCTCGGGCTGCCCGTCGTTTCGAAGACGTCTAAAGGAGCACCGTCGACCAAGGAGAGCGTCCTCGAACAGCTGTCCACCGAACATCCATTGCCGGGTCTCATTTTGGACTGGAGAAAATTCTCCAAGCTCAAGAGCACGTACGTCGACAGTTTACCCGAACTCGTCCATCCTGAGACCGGTCGGATACATACCAGCTTCAATCAGACCGTCGCAGCAACGGGCCGCTTGTCGTCGTCCGGTCCCAATCTTCAGAACATTCCGGTCCGAACTGATACGGGTCGCGAGATAAGACGCGCATTCGTCCCGGAGAAAGGGTGGAAGTTGCTGTCTGCCGACTACGTCCAGATCGAGCTGCGAATACTCGCATCCATGAGCGGAGATGAATCGCTTCAGGACGCTTTTCAGAAAGGGAAGGACATCCATACGGAGGCTGCCGCACGCCTTTTCGGCGTCGAACCGGAAATGGTCACGCGCGAGCAAAGAAGTCAAGTCAAGCAGATCAACTACGGTATCCCGTACGGTATTTCGGCCTGGGGACTCGCCCAGCGCCTGCGAATGTCCGTCTCCGAGGCGCAGGTGCTTATCGATCAGTATTTACAATCATATCCTCATATCACTTCGCACATCAACAGGGTCGTGGAGAAGGCGCACAAGCATGGATACGTTGAGACCTTGATGGGGCGTCGGCGCTTCGTGCCCAACATTAATTCACGCAATCGCGCCCAGCGCTCGTTCGCCGAGCGCGTCGCCGTAAACATGCCGATTCAAGGTACGCAGGCCGACATGATTAAGATTGCCATGGTACGTCTACACGAGCGTCTGGCTGAAGAGGGTATGGCGGCGCGCATGCTGTTGCAAGTTCACGACGAACTGGTTTTCGAGGCGCCCGAATACGAACTCGATCGGCTGTCCAAAATCGTCCGCGAGGAAATGGAGGGCGCCCTACCGCTCGACGTGCCCGTCAAGGTGGAAATGGACGTAGGAGATAACTGGTTGGATGCCCACTGAAGGTGCACGCTTCGCGGCACCTGCGAGAGGTTTCGTCGGTCGGCGGCGACGGCCCCACGGTCTCCTCATTGCATTACTCACGAAATAACGACGCGAACATTGAGTGACCGATCACCCGCTCACCGCAGTGAGGTTCATGACGCCTTCACGTTCGAAGAAGAGTCCGGGGGAATCGAATCGTACCGTCTCGACGCTAACGGGTTACACGTCTTGCTCCTCCAGGAGGCCGCTGCGCCGGTCGTTACGTTCATGGTTACGTATCACGTCGGCAGTCGAAACGAATCCCTGGGACTCACGGGCGCGACCCATTTCCTCGAGCACCTTATGTTCAAAGGGACGGAGCGTTTCAACAAGCAGTCCGGAACGTCCGTGTTCAACGTACTGCAGCGCGTTGGAGCGGAGGTGAATGCCACGACCTGGTTCGATCGAACGAACTACTACGAGCTCCTTCCGAAGGAACACCTCGGACTAGCCGTAGAAGTAGAGTCCGATCGAATGCGCGGCGCCCGAATCGCGACGGACGACGTAGAGAGCGAGCGTACCGTCATCTTGAACGAGCTTGACCGCGGAGAAAACGACCCTACGCGCACGCTCTATCATGCCGTCTGGAGCGCCGCATTCGCGGCTCATCCGTATCATCATCCTACGATCGGATGGAGAAGCGACGTGGAGCACGTGAACGTGGAGGGTCTTCGTCATTTCTACGATACCTTCTATTGGCCGAACAACGCTACGGCGAGCGTCATTGGGGATCTGGATCGAAGCGAAGTGTTCGATCTGCTCGCCAGACACTTTGGAGGGATATCCTCGTCTCCTTCCGGCGTCCCACGGGTCCACACGATCGAACCGCGCCAGAGAGGCGAGCGGCGCGTATCGGTCAGGCAGACGGGTCAGCTGGGCGCCGTCATGGCTGCATTCAAGTCACCAGCCGGACTCGACGCCGACACGGATGCCCTCGACGTGCTTTCCGTCGTTTTGACGTCCGGCATGAGCAGCCGCCTGTATCGACGTCTCACGGATGACGGCCTGACCACGCATCTGTTCTCCGGCTCGTCGCGTCTGCGCGATCCGGGGTTGTTTTACCTCTTCGCTATGCTCGCGCCCGATCGAACGCACCTTGAAGTCGAATCGGCGCTACTCGAAGTGGTAGAGAATGTTAAAGCCAAAGGAATCAGCGACGAAGAGCTGCAGCGAGCGAAGAATCAGCACAAGGCGCAGGACGCATTCGGTCGCGACGGCCCATTCGCCGTAGCCGCGCAGTTAAACGAAGCCATTGCTGCGGGTGACTGGAAGCTATTCTCGGAAATGCAAGGTCGTATTGAGCGCGTAACGGCCGAGGACGTTCAGCGTGTCGCGAATCAGTACCTCGTCGAAGACAGCCGCACGATCGGATATTACGTTCCCGCTTAACGCGACCGCTTCACCTGACGTCGCCGCGCCGTTACGCATCTATTTCCATATGACACATGAGCGGATCAACACTCACGGACGTCTCGAGCCTTGCACCGTTCGCTGAACGAGTACGAGAGCGGAAGGTAGGGCCGTGTCGCCTCCTCATGCTTCGGACTCCCGTACGCTCGGTCGTGTCGTGGAAGGGGTCCTTCAAAGCCATGCCGGATTTCGGTGCGGATGAAGATTTGATCCAGAATCTCAGCGTGTCCCTGCTGGACAAAGGGACGAAGCGACTCGATCGTTTTGCGATTGCCGAAGAACTGGAAAATCGGGGTGCCCAGGTGCAGTTTGATTCGGACGGTCTCTACGTCGATCTCGCGGGGCGAGCGCTCACGGCGGACGCTCCGGACGTCCTTGAACTCGTTTCGGAGCAGATGCGGGAGCCGCTGTTCGATCCTGCCGAATTTGAGAAAAGCCGGACGCGCATGATCGCGTCGATTCGACGTTCTCTGGAGAGTACCGGAAGCCAGGCACTGGGCGCGTTGACGAGGGCGACTTATTCGCGCGCACACCCGAACTACACACCCGATCCTGCCGAGCGCATGGCTCGGCTTCTGGATGTCCGGGTCGACGAGGTACGCGACTATCACAGGCTGCATTTCGGCTCGAACGACCTGACGCTCGTCGTAGTGGGAGATTTCGACGAAGAGGTCATCGAGGAATCAGTGCGATCGCATTTCGGAGACTGGGAGGTGCACGATGCGCCTGCTCGTTTCGATGCACGGGTTCTACCGCCTGAGCCTGGTGTGAGTCGAGTCCCGATGCCTGACAAACAGAACGTCGACGTCAGGCTTGGACACGCCGTCGACCTGCTGAGGGATGATCCTGACTACGTCCCCCTTTACCTGTCGAATTACGTGCTCGGCGGTAACTTTTCGGCGAGATTGATGCAGGCGATCCGCGATGAACTCGGCCTGACGTACGGGATCCGTTCGGGCCTCTACGGAATTTCGACCGAATATTCGGGGCATTGGCAAGTAGCCGTGACCCTGAGCTCGGACAAGCTCGAGAGCGGGGTGGAGGAGACGATCAAGGAAGTGCGGCGTTTCGTGGAGGGCGGGCTGACCTCGGAAGAGCTTGAAGACAAGAAGACGACCGTCATAGGCAGCTTCAAGGTCGGTCTGGCCACCACGTCAGGACTTGCGAGCACGCTTCTCAAAAATGCCGAAAGGGGATTCAGCGTCGAGTACTTAGATCACTTCCCGGGCGAAGTTGAATCCGTATCGCTCGAGCAAGCCATTGAAGTCTTTCGAGCACACGTTAGACCGGACCGGCTTCACACGGCCATGGCCGGCATGCTTCCGGAACTCAAGCGCTCAGAGACTGAACGTTCAGCCAACGACCCAGAGCTTCCGTAAGCATGGGTTTGCGCAACGGTTTGATCAAGCAGTCGTCCATTCCGACACGGATGCAATAATCGCGATCGCTTGGTAGGGCAAACGCCGTAATGGCGAGAATGGGAATGCGTCTGCGGCTGCCACGCGCGTGCTCGATGTTGCGAATGGCCTCGGTAGCAGCGAATCCATCGAGACCCGGCATCTGGCAATTCATGAGGATCACGTCAAAATCAGAACGGCGATACGCCTCGACCGCTTGATAGCCCGATTCGACCGCGGTCACCGCGCACCCGAGCATCTCTAGAAGCAATCGGCTCAGTCGTCGGTTGATGGAGCTGTCCTCAGCGACGAGGACCCTTATGCCCTCATACCGATATGGCGAAATCTCGCTGATCATCTTCGAGTCTACGTTCTCATCTTTCGCACGCAGTTCGTGCCTCGATTCGTGTGGCAAACAACGACCGTGCCGTTCATGAGAAGGAGGGTGGTCGACCAGAATTCGCCCTTCGGCGCCGCCTGGATCAGTCGAATCCGGTCAAATTGATCCTACGGGGAGGATAATCGTACCGGAAACGGCCTTCCGATGACCGCGCGAGGGCCATTCCTCGCGCCGTCTCCATGCTTCGTGCGATTAACGACTTGTTTACGATCTGAACGGTGCGATTCCGTTAGAACAGCGTACCAGTATCCGCATCAGGTATTTGACTTTCGTTCGCCGCTGCGAGCTCGGTCGATGCCGGGAGTAAGAGGGGATAGTCTCAGCCAAACCTTGTAGAGGTACCGAATGAAGCGTGAGAAAGCCATCAGAAAGCACTTGAGCGACATTCTGGCCGTAATCCAACATGTTCTGGAAGCCGTGGAGCGGCAGCGGGGCGCTGAGACCGTCCGGGAGCGGCCGGACGTAAACGAGCTGGTCATACGCATCGAACGCGTGATGAAGGCGCACGTCGGCGAGATCGAAAAGCTGATCGGGACGTACGGTGCGGCGAGAGAATCGCTGCTGAAGAAAGTGGTGACCGGCGCCCTCGGCGCCGCAGCCGGCGTGTACGATAAGAGGCGAAAGTACGAGCTCTCTCGTATGCTCCGCGATGACTACACGGCGCTAAACCTGGCGGCGATCTCGTACGTGATGCTGCATACGTTCGGTCTCTCGATCGGCGAGGAAAATGTTGCCGAGGTCGCGCATCGCCACTTGACGAACATCCCCCCTCTGTTGAAGAACATTCGCGAGACCATTCCTCACGCGGTATTAGCGGAGATCGCCGAGCAAGACAAATTCGCCGTCGTCTCAGACGCCGGCATCCGTGCTCTCAACAATCTCACTGGGATCTGGACCGACCACAAGCTCGTCGAGGCGTAAGGTAGACGTCGGCCGTCGCCGGAAACGTATAAATCGTAAAAAAGCGCGAATCGAGAGGCCGGTTCTGCTCGCTGATTTCGGTCCTATCTCCCGGAGACGGAATCCGAGAACTCACTCCTGGGGCATGACGAGCCAGAGGACGACGTATACGAGCAGGCCGGGGAATCCAGCAGAAAGGAGGCTCAGGAGGACGTATCCCACCCGTACGATCGTGGGGTCGAGATCAAAGTAATTCGCGATGCCGCCGCAGACGCCGGCGATCATTCGCTCGGCATGAGGTCGCGTAAGGCGTTTCGTTGTATTCATGGCCGGCTCAGTCTTTGATGATCGTGATACTCTTTTCAGCGACGTCCGCGTCCGGCTCGGGCATTACGATGGCCATGATGATGTAGGCAAGTATGACGGGAGGTCCGCTCGAGGCGATCAAACCGATCACGAAAGCGATTCGAACGAGCGTCGGGTCGATATTGAAATACTCGGCGATGCCGGCAGCGACTCCCGAGATTTTTTTGTTGCGTGAGCGCGTCAGCCGTTTCTTTTCGTCGCTTCCTTTCTTCGCCTCGACGACGACTTTCTCTCGGCCGCTGGCGAGGTCGACGCTTCGTTTCACCCGGCGTTTTTTCTTTGGTCGCCAGGAGAGCACGCCGAAGCCGAGAAGGATGATCAGAATACCGGCCAGCCAGGGAAGCATTTCGGCCAATACACTGACGTCGAAACCATTCCAGAGACCGAGTTCCTGAAATAGATAAGCAATGCCTACGACGATTAGCGACAGACCCGATATGGTGGGCAGATTCCAGAATCCACTTTCCGTAGCAGGCTCCTCTTCGAATAGCAGACGTTCAAGCTCGTCATCGGTAAGCGATTCGAGATCGAGTGATTCTTTCTCCTCATGAAGGAGTTCGGCTGCGTGTTCCGTCGATCGTCTTTGTGTGCGTGTCTTCATTCCGAGAGAGTAGAGAAAGCGCGTGGCGTGTAGATATACGGCGCATGCCGCCGCAGGTTACATCAGCGTCGGGGGACGCCTACGAGCGCGACGAATCATGACGACGCGCCTCTTCCGGGAGTGGACGTCGGGCGGATCACGTCATTCTCCGTTACGAGTATGTCCATGGGTACGTCGTGCGCCTCAATCGGTATCTCCTTGACGAGGCAAGCGTGGTATACGAGCGCTACTTTTGGTGCGGTGAGCTGTCTGAGAAACACATCATAGAAGCCGTGTCCATATCCGATCCGATGTCCGTTGCGATCGGCTCCCATGGCCGGTACGACGACGACGTCAAGGTCGGCTATAGCAACGGATTCGCGCTTGATAGGTTCGGCGATGCCCCAGCGATTGAGACGCAGGCCGTCCTCGCCGAAATAACGAACGTGCTCCATTCGCGGTGCATCGCGTGCCGCCGACTGGAAGCTTACGACCACGGGCAGCACGACCTCCTTTCCCTGCGCACGCAGCCGCTCTATGAGCGGTCGGGTATCGACCTCGCGACGATCAGTCATCGGCCAGTAAACATGAACCGTGTCCGCCGTGATCAATTCCGGCACCCCGACAATGCGGTCGAGGATTCGGTTGGTCAGGCGTTCGTATTCCGAATCGCTCAAGTTTCGTCGATAGGAATCGAATCGAGCTCGAAGCTCCGTCTTCGTTGCATGCATAAGGTGGAGCAAAATCGCGCCTCGTGAAAAAATGAGGAGGAAGAGAGAATAGGCGTTCCTCATTTCGGAGGCTCGGATCATGCCTTCAAGCTGTTGCGTACCGCAATCGTTTACAATCCGACCCACCCCGTCTACGTCCGCGGCCGGTAGCGCCGGCACCAGTCGGTTTGGTTGATTGCGACGAGAGTTGAGAGTATTTTGACTTGTCTGCGCCTGGGGCGCGTAAGGCTTCGCTGTTAACCTGTCGGCGGAAGCCTTCTTTTATATTGGCGAGCGTTCGCGAATTCAGTGAAGATACATGTTCGAAAGTCTATCTGAAAAGCTCGAAGGGGCGCTGAAGAACCTCAGCGGCCAGGGACGCATCAACGAATTGAACATCGCGGAGACGATGCGCGAAGTTCGGCGTGCGCTTCTGGACGCGGACGTGAATTATCAGGTGGCACGCGATTTTACCGATCGAGTCAAGGAGAAAGCGCTCGGCGAAGACGTCCTACATTCCGTTTCGCCGGGCCAGCAACTCGTAAAACTCGTCTACGACGAGCTGGTTCATCTACTCGGCGACGTTCAGGAGGACATTCGGCGAAGTCCGAATCCACCGACTGTCATTCTCGTAGCGGGGCTGCAAGGATCCGGTAAGACCACATTCTGTGGTAAACTGGCTCGATATCTGAAGTCGGAAGGGAGCGCGCCCCTGCTGGCCGCAGCCGACGTGTATCGGCCGGCGGCTGTCGATCAGCTCAAGACGTTAGCGCGATCGATCGGCGTGCCCGTGTTCGCCCTCGAAGAAGACGGGAAACCGATAAAGGATGCCGTTCGCGTTGCGAAAGAGGCGGTCGCGGAAGCCCGCCGAACGGCTCGCGACGTCGTGATCATCGACACCGCCGGTCGCCTGCACGTTGACGAGTCGATGATGCAGGAGGTTGCCGAAATCAAGCGGGCCGTCAGTCCCGATGAAATCTTGTTCGTCGTGGACAGTATGACGGGCCAGGATGCCGTAAACACGGCGAAAGAATTTAACGACCGACTCGACTTCGGCGGTGTCGTTCTCACGAAACTGGATGGAGATACGCGAGGTGGAGCCGCCCTCTCTATTCGTACCGTCGTCGAAAAACCGATCAAGTTCGCGTCGATAGGCGAGAAACTGGACGCCCTTACTCCGTTCCATCCGGATCGAATGGGCCAGCGCATCCTGGGAATGGGCGACGTCGTTTCATTTGTGGAGCGCGCGCAGGAGCAATTTGACGAGCGTCAGGCCGAGCGCCTGCGCAACAAAATCCGTTCTCAAGACTTTGATTTGGCCGACTTTTACGAGCAGCTCCAGAAGATCAAGAACATGGGTTCGCTTCGCGACCTCGTGGGGATGATTCCGGGAGTCGGTCGTCAGATCAAGGACCTCGACGTCGATGACGATGCCTTTAAGCATATCGAGGCGATAATCCTCTCGATGACGCCTGAGGAGCGCCGTGATCCGGACGTCCTGAACGGGAGCCGCCGTCGGCGCATTGCTCAGGGAAGCGGCACCGAGGTGCGGGACATCAATCAGCTGCTCAAGCAGTTTCGCGAAATGAAAAAGATGATGAAGACGATGTCTCGGCTCATGGGTAAAGGGCGCTCCGTCGATCTCGGGCAGCTAATGGGTAAGGTGCAGTAAGCGCACTGAAAGCGATATGAGGTCGATTCAAATCGACATCCATTTGAACCGGATCATCAAGAAAAAGAGGAATAAAGATCGTGTCTGTTAAACTTCGTTTGCGCCGAATGGGCCGCAAGAAGCTTCCCGTTTTTGCTCTTGTCGCGGCCGACTCGCGCAGCCCCCGCGACGGCCGGTTCATTGAGGACCTCGGTCGCTATATGCCGCTCCGTGAGCCTTCTACCGTCGAGCTAAGAGAGGATCGGATCCTCTACTGGCTTTCACAGGGAGCCCAGCCAAGCGATACGGTGCGCAATCTATTGAAACGCGAGGGCGTTCTCCTGGCATACAGTCTGCAACGGAAGGGGAAATCGGAATCGGAAATCCAGGAAGCCGTGGCTAAGCACCGTGAGTATCGTTACGAGAAAATCGGTGCCGAGGTGAAGGAGACGGCCGCCGCGCGCCGCAGCAGAGCGCTCGAAGAGGAGCGTGAGCGGGTCGCAAAGCAGGAAGAGGAAGCGGCAAAGGCACGTGCGGAAGCCGAGGCCAAGGCGAAACACGAGGCTGACGAAGCAAAAAAGAAGGCGGCCGAAGAGCGCGCCGCAGCGGCTGCCGAGGCTCGCAAGGCCCAGGAAGAGGCCAACGTCGCTCAGACGGAGTCCGAGCCGGACGCCGCCGAGGAGACCGCTTCGCCAGCCGCCGGCGAGCAGCGCGCGGCGACTGTGCAATCCGAACCTATAATCGTCGAAGAAACGGTCGAGACCCAAGGCCAAGCGGCCGGCGAGGATACGACGGAAGCGGCGGCCGAAGGCGACGTCGCTGCCGCGAACGCGGAGGCAGA
>CAZMXY010000002.1:11600-30221 GCA_964570345.1 uncultured Rhodothermales bacterium | reverse complement strand
GCGGAGACGGCGACGGAAGCGAAACTCGAAGAGGAACCGGAAGCCGAGAACGCCGAGAAATCCAACGATCCTGAGAATGCCGGAGAAGGGGACGAGGATAAAGAAGGCGAAAAATAGTGGTCCGCCGCCCTGGTCGTGACGAAATAAACGAATCGGAATCGCTGCTGCTCGTAGGCCAAGTATGGCGTGCCCACGGCGTGAAAGGTGAGGTGAAGGTCGTTCCCGAAACGGATGACCCTTCTCGATTTGAGGATCTTCGCCTCGTATTCGTAGGTACGACACCGGCTTCCGCGGTGGCGCGGCGGGTAGAGACGGTTCGACTCCAACCCACCAAGCGTGGCCTTCTCGCCATCGTGAAATTCGAAGGCGTAGATTCCCGCGAAGAGGTCGACGCCCTGCGGAGATCCCACGTGTTCGCCAGAGAAGGGGATCTGCCGGCGCTCGAAGGCGACGAGTACTACATTCATGATTTGATCGGACTCGAGGTCCTGACCGTCGCCGGGGAGATCGTCGGCACCGTCGAAGACGTCATCGCCGGTCCTGCTCAGGAGGTTCTCGTCGTCGCTCGTCGGGACAAGAAGGCGGTCATGATTCCCGTCGTGGACGAGTTTGTCGACGAGATCGATCTCGAGGAGCGGCGGATCGTGATTCGTCCGATCGAAGGATTGCTCGAATAACTACCGCGAGTCGATCGTGCGTATTGACATAGTGACGGCTTTACCTGGGATCGTATCCGGGCCGCTCGAGCAGAGTATTCTGAAGAGGGCGATCGAGAAGAATCTCGTCGATCTTCGCGTGCATGACTTGCGTGCGTTCACCACGGACAAGCATCGCCAGGTCGACGACTATCCGTACGGCGGTGGTGCGGGAATGGTGCTCAAACCCGAACCGATATTTCGATGCATCGAGCATCTTCACGAAGAAACGACGAAGTCCGGGTCTCGGATCGACGAAGTTGTCTATCTTACGCCGGACGGCGAAGTGTTCGACCAGGACATCGCTACGGAGTTTTCTTTATTGGATCGCCTCGTCCTGCTGGCGGGCCATTACAAAGGGGTCGATCAGCGCGTTCGCGATGCACTCGTCACGCGTGAGATCTCAGTCGGCGACTACGTCCTGAGCGGCGGAGAACTCCCGGCTCTCATTCTCGTTGATGCGATCGTCCGTTTACTTCCCGGCGTACTGGGAGATGCGGAGTCCGCGCTCTCGGATTCTTTTCAAGACGGACTGCTTGATGCGCCCGTTTATACACGTCCCGCTTCGTTTCGGGGCATGGACGTGCCGGACGTGCTCAGGTCGGGTGATCACGAGCGCGTCGCTACGTGGCGAGAATCGCAGCGATTGAATCATACCCGGACGCGCCGTCCGGACCTTCTCGAGGGCGGCTCGGTTGACGTCGACGAATCACACGGATAATCTCTCATATCAAAACTTTCAGGAGGTGCGCCCATGGCTACGGATTTGTTGGATCTCGTTGAGGCGACCCAGTATCGCGACGACATTCCGGAGTTTCAGCCGGGCGACACGGTGAACGTTCACGTGCGCGTGATCGAAGGGGATAAGGAACGCATTCAGCAATATCAAGGCGTCGTCATCGCCATGCAGGGGGCCGGAGCGGGTCGGACGTTCACCGTGCGCAAAGTGTCCAACGGTGTCGGCGTCGAGCGAATCTTCCCACTCTTCTCGCCCAAGATCGCGCGGATCGAGCGTGTACGCGAAGGTCAAGTTCGGCGGGCGAAACTCTACTACCTTCGTGAGCGGCGAGGAAAGGCGGCTCGCATCAAGGAAAAAATCTACGATCCGTCGCGGAAGGGCTGAGCCCGGACAAGGGCGCAGTCCGCTCAGAACCATCCTGTGACCGGACGATTTAAGAAAAAACCGCCGAGTTTTTCGTCCGGCGGTTTTTTTGTGACGTTGACGACGCTTCCTTCGACAAGCCTTCACGCATATCATGCGGATCGCCGTTTGGAGTATTCCACCGGCCGACCTACTCGTGAGCGGACTCCGGTCCGGTCCCCGTCAGGATCGTATCGAGCTTCTCAGGACAGACGTCGACGACTGTGAAGCTCTCCTGCGAGAAGGTGACGTCGACGTTGCGCTGCTGCCTACGGTGTCGATCCTGCGCAGCCCGAAAGACTATGACGTGTTCCCCGCTGTGGCGCTGTCGTCCTGGCGGTATCCATTTGTACGGCTATCGAGTTCACACGGTCTGGGCGAACCGATCGAGAGGATCGCCTACGATCCTCGATACGAGCAGGAGCACGTCGTTACGAAGATCGTGCTTCGCGAGCACTACAAGATGGAGCCCGAATTCGTCGTTCGTCCCGGCGCGACCGTGGAGCAGCTCCTGCGTTCTGACACGGATGCACGCCTCTTAGTCGGCCCGGACGTGCCTGGCCTCTCGAATGACGAGCTCACGCTGGACGTCGGGCAGGAGTGGTACGAACTCGCGCAGTATCCCATGACATGGGGGCTCTTCGCGACGCTGCGCGGCGATGCGAACGCCGACTCAATCCGAGCGATCCGTGACGGAATCAGGTCGTCGGAGCGTCAACGATCGGTGTGGATCCGCGCGCAAGAGACGTCGGCCGACCTGCATGCCTTCTACACGAACGATTTGAGGCTCCGGTTAGACGATCTGGCCTTGGCCGGCCTCACTGAGCTCATGCAATTTCTTTTCTTCTATCGGATAATCGAAGACGTCCCCGAGATCCCGTTCGCATTTCTTCCGGAGGAGGAAAGCGAAGGGGGGCGTTCCCCTCTTATCTGACGATGGCAGATGGCGGAAGGAATAAAGCAAATAGCGAAGAATCGGAGGGCTCGCCACGAGTACTACATCGATGACACACTCGAGGCAGGAATAGTCCTCAAAGGCAGCGAAGTGAAGTCGATCCGGGAGGGAAAGATCAATCTACAGGAGGCCTTCTGCCGAATCGAAGACGGGGAGATGCGGCTCGTCAATTGCCACATCGCCCCCTATTCGCACGGTGACGAATCGACGAATCACAATCCAACGCGTGACAGGAAGCTTCTGCTGCATCGCTCCGAGATTCGAAAGTGGTCGAAGGCGGTCGAACAGCAGGGTTTTACCATCGTTCCGTTGAAGGTGTACTTCCGCAATGGATATGCCAAACTCGAGATCGGTCTGGCGAAGGGCAAAAAATTGTACGACAAGCGGGCCGACGTCGCCGAGAAGGAGACGATGCGCCGGCTCGAGCGCGCCATGCGTGGCGATCGTCCGGAATGACGGCCCGGCGCCCGGCGCCGTACGCAGACTTCACGATAGAAAGACTTAATGCATACGATGGCAACGTTTCCCCCGATTCAAGAGCAGTTGGCCCAGATCCGGAGGGGCGTCGAAGAGGTCCTTCCCGATGAGGCGCTCGTACGAAAACTCGAGACGGCCGAGAAGACGGGAAAACCACTCGTTGTTAAACTCGGGTGCGACCCGAGCCGCCCCGACCTGCACATCGGCCACGCCGTGGTACTGCGGAAACTTCGCCAGTTTCAAGACCTCGGACATCAGGCGGTGCTCATCGTCGGCGATTTCACCGGGATGATCGGCGATCCTAGCGGACGCTCTAGGGCGCGACCACCCCTTACCGTGGAGCAGACGAGAGAAAACGGACGATCGTACTTCCAGCAAGCCTCCATGATATTAGACCCGAATCGGACGCGGATCGTCTACAATTCGGAATGGCTGGAAAAAATGTCCTTCAGCGACGTAATAAATCTCGCCGGGCAATACACTGTCGCGCGGATGCTTGAACGAGATGACTTCGAGAAACGCTATAAGTCCGGCGAGCCCATTGGCGTCCACGAGTTCTTATACCCGCTCGCCCAGGCGCAGGACTCCGTAGTCATCCAGTCCGACGTGGAGCTGGGCGGCACGGACCAGAAGTTCAACCTTCTCGTGGGACGAGACATACAGCAGGCGTACGGACAGGAGCCTCAGGTGTGCATCACGCTTCCGATCCTTCCGGGTACCGACGGTGTCGAGAAAATGTCGAAATCGCTCGACAATTACATCGGGATCGCGGAGGAGCCCGAGGAGATGTACGGCAAGACGCTGTCGATCCCCGACAGCCTGATCTATACGTACTTCGTTCTGGCAACCGACGTGCCGACGGAGGAGCTCGACCAAATCAAGACCTACGCCCAGAGAGCGCCCCGAGACGCGAAGCATCAACTAGCGTGGACGATCGTGCGAATGTATCACGGCCCGGACGCAGCCGACGCGGCGCGGGAGCACTTCGAACGGACCGTCATCCAGGGTGAGGTGCCCAGTGACATCCAGGAATTTCGGCCGACTCCCGACGAGGACACGCGGATCGGGATTCTGAATTTGATGTCGCAGGCCAGCCTTACCGAGTCGAATCGCCAGGGAAGGCGCATGATTGAGCAAAACGCCGTCGAAATCGACGGGCAGAAAGTGCGTGACGTCGGGATGCGAATCGATCTGGCAACGGATACTCCCTTTACGCTGCGGGTCGGCAAACGAAGGTTTGCGCGCATCGTCTGGAACGGGAGATGACCGGTTCGGGGCGGACCGTCAGTCCCCATTTTTGCCCCGTTCCTGATGGAACTGGTCATTTCGCACCGCATATATTTGCATGCCCGTGGCACGGGCTCCAGACGCCTCTTTTCGGACACGTCTGTCCGCTCTCGGCTATGAAAACACGATTGACGTCCGTTCTCGTATTCGTTTTTTTCACTGCGCCGTGCATCGCGCAGGCGCAGAACGATGCGGATTCGATGCGAGAGGGAATCTTGGCCTTCCGCGACGGGCGATACGAAGCGGCTGAGCGGGCGTTTGAGCGGATTACCGAGAGGGATCCGACGCAGGCGGAAGCCTATTTCCTACTCGCCCGGCTTTACACGGAAACGCCGCTGGAGAACCGATCGAAAGCGAATCGGGCTTTGGATAGGGCGCTTGACCTCGAGCCCGACAATCTGACCTATCTCGTCGGTCGACTGCAGCAGTTGCGAGAGGAGACGTGGAATTTCATTGCCGAGAAGATTCGCGAACAGAAGCGGATAGATCTCTCGCGCCGCATCCTCAAACTAGATCCTACCAACGCCTTCGCGCATGAAGAGCTGGGCGCGGCATTCATACGCGATTTTTGGCGCTATCGGAATGCCGTCATGCTGCCGACACTCCGTTTCGGCGGTTCGGTATACCGCGTAGACAGCAACATTCAGGGCCCGGTCGGCTCGAGCGTGCTGGCGCCGCAGTCAGCGCAGGATGCCGCGGAAGGAGGTGCTCTGGGTGTCGACGCGCTAGCGCGACAGACAGATGACCTGCACGTGCTCGACCCGTCCGCGGTGTTCCTTGCCGACAGATTTGACGTCGATGCGTTGGAGCGACTCGGCGTGCCCGTGCAGGATCTGGCAGGAAGAGCACAGCGCGCCTACGACAACGCAATAGAGCACCTGAGGGCGTCTCTCGCTACTGATCCTCGCCGACGCTCCGTCTACGACAGACTCATGGAAATCTTCGCTTTGAAAGGCGAGTATGGTGAGGCGCTCGAGATGCTCGAAGACATGTACGCTTTCTATGCTGACGATCCGCAGACGTGGCTCTACCTCGGACTCGCACATTATCGGGCGGGCAGCATGGACGCTGCGGCGAAGAGTTTCGAGACCGCGTTCAAGTACGTCGATGCGGAGGGCCGTGATGCACTGGAGAGTCTCGAGTACCTGATCTCGTCGGCGGAGAAGGGCAACTACCAGAAGGATCCTGTCGCGTATGCTTCGCGCTTCTGGACGAGCAAGGATCCTCGCTATCTCACGCCATACAACGAGCGTAAGATGGAGCATTTCAGTCGTCTCGTATACGCCGACTTACTCTACGGTTCGGATGATTTGGGACTGCGTGGATGGGATACCCAACGAGGTCGAATTCTCGTTCGGTATGGCATCCCTTCTCGCGACGTCGTGATTATCCCACAGAGCACTTCGAGAATAAACGTTGGTGGCGACGTCGCGTCGGACAGTGAGATTCCGTCGCCGTCGCTTCGATCAGGGAATCCCGAAGAGGAGCGGCTCCGGCGGCGCGCACTCCAGGGTTCCGGTTTCAACATGTTGGACGAGGCCAACACGTTCAATATTTGGGATTACGGTGATTTCCGATTCGTCTTCGAAGACCCGTTCCGAAACGGTGAGTATCGCCTGTACAGCCCGAGCGCCTCGGAGGTCTCGGCGGGCCATCGTCCTTGGATAAACGACTACGTGCTCCTTGCACGTGAAACGTTTGAGCGAGAACCTGAGCGCTACGAATATTCCGCTCCGGGCCGGCAGATTGAATTGCCGTATCTCGTCAGCGCGTTTAAGGGAACGGATCGCAACGCCGACCTCTATGTAAATTATGGCATTCCCATCACCGACGAGGGCATCGACCAGGAAACGATCGGAATCACGGCCAACGTCGGCGCCTTCTTGATTAGCGCCGAACGGGACATACTCGTCGAACGTCGGCGCACGGTTTACGGGCTTCGCGGTACGCAAGTGCGCTCCTTCGCCGAAGCGAATCTCTGGGTCGACACGCAGCCGATGCAGGCGCCCCCAGGTTCTCACCAGGTTTCGATGGAATTCGAGACGACCAGTGGCAATACCGTTGCCGTACAGCGTCGTGAGGTGAAGATTCCGGATTTCTCGGGTGACGAACTGAACGTCAGCGACGTGATGCTAGCCTATCGAATCGAGGAGTCGCTCGACGATGCGGCGGCGTCGGACGGCGACGTCCTACGAAATGGATTGTCGATTTCACCCGCTCCGTGGAGCGTCTTCTCGGCCAAACAGCCGATCTATCTGTATTTCGAGGTTTATAACCTGGCGTCCGCGGCGGAGGGTCGATCGGATTACGAGATGGAAGCCGTTCTTACGGCCAAGGATCAATCGAGAGGCCTCAAAAAACTATTCAGAAACGTCTTCGGCGGGAGGGACGGAGTATCCGTTCGCCTGCCCGGGTCGGGGACGGTGACCGACGAAGGGCACTACCTAATTCTCGATGCGGCGAATCAGGAAACCGGACTGTACACTCTCACACTCCGAGTGGAAGACAACGTCTCCGGCAGAAGCGTCGAGCGCGAGCAAGACCTCTACCTGGAATGAGGGCTTCCGGCCCGTTCCCAGCTCATTCGTGTAATTTCGCGCGGACGCTGGCATCCATCTTTCCAACCTTGTCGATTAGCTCGGCCTTGTACGCCAACACCTTGTCGAGCAGCGCCGCATCGGATACCGCCAGAATTTGTACGGCCAGAATCCCGGCGTTCGTGGCATTCCCTATGGCGACCGTCGCGACGGGGACCCCGCTGGGCATCTGAACGATGGACAGGAGCGAGTCAAGGCCATTCAAGTTCCGTGTAGGAATGGGAACTCCAATGACGGGAAGGGGAGTGTAGGCGGCGAGCATCCCCGGAAGGTGGGCAGCCCCACCGGCGCCGGCAATTAGCACGCGTATGCCCCGCTCATGCACAGAACGCCCGTAATCCGCCATGACTTCGGGAGTGCGATGGGCGGATAAGACGCGGCTTTCGTAAGGCACTTCGAACGTTCGCAGGATCCGTGCCGCGTCTTCCAGGACCGGAAGATCCGACTCAGATCCCATGGCGATTCCGACTATGGGTTTCACGGGACGTCGTTGCTTGCTGAAATAGGCTGTGAGGATCGGATGTACGATGGCGACGCTGAGTGGAATTTCGCAGCGTCGTGGCTAATGTTGAGACGCCGGGCTAAAGCTCAAGAAGTTCGGCCGCCTTCTCGGCCCGCCGCCGCACCTCGTCGCGCTGATGACCGCAGACCGTAACGTGACCCATCTTCCGATTCGGACGAACGTCGGGTTTTCCATACAGATGTACGGCGGCCCCGGTTATGCCGAGTGCCTCGCGGAAGCCGACCGGTTTCGGAGATCCAATCCGACTGCCTAGTACGTTCACCATCACGGAGACGTGTTCTCGCAACTCCGGATTTCCCAATGGTAGATCCAGTACGGCCCGCACGTGGTTCTCGAACTGCGAAGTGTAGCATCCCTCGATTGAATAGTGCCCCGTATTGTGCGGGCGCGGCGCAAGCTCGTTAATGAGGACTCGGCCGTCCGAAGTGTGGAAAAGCTCAACGGCCGTGAGACCAACGCCTTCTACGGATTCGACCGCCGCCAGCCCGATTCGCCGGGCCTCCGAGAGCACGCCCGGGTCCGCCTCCGCCGGGACGACTACCGCATGGCAACGATGATCGCGCTGCTCTGAATACGCGACGGGATAGATCACGTGCTGGCCACCCGGTCGACGGGCGACGAGGACGGACAGTTCCTGCGCGAAATCCACGAACGCCTCGACAACCAGGCCGTCGTCCGCCGCAAGGTCGCGCCAGGCACGTTTAAGCTCGTCGTCAGAGTGTACGGTTGCATTTCCGTAGCCGTCGTACGAGCGTACGAATTGCTTGAGCAGGACGGGATATCCAAAGGTCCGAGCCGCCTGGAAGGCATCGCCGAGCGTGGCACACGTTTCGTAGGCCGGCAATGGGAGACCGGCTGCGACGAGATGGGATTTCTGTCTTCCTTTGTGGCGAATAAGGCTCAGAGTGCGCGGAGAAGGCCACACGGGAATGGAATCGCCCACCGCGTCCGACGCCGCTTCAGCAGGGGCCCATTCACTCTCGACCGTAATTACTGCAAGGCCGTCTGCCCATTTGCGTAACACGCCGGCGTCGTGCCACTCACCGATCGTAGCTTCGCCAAAAGCGGCCACGGGTCCCGAAGCTTCTGGAGCCAGAAACCGAACGCCCAGGCCCATACGGATGGCCGCCAGCGCCATCATCCTCCCGAGTTGACCTCCTCCGAGAATTCCGATGACGGGAAACGATTCGAACCCTAGCTTAGACATGCGTCTTGGCTACTCGCTGCTCGCTTCGGAATGTGACTTCAGGAGGGTGTCGAGCTGAATTTCCGACTCGACGAGAACCTCGCGAGCCTTCGATCCAACGAATTCGCCGACGATGCCGGCCTCCTCGAGCTGATCGACGATGCGCGCCGCACGCGTATAGCCGATGGACAGCTTGCGCTGCAGCAGAGAGACGGATCCCTGCTGGCTGCGAACGATGATGCGCGCCGCTTCTTCGAAGAGGTCGTCCGTGTCTTCAACTCCCATGATTTCGCCCGGTCCACTGCTCACGTCGGACGGTGGCAGGAGATACGGCCCGATGCCGCGTTGCGCTGAGATATGGTCGACGATGCGGTCGACCTCTTCGACGCTGACGAAGGGGCCCTGAAGGCGGATGATGCGACTGCCCATCATGTAAAGAAGATCACCGTTTCCGACGAGACCTTCGGCACCGTTCTGGTCGAGGATCGTTCGGGAGTCGATTTTGGATGCGACCTGGTAGGCGATTCTCGCGGGAAAATTGGCCTTGATCAGCCCCGTAATGACGTCGACCGACGGTCGCTGTGTCGCAAGAACCAGATGGATTCCAACCGCGCGAGCCATTTGTGCAAGGCGAGCGATCGGCCCCTCTATGTCTTTGCCGGCCGTCATCATGAGATCCGCCAACTCGTCTACGATGACGACGATATACGGAAGGTGAGGAAAGCCGTCTTCGTGTCTCAGACGTCCGTCCTGCAGCTTCTTGGCGTACTCGCGAAGACCTCGAACACTGGCCTGTGAGAGCAAGTCATAACGATTTTCCATCTCACGTTCGCAGCACTTGAATACGTCGAGCGCTTCCGCGAAATCGGTAATGATAGGATCGTGTCCATTCTCGGGCATCGCGACGTAATGATCCGCGATGTGATTGTATTGCTGAAGCTCGATCTTCTTCGGATCGATCATCACGAATTTCAGATTCGCCGGATGGCACGCGTAGAGCAGACCCGCGATGAGGGCATTCAGTCCGACGGATTTTCCGGAACCTGTAGCGCCGGCGATCAGGAGATGGGGAAGCTTCGTGAGGTCCTGCATGAACACCTCACCCTCAATCGTCTTACCGATCGGGATCGGCAGTTCCATCTTCGCGTCGCGAAATCTGGTGGTGCCGATCACGTCGCCCAGCGGCACCAATTCGCGATGTCGATTCGGAATTTCCACGCCTACGGCCGTTTTGCCCGGAATCGGGGCGATCATTCGGATCCCGCGGGCCGCCGTCGCCATCGCGAGGTCGTCCTCCAGGGAGGTTATGCGACTAATTTTGATGCCGGGGGCAGGGGTGAGCTCGTACAGGGTGACGGTGGGGCCGACGATGGCATTGATACTCGCGATTTCGATATTGTGCGTCTCGAGCTTGTCGAGGAGGATCCGCTTGTTCTCTTCCAGCTCGTCGTAGTCGACGCGCGCACGGTTCGTATCTCTCTCGTCCAGCAGTTCAATCGGCGGGAAAACGTATTTTCGACTCGCTTCGTCGCATGGCACGTCTCGCGACGTGGACGGCAGTTCGGCCTTCTCTTCCTGGATGCGCTCTTGAACGTGCATCTCAGGCTCGTTGGCAGCGTGTGCGGGTCGAAGTACCGACGGTGACGGTTCCGACGAGTCGACGTCGTGCCTGAACAAGTCGTTGATGCTCGTTTGACGCCGCTCGGGAAACGGTGCCGGTTTTCCCTGGAAGACGTCGCTCGCATCCGTCGCATCAACGCCGGACGTTGATGATCGGGACGATGAATTTCCGGCTGAAAGACTTTCGCTCTGACTCCGCTGCTCGCGCTTCTGCTCCAGAAGGGCATTACGCTCATTTCGCCAGGCGTCGTACTGCTCCGCGCCGCCGGTAACCCACCCGGCAAGAGCGGCCCTCACGAAATACAATCCGTCTCCCAGGCGGTCCATCGTTCGTTGAATGTCGTGATCCACGAGAAGCAGCGACGTGACGAGGAGAACGAGAACGAGAAGTAGGATCGATCCTACCGTTCCAAAAACGTGTTCCATCCACCCTGCTGCACCGAGCCCCACCGCTCCACTCCATAGCGTGAGATCGGTCTCAAAAACGATCGTCAACCAGCCAAAAAGGGAGGCGAGAGCGAAGGCGGCGGCGGCGGTCAGGACGCTGACGAGCGGCAGGTAGACCGGCGTGCGCCGGCGAAAGAAGACATACCCCCAGGCAAATACGAGCCCAGTTAGGAGAACGACCACATACCCCAGGAAATTGGGAACCATCGCATGCGCCAAAAAGGCACCAACGAGGCCAAGCGCGTTGGAAGCCCGGTTGTTTCCCGGGTCGAGCGCATCTCGCAGCGTAAAGGCACGGGCAATCCCGTCGTCACCGGGATCATAGGTCACGAACGCGAGGCCGACGAGCAGGGCGAGGACCATCAGGATGAGTCCCAGCACTTCCGTCTTGCGGCTGCTGGAGACAAGCGATTTTTTCTGGCCCTTCGTGCGGCGACGACGCCTATTTTTGACGTTGGAGGAAGCCATAGACGTAAGTTAAGCTAAACTGCGGCTTAATCCATGAACGGTGCCTTGACGCCGCGCGCATCCCGTGACGGCTGTCGGGCGGAAGCCGTCGAGCGGGGAGCCGGAAAGGTGCAACCTCGGCGCCGGGCTATGAGAGGCAGACGTCAAACACGCAACCGGTCGAGCCGGGGCCATGACGTCGAGACGGCTCGACTTAAGTCAGCGACGGCGCCCGTTCGTCTTGATAGAGAACCAGGCGGCTGTCCTGATAATACGGAAGGACGGGAAGCGCATCCAGTTGCAAACAATAGTCTACGTCGTCTCCGTAACCCTGACGCGACAGCCGCTGCGCATGATTGGATCGAAGGATGGCGAGCGCTACGTTCTCGCGGTCATGGAGATATTGAGTGAATGCTATATGCGCGGTGTCGGACACGGGCTCCGGCTCGACGCCATTCCAAAGGCGGTAGAGCAAGAGTCCCGCACAAAGAGTGTCTTCGAGCGACACACGGTTCCGCCAACCGGCACAGACGATCGTCACGTCGGCTTCTACCTCTTCGATAAATTGGACCACTCGACCGGCATTCAGAAACGACCCGATCAATAGATTTTCTGCGGAACGTGCCTGCGCGATGGCGACCGTTCCATTTGTCGTGTTAAAGATTATCGTTCGGCCGCCGACGGCTGCTTCCGTGTATTCGAGGGGTGAGTTTCCGAGGTGGTACCCTTCGATCTTCTCGCCGGATCGCTCTCCACCCAAGAGATAGCTCTGTTGATCGAGGTTCGAGGCGATTTTGCCCGCCTGCGCCATGTCGGAGACCGGCACGATGGAACGGGCGCCATTGTTCAACGCGGTGGCAATGGTTGAACAAGCACGCAGCACGTCGATGACCACTACCGTTCGGTCCTTTACGTCCTCCTCAGTGACGGCCGAGCTAGTCAAGAAGACTTCTATGTTCATCCGTTCAATTGGTGGCGAAGATCCGGTCCGTTCAGCCGGGAATGCGAACTTGGGGCTTCAATCAGTATGAAATGGGGGTTGTGCGATTTTGGCCTTGTACGGTCGATTGCGGACGGAGATCTGAATGGTGCGACCCGTGGTGGTAAACGCCGAATCGTTCGGGACGTAGCCCAGGCCGATGCCTCGATGGAGTAGGGGAGACTGCGTACCACTCGTGACGATGCCGATTTCCGACTCCCGTTCGTCGAGAATCGGGTACCCGCCGCGCGGGACCGCCCGATCCTGCATCACGAAACCTACGATCCGTCGATCAGGGCCCTTCGTTCGAATCTCATCGAGCGCTGTCTTGCCGATGAATTCCTCTTTGTCAAAACGGGTTAGCCAGTCGAGACCGGCTTCCAGAGGGTTCGTATTTTCGGTGATTTCATTTCCGTAGAGACAGTAACCTGCTTCGATACGCAGCGTGTCCCGAGCCCCGAGTCCGGCTGGTTTCAGACCGTTCGAATGGCCGGCATCAAGCAGCGCATCCCAGACCTCAGCCGCTTTGTCCGCGTCGCAATATATCTCGAAACCGGGTTCACCGGTATAGCCCGTGTATGAGACGACGAAGAAACGGCACTCGAAGAACGCTCCTTCTTCGAGCTGTCTGAAATGGTAGAATTTGAGATCTCGAAGCGCTTGGCCTACGATTTTTTCGACGATCTCAGGCGCCTCGGGCCCCTGTACCGCCATGAGTGCAATGTCGTCCGATCGCTCCTCGATGGTCGCCTTGGCGGCATTATTCTGAATCATCCACGCAAGATCCTTCTTCCGATTGGCCGCGTTCACGACGAGCATGTAGCGCTCCTCGGAAAATCTGTAGACGATGAGGTCGTCGACGATGCCACCGTCCTCACGGCACATGACGGTATACATCGCCCGACCGTCGTACAGCCGACCCGCGTCGTTCGTGACGAGCTGCTGTACGAACTCAAAGGCGTGCGGCCCCGTCACGAAGATCTCGCCCATATGACTGACGTCGAAGATACCCGCAGCTTTACGAACTGCGAGATGCTCCTCGATAATGCCGCCATATTGAATCGGCATTTCAAAGCCGGCAAAGGGGACGATTCGAGCGCCGAGGCGCACGTGCCGATGATAGAGGGGCGTCCGCCGGATGTTTTCCTTCACGTCCATTTCGCTTTAAACAAAGCAACCGCTCCCGGATGGGAAGCGGTGCGGAAATCATGCTCAATCGCCGTGATTCCCAATGATAACCTGCTTGTTTTCCAGAAGCAATCTACCGGTCGACGACAGACGTCAAAGCCGATACGCCGTAAACTCCGCCTCGGAAAGGGAATCGACGGCACGGTCGGCTGAATGGGAATCGCTGAACCCGATCCGAAAAGCGCCCCCCGTCCCTTCGCGAATTTTTAGTAGCTCGATGTCTTTAATGTTCAGGGAAGCTTCGTGAAGAATACGAGTGATCGTGAGAAGTTCTCCGGGCCTGTCTTCGGCGTAGACGTACACGTCGGCGAGGGGATGAAGAAAACCTTTCGTGTCGCGTGGGATCGTTTCTCTCGCCGATCGCGCGGATCGGAACGCCGATTCGAGGTCGTCGAGCGCCTCCGTGCCGATCCGATCACGCAGCCGCTGGAGATTGGATGCGAATCCGGCAAGCGCATCGAGGATCGGGCCCATGTTGGCAATGATGACGTCACGCCATACGGAGAAGGGTGAGGACGCAATTCGTGTCATGTCCCGGAAGCCGCCGGCTGCGAGTCGAAGGAAGGCATCGTCGTCGCGATTCCGCTCGGCGGCGTAGTTCATGAGTGCGACCGCTAGGAGCTGGGGCAGATGGCTCACGGTTGCGGCGATCTCATCGTGTTCAGTCGCGTCAATCAACAAGATTCGAGCGCCTGTCGACTGGATGAGGTCGACGAAGCCCGGATGCCGTTCTGCGAACCCAGACTCGTCTTCCGGTAGACAAAGGGCATACGTGGCGTTCTCGAAGAGAAAAACATCGGCATGCTCGATTCCTCTGCGTTCCGATCCCGCCATCGGATGCCCTCCAACGAACGTTGCGTGACGGGGAAGCACGGCGGCGGCGCGTTCGAGAACGGGGCGCTTTACGGACCCCACGTCGGTTACGAAGGCACCTTCCTTGAGGCGGGGGCCGACGACCTCTAGGTTGGAGACGATGGCATGCAGGGGAGTGGCCAGAACCACGACGTCGGCTTCGCGAACCGCGTCTTCCACGGAGACGGTCGCTTCGTCGATTGCTCCGCGACGATGCGCGGCTTTTAGGACGCTCGGGCTGTCGAATCCTTTCACGTGAACGTCGCCGAGTCGCTTCTTCCACACGAGGCCGAGCGATCCGCCGATTAGTCCGACTCCGATGATGGCGATCTGCTTCATTACGGCGGCTATTACTCGTAGGGGTAGCTTCGCGGCAAGGTACGCCCGGAGGCCCTATATCTCCACCCTGTCCATTGCGTCCGGCAGAGGCGTTCGGTCAGGTGCGCGATGTGTAACGATTCCTGACCCTGGGTTCGGAATGCCCCGGCGAGACCGGCCTCGTTCTATCTTAAAGGACTCGATTTGAAGGCACTCGATCACCCAAAAGGATTCAAGGCAGCATGCTTTTTCCGATATCCGACGACGACCGGCGGTTGAGCGGGCCCGCTCCCGTCACGTGGGGTCTCATCGCCCTCAATCTGGCCGTATTCATCTTGCTTCAGCAGGCGGGTGCCAACGAGGCGTTCACGTATGGATGGAGTGTCATCCCCCAGGAGATCATCACGGGACAGGATCTGACCGCGGACCAGACCGTGCAGCTGCAGGGGCGCACGATCACGATCCCGCAAGAACCCGGTCCTCGGCCGATCTATCTCACGATTCTGAGTGCAATGTTCATGCACGGCGGCTTCGCACACTTGTTCGGGAATTTGCTCTACCTCTGGATCTTCGGCGACAACGTCGAGCATCGATTCGGTTCCGGCGTCTTCCTGGCCTTCTACCTCGTAAGCGGCCTGACGGCGACGGCAGCGCAGATAGCGCTGAACCCCGATGGAATCGTACCCAACCTGGGTGCGTCAGGGGCGATTTCCGGCGTCTTGGGCGCGTACCTCGTACTCTTTCCACGAAACCGCGTCACGGCCATCTTTCTCTATTATATCGTCTCGATTCCTGCGATCGTCGCGATCGGCGTGTGGATCGTGTTCCAATTCTTTAACGGGTTCGGCTCGATCATGGTGTCTCAAGAAACCGTCGGCGGGGTGGCGTACGGCGCCCATATCGGAGGATTCCTGGCGGGCGTCGTCTTTGCGTTCGTTCTCAAGTCGACCATCAAGAAAGAAAGAGAGGGGGTTCACTCTCGCGGTCAACACAGTCGGCGGGGCCTGTGGTAGGCGCCGTCTCCGAACCCTGGAATGAGGATCGGCCGGGCGCACCAGAAAAAAAGCCCCGTCGGATCGACTCCGGCGGGGCCTTGTATCGTGCACGTACTTGTCGTTATTCCTTCGCTGTTTCGGAGGCTTCCTCCTCCTTCTTCGTCTTCGGATCAGAGGGAAGGGTGTCTTTATCTGTTTCCGCCGGCGGAGCCGCGGGTTCGCTCTTGGTGTCGGTTGGCGCTGCGGGCTTCGACTCTTCGTCCTTGGCCTTGGCTTTCGCAGGCTTTTTGCCCTTCTTGACCTTAAAGAGAAGTTCACCAGGCTTCTTCTCTTCGTCATGCGTGATGGAGATCGTATCTCCGTCACTGAGATCCTCGCCGAGGATCTGCTCAGCCATCGGATCTTCGATGTACTTCTGTATGGCTCGACGGAGGGGGCGAGCACCGAATTTGGCGTCGTAACCCTTCTCAACGAGAAACTCCTTCGCCTGCTTCGTGAGCTCGACGTCGATGCCGAGGTCCCTGGCTCGTTTCAAGAGCTCGTTTGCCATGATGTCGATAATTTCGAAGATGTGCTTCTTCTCCAGCGCATGGAAGACGATCACGTCATCCACGCGATTTAGAAACTCGGGATTAAAGACCCGTTTCAGCGCGTCTTCGACCGTGCTTTTCATGGTCGAGTAGTTGAAGACCTCTTCGACCTGGGAAAAGCCAATTCCCTTGCCCAGGTTCTTGATGTCCCTGGCGCCGATGTTCGACGTCATGATGATGATCGTATTGCGAAAGTCTACGCGTCGGCCCAGGCCGTCCGTCAGGATGCCGTCGTCCAGTACCTGAAGTAGGATGTTAAATACGTCCGGATGGGCTTTTTCGATTTCGTCGAGCAGGACGACGGAGTACGGCTTGCGCCGCACCTTTTCGGTCAACTGCCCGCCTTCCTCATAGCCGACGTATCCCGGTGGGGCGCCAACGAGACGGCTTACCGAGAATTTCTCCATGTATTCGCTCATGTCGATGCGGATGAGTGCATCCTGCGAATCAAAGAGGTACTGCGTCAGCATTTTCGCCAGTTCGGTCTTACCGACACCGGTCGGGCCCAGGAAGATAAACGATCCGATCGGACGCTTCGGGTCTTTCAGCCCCGCACGCGTACGACGAATGGCGCGAGAGAGCTTCTCGATAGGCTCATCCTGTCCGATGACACGCTCTTTGAGCGCCTGCTCCATCTTGAGGAGCTTCTTCTGCTCGGGCTGAGAAATCTTGTCGACGGGAATACTGGTCATCATCGCGACGACCTGTGCGATGTTCTCCGTCGTTACGTCGTGAACCTCCGTTTCGGCCTTCCGCTCCCAATCCTTCTTCGCATCTTCGAGCTCTTCCTGAAGCTTTTTCTCCTTGTCGCGAAGACGTGCCGCCTCCTCGAACCGCTGGCTCTTGACTACGCGATTCTTCTCTTCGCGAATCTCCTCGATCTTCTCTTCGAGGGTGACGATCTCTTGCGGGACCCGGATATTGGCGAGATGGACGCGCGCACCTGCCTCGTCCATCACGTCGATGGCCTTGTCGGGCAGAAAGCGATCCGTGATGTATCGATCGCTCAGCTTCACGGCAAGGTCGATCGACTCATCGGAGTAGAGCACGTTGTGGTGCTCTTCGTAGCGGTCCTTGATGTTCTTGAGGATCTCGATCGTCTCCTCGGGGGTGGAGGGATCGACGATGATCTTCTGAAACCGTCGATCGAGGGCACCGTCTTTTTCGATGTACTGGCGGTATTCGTCCAGCGTGGTGGCGCCGATGCACTGAATTTCGCCCCGAGCCAGCGCCGGCTTGAACATGTTGGATGCGTCGAGGCTTCCGGACGCGCCACCGGCGCCGACGATCGTGTGGAGCTCGTCAATGAAGAGAATGACGTCCGGACTCTTCTCGAGCTCGTTCATGACGGCCTTCATTCGTTCCTCGAACTGGCCGCGGTATTTCGTGCCCGCTACGAGTGCAGCGAGGTCTAGCGTGACGATACGCTTGTCATAAAGAACGCGGCTGACTTTACGCTGTACGATGCGCATGGCAAGCCCTTCGGCGATCGCCGTCTTGCCCACGCCCGGCTCGCCGATGAGCACGGGGTTGTTTTTCTTTCGGCGGCTGAGGACCTGTGCGACGCGCTCGATCTCGCGCTCACGGCCGACGATCGGATCCAACTTGCCCTCTTCGGCGAGTTTGGTCAGGTCTCGACCGAAGTTGTCCAGTACCGGTGTTTTGCTCTTTTCCATCTTACTTCGCTCCTTTCCGTATCCCGAAGACGAGCGTCCGCCCGAACCGCTACTTCGGGAGGACGCCTTGCCGCTGATGATGGAGTCCAACTCCGCCCGAACGGCATCGTAGGTCACTGAAAACCCTTGTTGCAAAATCTGGGCCGCAATGTTTTCGTCATCGCGCAGAAGGCTTAGCAACAAGTGCTCCGTCCCGATGACGTCGCTCTTGTAAAGCTTGGCTTCCAAGTACGTGATTTTGAGGACCTTTTCCGCCTGCTTGGTAAGTGGGATGTTGCCGACCGTAAGTGTCCCGCCAGTACTACGAACCGTGTCCTCAATTGCCTTCTTCAGTTTAAAGAGATCACTGCCAAGGTTGCGGAGAATTTTGACGGCAATTCCCTCGCCTTCTCGTATGATCCCCAACAAAAGATGCTCGGTCCCGATGTAATCATGTCCCAGCCGGATTGCTTCTTCCCGGCTGTAGGAGATGACGTCGCGGACGCGATTAGAGAAATTTCCTTCCATATGGACTGGTCTACTCGTCAACCGGCGACGTAGGACGTACATCCCAGGCTCGGCGCCGCGGGGTTATCTTCGGAAACGCGCGGCGGTAAGGCGTGCAACGTGTGGAGCCCGGCTGCGACGACCGAAGTCAACCGATCCACG
>CAZMXY010000002.1:8218-11500 GCA_964570345.1 uncultured Rhodothermales bacterium | reverse complement strand
TATACAAAGCAAATTGCAGGCCAAGGCGGCATGACTGAAGCCTGACCCGCAACACCGAACGGGTGGTGCCGATCCGCCTGATCGACGCTGGTAAGTACCGAGGCCGTTACCCCCTGTTCCAAACAAAAGAGGCGCGGGTTCTTACGAACGGCACGCGCCTAACGAAGCAAAGTACGTTCTCGTGAATCCGTGTGCGAACTATTCGGATCTGTTTCTTAAACGAGTGAGAGTGGAGTCTGTTCGGATGCGTCAAGCCGCGAAGCTCGAGCCGCAGCCACACGTCTTCGTGGCGTTTGGATTTTCGAACGTGAACCCCCGAGCATTGAGGCCGTCGTGGTAATCGACGATCGTGCCCATGAGGTACAGACCGTGTCGCTTGTCCATGTAAACGGTGATTCCCTCGATCTCGAAAGTGGTATCATGTTCGCGTATCCGGTCGAACCCGAGGATGTAGCTCATACCCGAGCAGCCGCCTCCGCGAACTCCGACGCGAAGACTGAACCCGTCCGGGATCTCCTTCGTCGTCATGATCTTCTTGATCTCTTGCGCGGCACGATCGCTGATATTAATGGGAGCTTGCCGCTCCTGTGTCGCCGCTTCCGTCATCGTGTAGAAATTGGTGGTTTGTGGACTCATTGCGTGCAATTGCTGCAACGAAGCCCATCAGAAGCTGTTCCTGTGCATTCTTGGCAAGAATTGCCGTGACAGACCCCGACGTGGGAGGAACCGACTGCCATGATGGCGCCGATCCGTCAGAGCTTTCGAGCCAGGACTAGCGCACTCTTGTAGACCTCGTTCGGCCGCCCGTCCGTCCCGGCCGCCTCAAATACGACGACGTAGATGCCAATCCGTAGCAAGTGCCCCGCATCGTCTCGGCCGTCCCACAGGACACGCCCGTCGGAGGGTGCGAGCTCCGCGGGGACCAGTCGACGCACTTCAAAGCCGTTTACGTCGAATATGCGGACTCGGATGTTGGACGTCGGCCTAGAGAGTCGATACGTAATGACGGCAACGTCCTCGATCCCGTCACCGTCCGGTGAGAACGGTAAGGGCTGAATCGAAAGCCCCAAGTGACTCTCATCGTCGACTTGAACGTGAGCGACGGTATTGACGGCACCGGGCGATGCACCGTCGGAGGAGACGCTACTCGACCAGTTGGCCGTATGGGATGTGGTCGACTCTAGATCTATGCGTTCGAGCGAGACTCCGCGGCGATCGGAGAGATCCGGATAGTGCCATGTCGGCAGGTAATGCAGGTCATCAAGAACGCTTCCCAGCCTATTGTGGATACGGATGCGGTCTCCGCCATTAAGCAGTGTGAGTCCGGGAGACTCGATGTAGGCGGCAGCCTCTACCGGAAACGTGTCCGGGTAGGCCGCTCGAATTGCCGCACTGTCATGCGCCGAAACGACGAGAATGCCGCCCGGCTGCAGAGCTGTGAGCTCGCGCCCGAAGCGAAGCGTATCCGCATCGCCTTTTTCATCGACCTCCCTCGTTCGCACGAGTTCGGTAAGAGAGATCGATCGATCCGAAACGTTGACGAGTTCGACGAATTCGACTTGATCCGGACGCCCGTCATACGCGCCGCTTCTCGGCTCGTACATGATTTCATTGATGACGAGATCGCGTGGTCGGGCGAGAAACGCGATGGGAGCGTGCATCGTGCTGGAGGTGTTTCCCTTGTAATCGCTGATCCCGCGAAGCCGGAGAGCAGGAGACGTCGGCGGTGCCGTCAACCTCACTCGTAGGGTGAACGACGTGAGGGGCTGGACGTGGTCAATCGAGACGTCGTAATCCACGGACTCCGTGCCGATCGCCTCGGTCCGGATGGACTCGCTGAGGTGAACCTCCAGGGTCAGCGAATCGATCTGATCGACGAAACGGACGGTCGGTGGTGTGTCGTCCACGGCGAAGACGCTGTTGCGCTCGCCCGGCGTAGAACCGAACCCATCGAGTGAAGGGGCGAAATTGTAAACGTCGCTGGGAGCGTCGGGATCTATGCGCTCGAGCGACCGCCCACGAATTCCAACCTTCTCGTCGTATTCCAGCGAATCGACCGTAGAAAGCGGAGTCGAGAGCACGATCGTGTCTCCCGTATTATTCAGCGTGGGCCAGCCTCGGACGGGGACGAACGGGACGGCTCGAAATTCCGACGCAAAGGCGGCAGAGTCCTGCACTAGGACGAGGAACGAACCCGGTGCCATCGGAATGGAGGACCTGGTGATCGGAACATCGCTTGATCGGGCATCGCGAATTCGAAGGTGGGACGCGTCGAAGGCGCTCGTACTTCGATTGTAGAGTTCGATGAATTCCGAGGCGCCCGGCGGCGGATCGAAATGAATTTCGTTTAAAACAAGGTCGTGAAATTCCGGCGGCGGTGTCGGCGAATTCCCGCCAGCGGCAGGCTCGAATGAGAAGTTATCGAAGATGAACGATTCGGCGCCTTGCGAGGTGTGTTTGACCCAGAGCACAAAGTAGGCCGTCTCCACATAGCGATTGTCGCTTACCGCAAAGAGGAGAGAGTCGTTGACGTAGACCTCAAATTGGCCATGCACGTCGCGCTCAACTCGGAGGTTTGAGAGCGACGAATCGCCGGCGACGAGAGCGTCTCTAGAGCGGGCGAGTTCACTACGGCCGGTCCTCAAATCTCCGTCGGCGCGCCAGAGCGAGATCTGGTCCGCGTTGTTCGTACCCAGTTGCAGATAATATCCGAGCCCGCTGGTGCGCGTATCCGCTCGATCCGATACGAAGAAGATGCGGACGCCGTTAAATGAGCTGAGATTCACGCCTTGATGTGCGACCGTGAATCGCCACGTACCGAAGGCCCGCTCGCTTCGTGTGGCGAGATGGATGGTATCCGCTGACGCAGCCCCCATGGATCGAAGGGCCGGACCGTGGAGGATACCGATCTGCCATCGATCCGCGTCACCCGACCACTCGGGCGCGTTCACGAAATCGCCATCATCGAACGCGTCGGTTGGCTGAGCGGCGATCCGCTCGGCTCCCGTGATCACGATCAGAGCGAGAACAAGCAGGCAAACGATGCGGGAATGAGCCCGAAAGTTTGAATGGGCTTGCTCGTCATGCAGGCCGGCGAAGGCGACGGCGAGCGTGGCGAAAGCGATCGATCGCACGTAGGCGGGAATCATTGGCAGCATGGCGCGCGGCAAGGGTGAGAGGGCATCATCCTCCTAGACCCGCCCATAGTCGTCAACGTAACCTCGCGGCCCATCCAGTCGGGTATCGTTCGATGCGCGAGAAGCCAATGCATCGGCCGCGTGG
>CAZMXY010000002.1:0-8118 GCA_964570345.1 uncultured Rhodothermales bacterium | reverse complement strand
GCACGTGGTAGACGGCTTCGTCACCGAACAGCTCGCGTATCGTGGATTCGACGTGCGCCATCAGACGCTCATCGTTGTCGACCGGAGGTGATCCCGAATCGAACTCGACGTCGACGTCGAGGCCGTTGGCGGCCGCCATCTCCACGGACAATCGTTCGATACGTTGCATGAGCTTTGCACGATCCTCGATGACCGTCGAACGCAGCGTCCCTCCGAACTCCACGCTGGAGGGAATCACGTTGTACGCTTCCCCTCCCCGGAGCCGACAAATCGTAAGGACCGCGGGATTTCGTGCGTCCGTAATGCGTCCAACGAGTTGATAGAGGGCGTTGCAAATTTGCACGGCGACCCAGATCGTATCCCCGGTCTGGTGGGGGCGCGCAGAATGGCCCGTGCTGTTGCTTCGCACCCGAACACGAAATTGATCCGTCGCGGCCGTAACCGGTCCAGATATCAGTCCATATTTACCCAGCTCGAGTGAAGGATCAACGTGAATGGCGTACACGGCTTCCAGCCCTTCGAGCACGCCATCCCTGATCATCGATGTAGCTCCGCCCGGTGTTCCTTCTTCATTAGGCTGAAAGAACACGCGAACGGTGCCGTGAAGACTGCTCCGCGCCCGATGCAGCATAAGGGCCGTACCGATGGCGACCGTCGTGTGCACGTCGTGTCCACAGAGATGAGCCACGCCCGCTTTCGACGAAGCATATGTCGACGTCTTCGCATCCTGAGTCGGAAGGGCATCCATGTCGGCTCGATACCCTATGGTGGCGCCGGCGTGCTCTCCTTCGACGTCTACGAATAGGCCGGTCTCGGCGAGGGGTCCGTGGACGTACAAGCCATGATCTTCCAGCACGCTCCGAATGAAAGCAGCCGTCTTGTACTCCTTAAATCCGAGCTCCGGATGCCGATGCAAGTGTCGGCGAACGGCGACAAGAAAACGATTGAAGACCTCCATGCTTGCGGCCGGGTCGGCCGGCAACTCCGTCTCAAGGTGCGGTACGGAGGTTATGTCATGCTTTAACTCGCTCATGAAATAGAGCTGTCCCTTACGTTTTTCGGCCAGGTCGTTCCGAAAACAGATCACGATATCGAATGACCATTCGGCGCGCTTCGGCTCGAATAGCCTTTCGTTCGCTTGCATTCCCGGCGAAGGCGTCGAGAATCCGCGTGAGTTCGTGCTCGTACCTTTCTGCCGGTGCGTTCGCGAGTTCCCAGTATGCCTGGGCGCGAGCGACGCGGGACTCGAGTACGTCCGGGTCGTTTCCTGCCGCATGCTCTTCGAGCAGCGGCTGGGCAAAGAGCGCAATCGCCTCGGGAAGGTCGAGCTTCTCGGGTCCGAAGCGATCGTCATCTTCCACGATCGTGGATCGCAATCTGTCGTTGTACTCGGCAATCAGCGTTTCGAACGACGGTAGCGTAAAACCGGGAGTATCCTCTGCGCTCGCACGCGCGGCGGGCGAGAACTGATGCCAATGTTCCTCAAGCAGGCTGAGCAACACGAGTACGTTACTGCGTTCTTCGTCACGGGCGTGCCTGCCCAACAGTGCATCTTCGAGTTCGGGCAGCATCTGAAGGCTCTTTTCCTCATCGAGCGAGAAGAATGACCAGAGTAGACGCGCCGTGTCGAGAACGGCAACCATAGTAGCGATTTCGTCTCGGTCACGTGCGCCGGGAGCAGAATCGAGCGCGCGCCAGTCGAGCTCATACAGATCGAAAAGCGGACCCGCGAACTGCGCGAGGGACTCAAACCGAATGCCGGACTGCCCGCTAAGGTAGACGTTGAGCGCTTCCCGCAGTGCCTGCAGGTCATTCTCCGATCTATCATTTCGCCGCTTGTCGGTCATCAGCGTCTTCTCATTGGGTGCATCGAAGGGCTACACCATCCCGCTCCGCTTTCGTAGAAACCATTCGATAGTTAGAAGTCCGATTACAATCGCCAAGAACACGTATCGGCGGCGAAGCTCAACCTCTTCCTCTCGCTCCACTATGACAGGTGCGAAGGCTCCCCTCGACGCGAGCCTGTTCGAAAAATTCTCCATCCGGTCGGGATCGATAAAGCTACCACCCGAGCGTTGGGCTATCTGCCGCATGAGCGCGGCATTCGCACGGGTCTCTTTGAATTCCAAGGTCAGCGCGCCGACGGCGAACGCCCCTTCGTCGGTTCCGAGCAGGTCGTCGTTTAGCCGCGCTCGTGCTTCGAAGCGATACGTGCCCTCCGGAAACGTGCCCGCGTCGAGCGTGTATCGGCCATTTCCAATCGGATTCATGACGTATGGATACGTCGCGCCGCGAACGTCGGTGACGTTTACCTCGACGGCCGCGTTGCTGACGGGGTTCAACGTTTCGTCATAAACCTGTCCCAAGAGTTCAGCTGACTCGCCCCCGCCGAACAAATCGCGGACGGGGACGACGCGAACCAACTGATCGCCTTCGCGAGCGGATAACCATTCGAGGGTATTGGCAAACAACGTAGACCACAGACCGGCTGACTGGCTCAGGTCCTCCGGGACGTTTCGCCATCGCCAAGTATTCGCCCCCAGCAGGGCCGCCGACCGATCACCCGTGCGGTGCCGAAGGACGAAAAGGGGATCGTCGAGCTCTACGTCGCGGACGCGCGTGCGCGCGAGAACTCGAGCATCGGGAGAGGCTTGCCAGCGGGTCTGACTATACGCAAGTGGGGGCAGTCGTGACCACAATTCCGGAGTGGAGCCGGAAATACTCATAACGATATGGCGCTCTGCATCCGGCACGCGTGAGAAGGCGGCCTCGACGTACCCGCTCCGAATGCGATCCGGAACGACAGGCAGGACGTTAGAGAAATATTCGTCGACGAATTGGACATGAGTGTCCCGTGTGAGAAGGAAGAAAATCGGCAGACCGTTTTCGACGGCGCGGCGCAGCCGCTGCATTTCTGCGGGAGCAGCAGCGCGTCCCGGATACCCGGCCAAAACGAGGACGTCGAAATCGTCGAGCGCGGGCGGCATCGTACCTTCGTAAAATACGCCTGGAGCCTTCTGAACGTAGCTATCGACGTCGAAAGTCGGATCGCCATCGAGGAGTTGGCGGATTGCGGACACGTCAGGTCCGGGAGCGGCCGCAACGAGAAGGACCTCTCTTCGGCTCGTGAGGACGCGCACCGCGAAGGACTCGACGTTGTTTCGGTACGTCAGCTCCCCGTCGAGCCGGGAAACCGATACGGTGTAGCGGTGCAAGCCCTCCTCCTCGGGCGTAACGGACAGATCGACCGTGATCTCCGTCGAACCTTCCGGTAAGCGGACCTCTCGCGTAGACAAGGCTTCTCCGTCCTCGAGTAGAGTTATCGATGCAGAGACGTCGTCGTAACCTTCGGCGCGCAGGCCGACCTGCACGGGCAGCTCGGTGCCGACATATGCAATGTCATTCGTCATGACTCGACGGATCATGACGTCCCTATGCTGCGAGGTGTCCCCGAGTACGGCCGTATAGATGGGGACGGGATACCGGTCGGCAACGTACAACGGATTGCGACCGGTGTTGTACTGTCCATCCGAAAGCAGCAGGGCTCCCTGAAAATTGTCTTCACCGAGGCGCTCCTGAAGTCGTTCGAGCGCCCGCGAGATGTTGGTCCGAGATCCGTCAAAATTCAGCGAATCAAGCTCGAGGCGAGGGCCTTCCCTCGTGTTGAGATCGCTGTCGAAGCCATATACGCGAACGTCCGCTTCTCGCATCCGTGCCGGAAGACGTCCGACGATCTCACGTATCCGTTCGCGAATTGAAGCCGCGGTCGAATCCTCATTCGACGTCAAGAGAAGACTCTGCGAGTTATCGACGAGTACGGCGAGAACGGCGGGTTTCTCTTCCCGGTCGACGAGGCGGAGTACAGGTTCGAATAGAAGAAAGACGATTAGGAAGAGCGCGGCGAATCTGAGGGTCGCAAGAAGAGTCCGCAAGCCCGCAGAGAGTTCCGGCGTCGTGCGCCGGTAGAGCCAGAAAGCCATGACTCCGGCCACTACCGAACACAGGACGAGATACCAGAGGCCATGCCCGAGAGAAAGCGACATAAGGCGTTGAAATCGACGTAAGACGTTCCGACGACCTACCGGACCACGGCGAACTTCCCGGTGGCAAAGCTGCCGTCGACCTCGATCGAAAAGAAATAGACGCCGGAGCCGAGGTTGTCCGTCGAAAGCGAAATCGTGCGGTCGCTGGAGTATACCGGCTCAGCGACGTGCGTGTCGATCAGTCGCCCCAAAACGTCATAGATGCGAATACGGGGAGTGTCGAACGTGTGGGACGTTATATGGACGAAGAGGAAATCGGTTGCCGGATTGGGATAGGCGCGGACGCGAAGAGATTTGACCTCCGTCTCCTCCGACGCGAGCTCGACGGCGGTTCGCACCGCGAGCTCGGCGTTGACGATTCCCCATCCAATCTCGCTATCGGGCCTTTCCGATCGGCTGGCCGTTCTGCGAAGCAGGTCCCGAATCTCGATCGGGCCCATTCGGGGATTGACCTGCAGGATCTGGCACGCGATGCCCGCCACCATCGGCGCAGCGAACGAAGTTCCACTGCTTCGAGCGTAGCCGTCCGGAACGGCGAGGTAGACGCCCGTTCCGAGGGCGGCGACGTCGGGCTTGGTCCGGCCATCGAAAGTCGGTCCCACGGAGCTAAAGGACGCGCGCGTCAAACCTTCGTTTACGGCGCCGACCGTAATCACCGAATCGGCATCGGCGGGCGTACTCACGTAATACCAGCAGTTCTCAGGAGACGCGCATCCTTCGTTCCCCGCAGCAACGACCACAATGACGCCGAGTGCCGCGGCTCGATCGACGGCTCGCGTCGTAATTCCGGTGTCGCCGTCCAGGTCGTCGTACGTGTAATCCCGCTCGCCGTCATCGAACGTGGTGTATCCAAGCGACACGTTAACCACCTCCGCACCTTCGGCCTCCAGCCATTCGAGCCCTGCCACGAAATAGTCCTCTTCGGCATTCGTTTCCGTAGGCACGTATTCGGTGATCGCAGCCAGGATCTCAGCGCCGTACGCGGGGCCGATGAGATGCCCTTCCTCAAATCCGGCCGCCACAGAAACGACGCTTTGCCCGTGTATGTGCGTCTGTTCCTTCCCGGTGAAGTCTCGAATCTCGACGAGGCGCCCGTCCGTGTGCACGTGCGCAAGTGAAGAGTGAGCGAGCCCGAGAAAGGGTGCGTCGAGAAATCCGATACGGACGCCGGATCCGTTGATACCCGCTTCGAGAGGCGCGAGCGCGTTCACGACGGCCAATTGCGTCTCCGATTGCCCGAAATCGAGGGCGAGCGGGCCGGACGGGGCGAGCGGGCCGGACGGGGCGAGCGGGCCGAACGGGGCGAGCGGGCCGAATGAAAATTCGTTCGACGCGGCGATCGTGAGCGAGGGCGAAAGGCTCACGCTCACGACGTCCGACCGTAATCGTCCGACCGGCTGGATGGCGTCGACGAACGGAAGGGCGCCGACAGCGACTCGCTGCTCCGGCGACATGAAGGCGGAAACAGCCCTGAACCAGCGGCTCATGATGACGGGCGACACGCCATGCGGTTTCAGCTCCTCCAAATATGCGGACGGAATGTCATAATCGATGGAGGCCGGCACCGCCGACCCGCGCCGTGCACGTCGACCGCGCGCGGTCTCCGTCACGAGGCTCCGCTCAATGTTAGACGTATCAGCGTCGTCCGTGAAGAAGATCCAATACTTGTCGACGGCCGATTGCGGCGTGCTCTGAGACGCGGCGGGCACCGCGGCCACGGCCCAATACACGCCGACACAAATGGCTGCGAACGTGCGCCACATTGGAAGTTCGCTCAACGTGGCGCGTGGGATCGGCGCCACGACTGAGGTTTTAGTGTGAGAGTTCGGAAAACAGGAATGACTCTCGCGTGAGGGTCTCGAGGTCCTCGTCACATGTACGGAGCAGCAAGAAAAACCATATAGCCGACAAACCCCGCAAGAAGGAAGCCGCCTTCCATACGGGTGATTCGAAAACGAGTCCATGCGATGGGAAGCAAAACGAGGCCGAAGACGATCATCACCGGGAAGTGGACGTCTAGCGATACCTGATCCACGCTTAACGGTCTAAACAGCGCCAACAGTCCGACGACGAACAGGACGTTCAGCATGTTGCTCCCCAAAACGTTGCCGACGGAAATCTCCGCTTCCTGCTTCAGTGCGCTCACGACGGAGGCGGCGAGTTCGGGCAGGCTCGTGCCGATAGCGACGACCGTAAGGCCTACGACGACGGGGTCGATGCCGAAGAGGTGCGCTACGTTGACGGCGGCATATACCATCGCGCGGGCGCCCACGGCCAAAAAGACGATACCCGCCGTCACGAGGAGCGCTCGCCAACCGACTCTCGATTCGCCCTCGGCCGTCGGTGGATCGGCAACCCCCGCGTGCGCATTCTTCGACTGAAGTGCCCTGTGCCTCATCGAATCAACGATCATATACGCGAAAAAAAAGACGAGCCCGGCCACGAGCAATAGACCATCGAACTGACTGATGATGCCGTCGAGCGAAACGACGTAGAAGAGAATGAGAACCGCCATCATGATGGGGTACTCCTTCTTGAGCGTACTGGGCGAAACCGCCAGCGGCAATATGAGCGCGCTCGTGCCCAGGATGAGTGCGATATTGCAGATGTTGGATCCGACGATGTTGCCCAGAGCCAGGCTGTCTTCCCCGCTAAAGGCCGCGAAGAAATTGATCACGAACTCCGGCATCGACGTACCGAGGGCGACGACCGTTATGCCGACTACCAAGGGGCGAATCCCATAATGGAGTGCGAGACTTGCCGATCCCCTGACGAGCCAATCGGCACCCAGATAGAGCACGCCCAGTCCCAGCATGAAAATGAGGCCCTGAACGAGCATGAGTTTACACTGTAAAGCTCACTTCAGACGACTAATGAGACGTTCTCTTAATGGACCATCCCGTAAAGGAGCCCGGCAATAACCTCATGGGATCGGAGGATTCCGGCGCCCCTTCACCTCGGTCCATCCAAAGCGTGCTTTGTGGGGCGAGTTCCGAGAGAAGCTGTCTGCAGGCGCCACACGGCGTTCCCGCCGGATCCTTCAGACAGCTCAGATAAACCGCCTTGACGGATCCCAGATCGTAGCTCATCACGGAGCCGAGCGCAGTCCGCTCCGCACACAGAACGCGAGTCCAGTCGCGGTTCTCGACGTTCACGCCGGGGACGAACGCGCCCGTCGACGTCTCGATGACGCAGCCGACCGGAAAACCCGACTCCGGAACGTATGCCTTCGTCGCCGCCGTTCTGGCCTTTCGGATTCCCTCCTCAGCACGCGAGGTGGCCCCAACGGCGACGGAGGGGTCGAGTATTCCCGTCGGCGCCGGTAGCTCGAACTCCGGCGCGGCGTATGCGTCGGGAGCCGTCCGAACGAGCCCGTCGAACGGACTACCTAGCAGGTACGCGTGCTCTTCCGGTAGAAACGCGCGAGACTGGACGAGAGCGACGACGTCGGAACGGCCAAGGGAAACGGCTGCGGCGACGGCGTTCATGATCGCCGGGATGGTCAGCGAGAACGAGGCGCTCTCGACGCGTACGCCGGGTACGCAGGAGCCGTCGGAGAGGAGGATGACGGCGGATTCGCAGCGGCTGGAGTAGGGCACATGTGCCCTCGACGCTACCTCGGACGCATGCGCACGCATTGTGCGTAGGACAGCCGCTCCGGTATGTCGATTGCCGTTGTTCAGCGCCCGATCGCACGTTTTTGAGGATTCCGCAGGATGTCGGTTTATCTCTGCGAGAGCAGGTGCGGTTCCACGGCAAGCCTCCTCAGCGGACGAGACCGGTCCATTTTCCATCGGTGCACCGCGCCTGGGGAGCCGTCCCACGACGCGTCCGACGCGATTTTCGGCCATTTCCTCGGAAATTCAGCGATCCGTTTGCGACGCGCCGTCGTTGTAGTGTAGCTTCCAGACGTGCCGGGATGGCGGAATCGGTAGACGCAACGGACTTAAAATCCGTTGGCCTTCGGGCCGTGCGGGTTCGAGTCCCGCTCCCGGCACAGCCTTGGTGGTCAAGGGCTTACGGCGATTTGTTTACGCCTTGCGCGGGTGGTCTTGTTTTCTCGCTTCCCCATAAT
>CAZMXY010000001.1:119817-127097 GCA_964570345.1 uncultured Rhodothermales bacterium | reverse complement strand
CGTAGATTACTTCCTCGTCCGGAAAGCTCATTTCCACGTCGATCTGGGTGAACTCAGGCTGCCGGTCCGCCCGCAGGTCCTCGTCGCGGAAACACTTGACGATCTGAAAGTAGCGGTCGAGCCCCGCCACCATGAGGATCTGCTTGTAGGTCTGCGGGGACTGCGGAAGGGCGTAGAACTTGCCCGGATGCACCCGGCTGGGAACGAGATAGTCGCGGGCGCCCTCCGGCGTGGATTTCATGAGCACCGGCGTTTCGACCTCTACGAAACCGTGCCGGTCGAAGTACCGCCGCGTTGCCTGGTACGTCTTGTGGCGCAGCAGCAGGACGTCCTGAAGCTCGGGCCGGCGGAGATCGAGGTAGCGGTAGCGCAGGCGCAGGTCTTCGTTGGCCGCCGTCCGCTTCTCCTCGTGCGCGCTGACGGAGAAAGGCACCGGCTCGGCCACGTTGAGCACGACGACGTCGTGGACGCGCACTTCCACCGTGCCGGTGGGCAGCTTGGGGTTGACGGTTTCCTCGGATCGCTCCCGCACGACGCCGCGCACGGAGATCACGTCCTCGCTGCGGAAGCCGCTGGCGAGATCGTACGCCTTCTCGTCGTCCTGCGGGGAGAAGACGATTTGCGTGAGGCCGTAACGGTCGCGCAGGTCGATGAAGAGGACGCCGCCGAGATCCCGGCGCGTGTCTACCCACCCCTTCAACACGACCTCTTCGCCGACGTGATCCGCTCGGAGCGCGCCGCAGGTGTGCGTCCGCTGGGGATGCGTGTCCTTTCCGATGATGCTGCGTGAGCGTGCTTGCTCCGTCATTCGACTGTCCCGTTCGTGCCCCTGCAAGGTGGCCGTCAAAATCGGCTTCTAACGACTCGGCTTATAACAACTATGAAAAAGGGCCCTCACGGCCCTAAAACTGCATCCGTCAAATTTAGGGCATACGTACCCGTCTAACTAAGCCGCGTTCGCCGCCGGACGACGAATAATCCTTGGATTTTGAACGCGCCGCCTCGCGAGGACCGCCTTCGGCGGCCGCGCCGGTTTCGCTTTTTGATTCGAAAATGCGGATCATACGCCTGCCTTTCGGCCGTCCGGCGCGGAGGAGTCGCCGATCGACGTCGGCCAACGAAGAGAATGCCCATGAGCGCACTGCTCTCCAATCCGTACATCCTCTCGATACTGGTGTACCTGCTGGCGCTCGTCGGGGTCGGGTACTACAAGAGCCGGATCGTGAAGACCGGCGAAGATTTCATGGTGGCCGGCCGCGCGCTTTCGTGGTACGTGCTCGTCGGCACGCTGCTGGCCACTTGGATGGGCAGCGGCTCGTTGTTCGGCGGGGCGGGGCTCGGGTATCGTAACGGCCTGGCCGGACTCTGGTCCGCCGCGGGCGGATGGCTCGGCATCGTGCTCGTGTACTTCATCGCGCGTCGGATCCGCAATTTCGGGCAAGTCACGGTACCGGACATCTTCGAGGTGCGCTACGGGCGAGCTTCCGGCGTGCTGGCGACCATCATCACGATCATCGCCTACCTGACGATCGTCTCCTACCAGTTCCGCGGCGGCGGCAACGTGCTGCACTTCATCACGCAAGGGACGGAGGCCGAAATCTCGGTGCAGGCGGGCATCGTGATCACCGCCGTATTCGCCATCCTGTACACCGTGCTCGCGGGCATGCTGAGCGTGGTCTACACGGACGTCGTCAACGGCGTGTTGATGATCGCGGGCATGTTCGCCACGATGCTCTTCATGGTGTTCGCCGTCGGCGGCATGGACGAGATCATCGTCGCGGCCGAGGCCGCCGGCAAGTGGGACCTCTTCGGCAACTGGGCGAACGAGCGCTCGAGCGGGACGTCGGGTCCGATCATCGCCGTGTCGTTCCTGATACCCACGATGCTCCTCTTGATGGGCGACGCGAACATGTACCAGCGCATCTTCAGCGCGAAGGACGGGAGCGAGGCGCAGAAGGCGGTCTTTTTCTGGGTGTTCGGCGTGATCGTCCTCGAAGTGATTATCCAGTTCACCGGATTGACGGGCAGCGTCGCGGCGGATCAGGGCCTGATTCCCCAGCTCTTCGAAGGCGGCCCGGCCGACGTCGTCACGAATCGATCCGAGTACATCATCCCGACGCTGGCCGTTAGTCCGCACACGCCGCTGTGGCTAGGGATGATGCTCGTGGCCACGATGATGGCGATCATCGTCTCGACGGCGGATTCCTTCCTCCTCGTTCCCGCGACCAATCTCACGCGAGACGTGGTGCAGCGCTTCGTCGCGCCGGGGATGACGGAGCGGATGGTCGTCCTGATGGGCCGCGGATGGGTGCTGCTGCTTGGTTTCGTCGCGTACCTGCTGGTCGATCAGTTCCCGACGATTCTGACGGCCGCCTACACGGCATACCTGGTATACGGCGCGGCCATCACGCCGCCGCTTCTCGCGGCATTCCTCTGGAAACGTGCGACCAACGCGGGCGCGCTCGCGTCGGTCGTCACCGGCGCGAGCGTCACCCTGATCTGGACGTTCTATCTCGCCAGGCAGCCTTATTTTTCGACGTGGCACCCGTTCTTGCAGGAAGTCACGTATCCGGCCGTCGTTCTGTCCGTCCTGGCGCTCGTCGGCGTGAGCCTCGCGACGGAGAAGCCGTCGGCGGACAAGTGGGCCCCGTTCTTCGACGACGCGAGGTACGTTCCCGAGCCCGTCAAACAGAAGCTCGACATGAGTTAAGATCGTATTACGCCCCCCTGCTCAGGCATCAAGTCCCCATGCAACGAGTCATCGTATCCGTCAAACGTCTGCCTCACGCCGAAGGCCTGGAACTTCCATCCTACGCCACCGACCACAGCGCCGGAATGGATCTGCGGGCCGCCGTGCCGGAGGACGAACCGGTCGTGCTCGAGCCGGGCGGGCGCGCGATCGTGCCGACGGGCCTGCAGCTCGCCCTGCCGACGGGCTATGAGGGTCAGGTCCGCCCGCGGTCGGGCCTTGCCGCGCGCAACGGCATCACCGTCTTGAATAGTCCCGGCACGATCGACGCAGACTATCGCGGCGAGGTGAAGGTGATCCTCATCAACCTGGGCAGCGAGCCCTTCACGATCGAGCGCGGGGAGCGCATCGCGCAGCTCGTCGTCGCACGGCACGCAACGGTGGAGTGGACGCCTGCCGAAGACCTTGCCGAAACGGCTCGCGGCGGAGGCGGATTCGGACACACCGGCAAGTGAGAGGCGCCTCCGCCTTTCGTCGCGGGTTCGTATCATCGACGGTCCGGCCGTTCGGCCGGCACGTCTTCACACCGATCTCGACTCATGTTGCTGGAAGAGAAGAAAATACTGGTCACCGGCGGGTCGCGCGGTATCGGACGCGCGCTCTGCGACGTCTTTGCCCGCGAAGGGGCCGACGTGGCGTTCTGCTATGCCTCGAACGAAGAGGCGGCGGCCGAAACCCTTTCATTGATCGAAGGCCACGGCCGGAAAGCGTTTGCCGTGCGCGCCGACGTGGGCGATCGGCCCGGGTCGCGCGCGATGGTCGAGCGCGTCGCCGCCGAGCTCGGCCGGATCGACGTCTGCGTCTTGAACGCCGGCATCAACCGCGGTGCGCTCTTCCTGCGCATGGCCGAACAGGATTGGGACGACATCATCCGAATCAACGTGAACGGCCTGTTCAACGTCGGCCAGCCGGTCTATCGGCAGATGATGCAGCAGCGAGGCGGCGTGTTTCTGTCGATTACGTCGATTTCGGCCATCAGGACGGCTCCGGCCGGCGTGCCCTACGCCACGTCGAAGGCCGCGGCCGTCGGCTTCATCAAACAGATTGCGCGCGAAGGGTCTCGCCTGAACATCCGCGCCAACGCGATCGCGGTGGGCGTCGTCGAAACGGATCTGGCCGATACGATCCCACCGCATTTCTTGAAGCTCTACGAGGAGTGGTGCGCGATGGGTCGCCTCGGAACGGCCGCCGAAACGGCGGAGCTCGCCGCCTTCATCGTCTCGGACCGCAACTCCTACATGACGGGAGAGGTGATCGTCCAGGACGGCGGCGTCGTGGTCTGACGGCTCACGCGCGCCGCAGCGGATCCCCCGTCCGATCCGAGGAGAAGTGCGTCAGGCGGGTCCAGACCGGAGGCGCGAGCCGCCCTAGCCGGCGCCACGTCGTCGTCGTCGGCTCGAAATTGGGCGTTGAGCTCGAGGGCGCTCCGTCGCCTTGATCGCCGCGGACGGTCAGCCGGCTCGGCGGCGGGGCCGGTACCTCCTCGGGTTGCTCCAACCGTTCGACGACGCTCGGCCGGGGGTTCGGAAAATACCGGATCAAGCTCTTGAGGAGCCGCGGCTCCGGGAGCTCGCCGTCGAACGCGATGCAGTACTTGCCGAGCGAGCGCTTCGTGAGCTCGCGTAGGTGAAACTGTGCGCGCGCGTCGTCGATGAGCGTCACGGCGCCGATCGGGATGAGGTATTCCTTCGTGTCGGACGACTCGCGAACGGCAACCTTCAGCATCCGCACGCGCCGGTCCGGATCTTTCACCCAGCCGGTAACATATCCCAGACGCAGCCCGAGCGCGTCGAGCACGGCGTACGCCGCAATGCCGGACGCGCCATTGTGGAGCGGCCGGTCGGTCAGTGACCAGTCAGACATGATGTGAATTTGGAATGGAGTGCTCAGGTAACGACTGCTTTCCGGGGAGGCGCCACCCGATCGTTCAAGTGCCCTCATCGCATCTGTCGTAAGATATGGCACGAAGACGTTCGGGACGTCGAGTTTCAGCGCATAGGTGCCCCGGCCTTTTCCGACTACCCGACCAAATTTCATGGCTGAACGTCCGATCTATTACTTCGCGCGCATGATTCCCGGGTATCGGGTTCGCGTGCTCGAGCGATTGAACGAACGCCTGGAAGGCTGCCTCATCGTGTGCGCGGGTCAGCCACCGCACGCGTCGTCATTCAATTACCTGATGTCCGACGACGAGAAGAGATTTCGGAGTGTCACGCTAGAAAACAAGTGGCTCTTCGGCGACAAAGTGCATGCGCAGCCTTTTCGCACGGTCTTTCGAGAGATGGGTGAGCCGGTCGTCGTACTTGCCGAGGAGAGCCCTCGATCGATTACCCTGCCCTTCCTGCTTCGCGACGCACGCAAACGCGGGGCGGGCCGCGTGCTCTGGGGCCACTTCTCATCCTTGAATCGCCGATTCGATCCGCGGCGAAATCTGCAGGATCGTTACCGCGTCAGGCTCGCCCGACACGTGGAGGCCTGCGCCTGCTACACGCCCGGTGTCGCTGATCTATTGAGGCCCTACGTCCCTGAGGATAATCTCTTCGTCGCGCGCAATACCATCGACATGGCGCCGATGTTCGCCCAGTATGACGAATTGGCGGGGGAAGGGGAGAGTGCCGTTCGAAGACGGCTTGGAATCGCTCCCGACGAGTCCGTGATCGTCTATCTGGGGCGACTCATACCCGAGAAAGGCACGACGATGCTGCTCGACATGTTCGCTCGACTCCGCGAGGATTCTCAGGCCACTCTTCTGATCATCGGCGACGGACCCGAGCGAGCCGCGATGGAAGACCGGGCGAGGGCTGCGTCGACGTCCGGCGTCCGGTTTCTTGGACCATTGTCGAACGAGGACGCGGCGCCCTATCTGTTTGCCGCGGACGTCATGGTAATGCCGGGCTATCTCGGACTTGTCATCAATCACGCGTTCGCGTTCGGCCTCCCGATCGTGTCGATGCGCGATCCCGTGGGCATCGCATCCCACAGTCCCGAGGTGGAATACGTGCAGTCCGGCGAGAACGGAATACTCTGTGAAGGCACGTCGGCGGAAGACCTGCATCGTGGTGTGCGAGCGGTGCTTGCCGACCTACCGCGTTATTCGGCCAACGCCCTCACGTACGCACGCGAGAAGCTGACGCTTGGCAGGATGGTGGACGGGCTCCACGGCGCGATCCGCCATGCCGAACGATCCGCGCGCCGGTGACGAGCGTCACCACGAGATCCCTTTGTAGGGGAAGGGCGCGTCCGGAGATCGCGCTTCCGATAGTCGAACGAGATCGAGGACGGTGAGGCGTCCATCCGTCGAATCCAAAAGCCGTGCGAATTCCGGCCGCTTTTGCGTCACCACCAGGGCTTCGCACGCGTCGAGAACGTCCTTCAGACGAGGTCGGAGGATCTCATTGATCTGCGGGAGCTGGCGCTCGAGGTAGGCTCGGTTGCTGCCGAGCATGTTCTCCGGGTGAACGTCGGGATCGAACACGAGCACGTCCACGCCGTCCTGCCAGAGTCCGCGAATCAAATCGATCACCGGGCTCTCGCGAAGGTCATCCGTCCCCGCTTTGAAGCTGAGCCCCAGTATGCCGACTCGCCGAGCTCCGAGCTCGTGCACTTTGTAGCGTGCGGCCTCGATCTGATGGCGATTGCTCGGCAGGATGTTCTCCATGATCGGAAGACTGACCCCTCGACGACGGGCATGATGCACGATCGAACGCAGATCCTTGGGAAGGCATGAACCTCCGAAGGCAAAGCCGGGCCGAAGGTAGGCCGTCGAGACATTCAACTTTTTGTCCGCACAGACGAGGTCCATCACGACGTGACTGTCCACGTCCGCCGCGCTGCAAAGCCGGCCGATCTCGTTTGCGAAGCCGATTTTCAGGGCGTGAAAGGCGTTGTTGGCCAGCTTCAGCATCTCCGCCTCCTCGAGCGCGATACGATGCAAAGCCGCGTCGATGCCCTCGTACAAGTCGGCGACGACTTTTCCGGATCGATCATCTAGCTGGCCGACGACGGTATACGGTGGCTGATCGAAATCGTTTATCGCACTGGCCTCGCGCAGAAATTCCGGATTCATGACGAGGCCGAAATCTTCGCCTGCGCGCAAACCCGAGTGCTCCTCCAATTTCGGAAGTAATACACCTCTCGTCGTTCCGGGGAATACGGTGCTTCGAAGTGTGACCACGTGGTACGAGCCCGTATTCTTGAGGCCCTTGCCGATATCGGCGGCCACGTTTTCAACGTACGTAAGCACGGGACTCCCATCGGCGGCCGTCGGGGTGCCGACGCAAATCAAGGATACGTCTGCTGAGGCGACGAGAGGTGTTCCGTCGGTCGTGGCACGGAGCCGGCCCGCGGCCACGACGTCGGCGACGACGTCGTTCAGCCCCGGCTCGTTGACCGCGGTACGCCCGGCGTTGATCGCCTCGACTTTCGTCTCGTTCGGTTCTATCCCGACGACGTCGTGCCCTCTCCGCGCGAAGCAGGCGGCAGAAACGGTGCCGACGTATCCGAGACCCCAGACCAGAATGCGCATAGTTAC
>CAZMXY010000001.1:114132-119717 GCA_964570345.1 uncultured Rhodothermales bacterium | reverse complement strand
GTCGGAAATTCAAGCCGGTATGAGAGGCTGTCGCGCGCTCGCAGGGTCAGCAAGGCGATCCTCTTTTGGCCGACGCGACCGTGATCCTGATCGACGGAGGCGGCGGCGCGCCTGTCGAACGATACGAGCAGGAATACGTCGCCATATTCGACCTTTACCGAACCGGTTGAAACGTCGATGCGATCGCGGGGCCCCAGGAGAAGGGGGATGGTCTCCGTGAATTCTCCGCTGCGCCGGGTTGTGACCTGAACGGCGTCGTCGAGAAAGGTCACCGACTTTTCTCCCCTGGAACCGAGCGCATATGATATAGAGAGCGGACCGGTCGAAAGATTCCGTCGTCCGGCCGTCACGGAGACCCGGTCACCGCCAATTTCCACCCTACCACGCGATAGGGTCGTCTCTTCGACCGCCTTGCCGCCGGACGTACTCGTTCCCCAAGCCGCATCGGATCCCGACTGCGACTGAAGCACGGCTCCGACGCCGGGAATCCAGACCAGCCCCAGGCCGAAGCGCTGCCGCGGCGTGATTTCCTCGCCCGTCGAAAACGCGGCGTAATAGGTCGGCCGGCGCACGTACGTCACGCTGAACTCATGACGACCATCGACGCGCTGATGCGTAAAATGCTGCGACGCCAGGTAGGGAAGCAGATCGCGGGCACGCGCCTTTTGCTCCGCCGTGGGAAACCACTCGACGTGGTCCCGGTGGAGGAAGGCGTAGGGCGAATATGCGGAGAACGTTCCGACTCGCAAGGGCGGCACCTCCGGCCAGCTCCGCTTTAGCTCGGCGCGCTGGCGCGCGAGCCGGCGGGCACGCTCTTCCCTCGACTCACAGAAAGCACGTGCGAGAACGACTTCCTCGGCAATCGGCGTACACGTCTCCCCGTACATGCCGTCTCGGTTCTCCCGATAGAAAGGAAACGACAGGCGCGTCTCGAACGAATGGTTCATCGTAAAACCTGTCCCGTCGGGTTCGATTACCGCGTTGAAAGAAAGCCAATCGTACCAACGCCGGACCTCATCCGCATACAGGTCACCCAGATTTGTCCCCCGCAGGTAGTGCCACGCCATCCTGTGATTGCTGTGGTGCGTTTCGATGTCGTACGTCCAATCGGCGCCACCGTGTTCGTAAAAGTATCCGGCCGGGCTCTGTAGATCGTCGGCGCTTTCTCGAAAGCGGCTTTCAAACAATCGCTCTAATGCCGGGTCTTCGTGGAGGTCGAGATAGGCCAGGGCCCCGCCCCACACGTTGGTGAACTGATTGCTGAAGCGGATGGCTTGCGGGTACAGCTCCTCTCGGGACAGCACCGCCACGATCGCACGCCGATGCGCTTCGGTTGCGGCTCGCAGAAGCTGCGAATCGATTGGTGGTCCCTTCTCGAGGAGCCGAAGCGCCTCGCCCATGAATTTGGTCGCGAAGGCCGTGACGGAAAGGCTCCACCTGCCGTCATGGGAGAACAAACCGTGATCGTTCTGCAGGCCTGTCCAATAGGAGAGCGCCGCCTCCAGCCGCGCGCGCACCGCGGGGTGATTGAAATACGGGTTCCACGGCCGGTCGGCCGCGTAGAAAAACGCGAGTGACAGGATGTTCTCCATGATGCGCGGATTCTGCGGCACGTTGAATTCCGGCTCGCGCCATACCGCGACGTCGATGAAACCTCGATTCCGTCCCGTCATTTCGACGCTGTTGGCCAGCGTACTAAAATGCTGCAAGTAGTACGGCAGGTCGAGCTCGTCGTCTGCGAATTGGGACGGAGACAGGTCGGAAAGATCGACCGGCGGCACGGGCTGGCTCGAGCCAGGGGACGCGGCGAGCAGCATACAAATCAAGACGACGAACTTCAGATAAGACATAGGCAGTCGATCTGCGTGGTGGTGGTGACCGCTGCTCGAAAGAGATGAGCGGCCGTGCCGATGCGTCGCTACACTACGGCCGAAAGGCGGCTCCGATCCCGGCACGCGGATACCGCCCGAGTGGCAGAATTCGTCTCAATTAGTTCACTACCGTTCTGCTCCTGCCTCGATCCATCCCTCAACGAGGGCGATTTGCTCGCCCGTCAGTTCGCCACCGATCGGCATATGAAACGTGCCCGTGGCCATGCGATCACCTCCCGTAATTTTGATAAACAGATAGCTCTCGGACGCATCGCCCGGTTCGACCCGCATCAAGCTGGGCACCTGCGTGCTCGGAACGCCAACCGTGTTTTCATACGTCGACCCGGCGGATAACACCAGGCCTTCGGCCGCGTTACCGCCGGCATGGCAACCCACCACGCCGCAACTCGGTGTGAAAACCTGCTCCTGCACTTCGACCAATGTCGGACCCTCGGGCTCCACCGGAGTCCCCTTGTCGCATCCTGTCACTGATCCGAGACCAACGGCAACGCATAGGAGCGCGCACGTGTCTATCGAACGATTCCTGGCCATGCTTCTGCGTCTGACTATCGCGCAAGAACGAGCTTTCGTGTGATGAATCCGCCGGTCGTCTCCGCTCGAAAGAAGTAAAGACCGTTGGGAAGGCCGGAGCCGTCGAAGCGGACTTGGCGAGGCGCGCCCGGAGCGATCGTCGAGGAGAAAAGCACGTCAACTTCTCGTCCCAGGACGTCGTAAACCGCGACGCGCACGAAGCCGGCGGTTTCGAGTTCCAGCGAAAAAACGGCTTCGTGATCGAAGGGATTCGGACCGTCCACTACAAATCGGAACGCCGGCGTCTCCGACGGATGATCACTCGTGCCCGTAGCCGACGATTTTGCGAAGCGCATCACTCTCCCCTCGAACGTAAATAGCATGTACAGCTCACCGGACGCGTCCACTGCAAAGGAAGAAATGAATCGCTCGGCATCTGTTATTTGCTTCACGACGGGAGTCTCGTCAGATTCATACGGATTTCCACCGCCATATTGGAGCAACCAGATTTGACGTCCACCCCAGTCGGCAAAGATGTATTTTCCTCGTAGTGCCGGCACTCTGTCTCCGCGGTACACAAAGCCGCCGGTGATGGAATTTCCGACCTCGTGATCGTACGTGTGTACCGGCGGGTATAGATTTCCCGAAGTGCAGTTCTCCGGCGGATTGTAGCACACCGGCCCCTCCATGATGGGCCATCCGTAGTTACCGCCTTTCACGACGAAATCCACTTCCTCCCAGGTGACTTCTCCCACGTCGCCGACCCAGATGTGGCCGCTCTCCGGATCGATCGAAAAACGCCACGGATTGCGGAATCCGTATGCGTAAATTTCTTCCTTAAACCCTTGCGTGTTACCTGCGAACGGATTATCCGGAGGAATGCCGTAATTCCTGCCGCCCGCGGGGTGATCGACGTCGATGCGCAGGAGCGACCCGAGCAGCGTCTCGAGATTTTGAGCATTCTCGTACGTGTCGCCGCCCGTGCTGCCGTCGCCTAACGAAACGTAGAGGTAGCCGTCCGCATCGAAGGCCGTGTCCCCGCCATTGTGCCTCGGCGTCGGCTGATCTATTTCGAGAATGACCAGCTCGCTCTCCGGATCGGCCTTGCGCGGATCCGATCCGGACCGTCGAAAACGAGAAAGTTTCGAACGCAGCGGCCCGCCGGTTATGTAATAGACGTAGAAAAAGCCGTTGTCCTCGTAGTTCGGATGAAACGTCAGGCTCAGAAGCCCCGACTCGAGGTCTTCGTCCAGAACTTGATCTCTGATGTCCAGAAAGACGGTGGTGTCCTGCGTCGTGGAGTCATTCGGGAACGTGTAGATCTTGCCCGCCCGCTCGACGACGTAGAGGTTGCCCATGCCGTCGTCGGCCAAGTCGACGGGGAAATCGAAACGGATGGCCGGGAAGCCGTCTTCGATGTCAAATACATTCTTAAACGCCGGCTCATCTTGGGCCATCGACGGACGTGCTACTAGCATCGACAAGGCGCACGCCAGATACACTTCTCCCAAAAGCGATCGACGCGTACGAGGAGGCTTGCTCATGACTTTATTCACTTTCGTTAGTCAAACTTATGGCGAAGCCAGGGTAATGTCGAATGGTCGAAACATGATATGTGAAGAATCTTCAATTCGCGAATAAACTAAAATTACGCGGTTCGTACAAACAATGCGTAGACATTGACCAACTCGGCGGAGTATTTCTGTGTGAAATTAAGATTCAACAGATACATCGGACAGGCTGTAGAAGGCAGTCAGATTATATCACTACGTACGAAAGAAAACTCCTCTCCTCTCGGCGATACGCAGAACAGATCGAATCCGGAGGAGCACAGGAGAGAGACGGTTCGATTCGTCTTCTCGATTCCGATGGTTTCAAAACGGTGATGAAATTCGACGAGGAGCTGGCGAATGTCGAGATGCGTGCTTAGAAGGTCTGAGATAACGGCGTACTCTGCTCCCTCAACGTCAAGCTTTAAGAGGTCCACGTGACCGTGTCGGAGACGATTCATGATAGTGCCCAGGCGCTCGACGTTTGCTGTAATGCTGCCGGTTTCATTTGCCGCCTCATCGACGAGTCTATATGAATCATGGTCAGGATTCGCAGGAGCCCTGAACGTGGCCTCGCCGTCGTAGCCGGCAATGCCCAGCCGATAAAATCTGAATGAATCGGGAAGGCGCTGAGATTCTATCCACGCTACGGACCGTGGAGTTGGATCGAACGCATGAACAGTTACTCCGAATCTGGAGATGATCGAAAGGTCAAACGTCACGTCCTTCCCAACTCCGAAAGAATACACGACGGCGTCGGACGAGAGGGGCCGGCCGTACACTACCCAGCCACCGTCGTCGCTTCCGTGCCTCTCGACCGGGAGGTCGATCGCCGCGCGATGGGAAACGTCGCGTCCTACGGCAGCTTTCACGAGCCGTCGAGCAAGCCGGGCCCGATCCTTCAGACCACCATGCATCGTCATATTGTTTGTCGTAGGTATTTTGCGATTGGCTAATCAATTGCTATAACGGATATTTCCGCAATCTAAGCCGTGGATCGTCGACGGATCGACTCATAGACGAGATCTTTCCATCTCCTCCGGACGTCCTCAGGTGAATACGTATCTAAGAACGTTTGTCTGCTCCGTTTAGAAATCGAATTCCAGAAATCGACGTTCGCGAGTCGAATGATAGCGTCCGCGAGCGCTCGGGGGCTACGTGCCGGCACGAGAAGACCTTCCTCTCCATCGCGAATCATTTCCGAGATGCCCGCATGTCTCGTCGTTACGACCGGAATGCCGGCATTCATTGCCTCGATCAGAACGTGCGGCTGCGCCTCGTTCGCGTAGTACGTAGGCAGAAGGAGCACATCGGCACGTAGGTAACGTTCTCGAATAACCCTCCGGTCACTAACGGCGCCGTGGTGAGTTATCAGGTCCTCGAGTCCTGCATTTCGGACCCGTGCAAAAAAGGCATCCTTATCGCTCGGGTGTTGCCATCCGCCTACGAAGTGACCCTCGATGCGAAGTCCGTTTTGCTGTGCCTGGATCATTCCCTCGAGTACGTCCAGATATCCCTTCGAGGGTAGCATATGACTGATGAAAAGAACCGACGTCTCCGCGCGCGTTCTCCTTCGAAGCTGTTTCTCCGTGACGTCGGCGGAGCTGAAGCTCACGTCGTCATCAATGGTATT
>CAZMXY010000001.1:103895-114032 GCA_964570345.1 uncultured Rhodothermales bacterium | reverse complement strand
AGGACGGTCGCGTCAGGATTTCGACCAAGCGACTCCTTCAGACGCGGTCGCACGCTAAGAAAGTGCGCGATTCGTCGCAGACGCTGCCGCTCGTCTCCAACCGCATCGGACTGCGGAGGCTGGATATTGAGTCGTTCGACGTTTGCCTCAGATTGAAGCAGGCTGGCAAGGCGTTCCGTCGCGAGCGCCTGGCCGTCAATGGGCGGTGGAAATCTTCCCAGTACGAATACCTTCATTCAACTCTCCTTCCGAATTTGAACGCCCGCGACACCAAAGACTGACCGCCGGTTCATTGCGCTCCGTGTGTCGGCGTAAAAACGAACGTGATCAGACTCTCGGTTGAAGCGCTGCCAGCCGCCTGGCATACTGATAACGCCCGAGATAGATCGCCAGAAGGACGAACTCGGGGATGACAGTCGCGATAGCGGCCCCGTTGATGTGGAAGAGGGGAATTAAGAACGCGTTAAGTCCTACGTTCAAGACGACCGCCATGCCGAGTGCGAATGAGGTGAAGCGCTGTTGATCGATGGCGATGAGAGCGGAATACAGCAAGAAGTTGGCGCAGAGGAACGGGAAGCTCCAGACAAGGATCTGCAGCGCTCCGGCAGCCGGGCCATAGGCGGGATCGGGGTCGAGTAACCGTATGATGGGCGATGCATATACCGAAAGGACGGCCGCGATTAGAAATCCGAGACCTGCGAGCCCGAGGAGGCTCGTCCGGAACAGCCGGCCAAACGCGGCGAAATGTTCGAGGTGATGGAGTTTCGAAAGCCTCGGATAAATCGCCGCCAAAGCAACCATGGTGGGCAGCATCGTTAGCGCCTCGAGAATCCGAAAGGCCGCTCCATATTGTCCGGTTGGAATCTCACCGAGATAGGCCTCAATCATGACCATATCTATCCGAAAATAGACGGACGTGAAAAGTCCGGCGAGACCGAACGGGATCATGATTTTCAACGAGCGCTTTAAAAATGTTGCGCTCAAGAGACGGAGTCGTACCGGAGCGTACCGGCGGTGGATCCACCATACGTTCACTGCCGTCGCAAGAGTCATACCGGCGGCCATTCCCGCCAGAGTCCAAGATGCCAGTCGCGTCGAGGTGAGCAGCACGACCCCTCCGCCGATGACGAGAACCTTCTCGATCACAAGCATCACGGCTTCCTGCCGTAAATCCTCGAACGCCCGATAGATGCCGCGACAGTAATTGGTCAGATTTAGCGTAAGTGTGTAGCCTCCGGCGAAGGCAACCGCTACCAACGCAGATCCTCGATAGTCCAAAAGGAGCGCGGCGATCAGAGCGGCCGCCAAGGCCAGAAGGGAATTGGCGAGACGCAGCGTCATAAAATTCGAGAAAAATCGCGATGCCCTGCCGGGTACACGCGACACTTCTCGGGTGGTGTACTGCATCATCCCAAGGTCGACGAAGGCCGTCGCGATCGCCCCCAGTGACAGACCTGCCGTCATCACCCCGAATTCACTCGCACCCAGGAGTCGCATACATGCCGCTGTGATGAAAACAAACCATATCGGCTTGACGAGAACGTTTGCCAGCCCGAGCCACGAGATGTTACGAAGTAGACTGGGCATGACAGATTGCCTCTCCATGGAGGCTGCTCCCTCGTTACGCAATCAACCGATCGTCGCTTTCAAGAAGACTGGCCAGCCGTTCAGTCGCGATCGTCCGACCGTCGATGGGCGAAGGAAATCGGCCAAGCACCAAAACCTTCATGGAGGTCTTTTTTAGGCGCGTATCTTTGAACGGAATGAAGTCGGCCTCAGAGTAGCTGGGTTTGAATGTCACCTCAGGCACGTTTCCCGACGCCGGTACGGCGTAGATTTAGGAGACGTGAACCGGCCCACGCCACTCCCGGGTAGTAGAGAGGCGCAGCTAGAAGGGTCGCACGATCCCAAAGCCATTCTCGATAAGCGAAAAACCCGATGAACGTATCGACGTCCCCGTTTTTATATCGGCGCCGATATCGTGCGTCACCAGCCGCACCTACCATCGAAGACGATAGGACGGGCTCGAGTTTGGTTTGTATTGCCGACAGAAAATAATCATACGGCAATAAAAGCACGGTCGCGACTATCGTCGTGGACAGGAAGAGCGCGTAAAGAGTGAGCGCGTTGAGAAGATGGAACACGACGATTACGGGTACTACGAGTACTAACAGCGGCCTTCGAAACGCGGCTACAAAGCTCGCACAGAAAACGAACGTGAGGAATACGTATCCAATCGGAAAGACCCAAGCGATAGTCTCAATGTAGTTCGGCACTGCCATCGGGAGGTCTACGTTACGCATGGCCGCGATTGACGAAGAAAGCATTCCGTCCGAATGGAGCCACGTCACGCCGGGCTTTAGTACGTCCCGAATCGTCATATCGACGACCTTCCAAAGCCCCGATACCGTATAGACGGCTAACAGCCCGAGCAGAAACCACGTGTAGCCGCTCGCGTGCGACTCGGCCTGACGGATGCTGCGAGGACGCCCGAGTGGTCTGAATACGGAGTACACGTGTGCGAGCAGGAAGAGATGATTGACGTGCTCGACGTGTCCGAATCCGAGCTCAGGTGTAATTACAAGTAGAAGACTCGCTGCTAGAATGAGGCGAGAAAGGAGCCACCGTGGCCGAAAAAGGCACGCGATTACCGCTGCGAACGCGATTCCGACCATTCCGTACCAGATAACGGGATGAGGAAGGACCGGAAATACCAGGCGTCCGAGCCACATGATAGGTTCATACGACGCCTCGGGCCGGAGTACGATGCGGCCCCACGTTTCAACTCTCAGCACGAGCCAGAGAATGGTAAGCAAAAGCAGCCCACGGTCGGCATAATGGCTGGACCACGCGGCAGAAAGCGTCTCATTCCTGGCACCCGTCGGGCTTCGCTGAACCAGGTCCTCTCGCTCACCAATTAAAGCGAGCCACAGTCGACGTGTCATATTCCGTTGGGTCCGCGTGAAGAGGTAGCGAGTAGAACGTCTCCGCCACCACCCGGTACGACGATGCTTGCGGAACGAGCGCCCGGGTGATCACCCTGAGCCGTTCTCGAGGTCTGGAATCCTCCGATGAATCTTCGAGGACTTTCCTCGCCCAATAACCCAGAACGTAGGACTGCGCCTTCCGTGAAAAAGCCCGGGTCGGTTCAAGAGGTTGCCGCCGCCAAGTCTCGGAGCGCGGGTCCAGGACGTACAATCGATAGGTGGTCGCCGGCTCGTTGATTCCGATCGGCGCTGAAAACAGCCGCCAGTGCGCGAACGGAAAAAGCTCGCCCCATCCTAACTTTCCCGTTCCGTAGCTCAGGTACCCGAAGAAAATACCTGCGAGAACGACTACGCGCGTCAACCTCAAGCGTCGTGCGTCATGCATGGTGCAAATTTCACCAGAAATGCGTCAGTGTCACGTGGTTTTTCCGAGCATCTCCCAGGGTATATGTCAGATCGATGACCGGATCGTCGGACGGCGCGTCGCATACCGATATCGTCCGAGATAGATTCCTAACAGGACGAGCCCCAGCCAAGAGACGTTGCGAAGAATACTGGGCACTTGTCTCGTCCTCCCTTTTAGAGAACGCTCTGGCGTTACTCACGCGGTTCACGGGACGTTCGCTTGGAATGATTCCGCGAACCGGCGGCGAGGCCGGCTATCGCGCCGATAATAAATGTCGAATCGGAAACGCCGAATGGATTGGCCGAATTTCCGACGAGGCTTTCCGCGGCCAGACAGGAAACGGCCACAATAGCGATGAGGCGGTCAAACCGTTCGACAGCCTTGTCGCGAGCCATGCGGATGAATACCCAAATAGATCCGAAGTAGAAGAAGAAGAGAAGGACGAAGCCGATCAAGCCGTGACGGTATAGCACGCCGACGTATCCGTTGTGTATATATGAGTTGACCCTGGTTGCCTCGTAGACCAGGCTGTAATACTTAATCGGTACGCCAAACCCATGTCCTACGATCGGATTCTCTCTGATATACGACCAGGCGGCCTCCATCTCGATAAACCTGTTAATCAGGGAGAGATCCTTAGTCGCAGCTGTTCGGAGCGAGAAAAAGCGATCGGAGAATCCGGCGACAATTACCGAAAAGAAATTTTCAAAGACCAGGATACCGATTATGAGTATTGCAGCCACGCCCGCGAGTCCGAGAGCGGCAATGTAAATTCGCCTTTTCTTATCAACGAAGACGAAGATGATCGCCACGCCGAGCAGAAAGGAGACCCAAACGGCACGGCTCTGAGCGATCACAATGCTGGCCGAAAAAGTAACGAAGAGGCCTGTCAACAAGCTTCTACCCAGCCACGTGCGGGCATAAAGGAGGAATCCGAGCGTCACGATTCCGGCCATCATCAGGACGTGTTCGTTCATGACGACCCGCCCGGACGCGATCTGCCAGAGATAGTCTGCCTGCGAGAGCCCAGTCTTATAGTCGAAGAGATTGCGGATCGCGATGAATACGGCCACGAACCCTAAGCTGAGGAGAATCGACTTCTGGGGAAGGCGCTCTCGTCGTCGGATGCATGCCTCTTTGATAGGGAAGTAGAAGGCAAGCGTCGTAATCGAAAGCCATTGGCTAACTGCCGCGCTCATCTCCCCCCCGAGCAGCGGCGTAAGTCCAAGCGACAGCGTCGCGTAGACGAGAAAGAGAAAGAGCGCCCAGTCGATCTTCGTGCGCAGGATGTCGTCGCGGTAGAAGAAGAGCCGGCTGATGAACCAGTACGAAAGATACCCCAGGTAGACGAGGCCGTAAATCACTTCCTCTGGTTGAAACCCCTCCTCATAGCGCACGATCACGACGAAGCCGGCGAGGATAGCGCAAAGGAGCGCGACTTCATCCCGCGCGACGAAGCTGAATGCCAGCCCGCCGACGATCAATGCTCCGACCACCAAAAGTGCCGTTGTCGATTGCCACGCGCTGACGAGGATTGCGATGGCAACGAGCACGAAGGCCGCGGCAAGGAGAGCTCTCGACCAGCTCCACAATCGTTCAGGTTCGATTCGGCGTATGGCGGACGTAAGGTCTGGCATTATTCAGACGAATCCCCTTCGTTTCCAGGGCTTCCCGCAGCGGTGCCGGTTTTTCGAGCAAAGACGTCCCCCCGGAATCCCGGCGTTGAGGTCATCGGCGATCCGTCCAGGTCGTATAGGGAATATCCGAGCGTCTTCAGCTGCTCGGTGCACTGCCGACTCTGGTCCTCGCCGTGCAATGCCAGTACGACGTCCGGGCCGACGTCGCGCAAACACCGACTCGCTCCGCGCAGCACTGCCGACTCGGCTCCCTCGACGTCTATTTTGATCAAATGAGGTCGTGCCTCCGGGTGACTCGCCAGAAAGTGATCCACGGTGGACGTCGGGACGAGATAGGCGGTATTCTGCGAAGAGAGAAATCCCATCGCGTTAAGATCAGCGGTTTGAAAACCCACGAGCCCTTCGCTTTCGCTCAACGCGGCCTGGACGACGACGACGTTTTGCAGCTCGTTGAGACGAACGTGGTTCAAGACGTTGTTCACGTTTTCGGCGTAGGGCTCGAACGCGTAGACCCGGCCGCCCGCGCCCACGAGCCGCGAGAAGGCGAGCGTGTAAAATCCGGCGTTCGCACCGACGTCCCACACGACCGCGCCGGGACGAATCAGCTTTGACACGAGGTCTTGTTTCTCAAACTCATAGGTGCCGAGCCAGCATTTGTGAATGCTCGAGCCCGCGATCCAGCGCGAGCCTTTGTTCAATCCGCTCCGCACGCGCATGACGCTCGACTTCGGAATGAGCCGGAGCGGCAAACGGAGTACCGAGCCGATGAAGGATTCGGGATTTAACTGAGATAGCGATCTGAGCATGGAAGGAGTTTGATTGGCCGGGCAAGATACCCGGATGCTCCCTTCGTCCGGCCTTCACCCGCCATTCCGGCTCGACGGGAAGGCTAGTCTTCCAATACGGAGCTTTGCAGCCGGTGCAGATAGTGCCGGTGGTTCCGCCGCCACCACTCATACACCAAGACGAACGCAACCGCCAGAAAGAACGCCGACAGCGTGGCCAGAACGCAGATGGCCGATCGCTTGGGCTTGGCTTTGCGGGCGGGCGGCGTCGCCTCGTCGACGACCTGCACGGCCTGGCTCTCACGCTCCTCCTGAAAGCGCGCCTGCTCGTAGAGCGGCCCCAGCACCTCGAGGATGGTGGCTTGGATCGTCCGTTCCAGCTCGAGCTGTGTGAACTGCCGTGCGACGCCGGGCACTTCCGACTGAGGGACCGGAAGCAGGCGCTCGTGTCCCTCCAGCGCCTGCGCGTATTTGCGATTCGCGGCCCGGGCCAGCTGTCCGACCGATTCCACGCGGGGGTTCTCGGGTCCGTACTGCGCCAGGAGGGCCTCGTGACTGATCTCGGCCTCCAGGGCACTCTCGCGCAGCGCGGCCATCTGCTGGAAAAATGCCTCGGTCTGGCTCGGCAGATTGTAGATGCCGTATTGCCGCTGGAAGCGCTGTGTCGCGTCGAGCACCGAGTCCATGTCGGCCCGGGCCTCGAAATAGCGCTGTTCGATGAAACGGCGGTAGTTTCCGGCGCTCTCGGTCGTGAGCCGCTCGTTGACTTCATTGAGCTTGCGCACGAAGAAATTCGCCATCGCGGCGGATCGCTCCGGGTCCTTGTCCAGCACGGAGATGGAAAGGAAATGGTACTCCATGTCGATGTCGAAATCCGCATTGTCACGGAGCCGTCGGATGGCGTCCTCGAGCGGGGTCTCCTTGTTCTCGACCTCGTACAGGCGGATCAGGTCAAACGAGTCGACGGCCGCCGTCATGACGCCGCGGCTCGTCAGGATCGCGAGATAGCGCGTGTAGTCCCCGCCCGGTCCGCCGCCGAGCAGGGCGGATGCCGCCGCCGGCAGATTGCCCAGGATCGCCGACGTAAGCCCGCTTCCCGTCGATTCGGGCACGAGCACGCGCGCCTCGGCGCGGTACCAGTTCGGCAGTAGCAGGCTGATGACGACGGCGCCGACGGCGACTACGCCGGTCACGCCGAGGATGAACATGCGGCGGCGGTAGAGTCGCCCGAGGACGGTCCACAACGTGTCTTCGGCTCGCTTCGCCCTTTCGCGCTCCGCCGCCTCGATCAGATTATCGGATTCCTGAACTGGTTGCATCGAGTCTCGCTGTGGACGAATACGGCTAATCTCGTCTGATCAGGAGGTAGGTCGTGATCAGGGCCGTCACGGCACCGGCGGTCTGAACGACATTCTGCCACGTTCGCGAACGCCGCTCGAGATCGGCCCGTCGCTCCTCGTACAGGAGCCGCTGCAGCTCCGCCGAGTCCGCGCGATTCCGGCGCCGGTCGACGAAGATCATGTCGCCGGATCGCGCCTCAGCCCTCCTTGCATCCGTATACTTTCCCGTTCCGGCTTCTATGACGTAGGCCCGTCCGGCATGATCGCTTCGACCGCCTGAGGCCGCAATGTATGATTCTACCGACATGTCTGGGCGCGCCGCGATGTAGCCCGGACGATTGATTTGCCCGAACACGAATACCCTGTTCTCGTCGCGCGGCACGAATACGTTGTCACCATCTTCCAGGGAGACGTCCGCGCCGCCGTCTTGCAGCACGTCCTCGAGGTTGATCGGCACCCGGCTTTGCAGTCGCAGCTCTTGGGCCAAGTACGCCCGGCTGAGGAAATCCATGTCGGCCAGCCGGGTCACCTTCAAAATCGCCGCCGTGTCCCGAGGCACGATCCGGTAGTCACCGGGCAAAAATTCAAAGCGGTTATTGCGCGTGCTCTCGAGGCTCGGTGTCGGCAGTGTCGCTCGCTCAAGGTAGGCGCCGCGGGCGAGTGCGCCGTTCCGCAGCCCCCCGCCCAGCTCAACCAGATCCCGGAGCGTCGTGCGACCGGGCACGATCGAATACGTGCCCGGATATTCGACCCACCCCTCGATCGACGCCGAGCCGCGTACCGTCTCGTGCGGCAGGGCGAAGATCTGGTCGCGGGGCTGAATGCGCACTTTCGAGCGCGCAAGGGCGGCCACGTCGTAGATCTCCGATTCCGCGACCCCGGCGTCGGTCACTCGCGATAGCCGCACGCGGCTGAATCCTTGCGGAGGATTCTGACCGCTCGTCAAGACGAGCACATCGTACAGCGTGTCGTCGGGTCGATAATCGTACGTTCCCGGAAAAGCCACTGCGCCACTGACGAAGACGGCGTCGTAATTGGGGTCGTACGTCGGCAGCGAAATGACGTCCCCGTCCCGCAAATAAGGATTGTGATCCGTATTGCCCGTAGAGAAGTAGCGAAGCAAATCAACCGACTCTTCGTCGCCGTTTCTGTGGATCAACTTCACGTTTCTGAGGGCGGGCCGGAAGGCCACGTTGCTAACGGGCGCGCTCGTCGTATCCGCGAAAGCGATGCTGAGGACGGTCGCGACCCGAGCGACGGGCGTGGCGACCATGCGGCCGGGCGTCGGTACGGCACCGGAGACGTGCACGTAAAACTGTCGCGGCTGGGAGAGCGTCACTTGAAGACGAACGCGCTGAAACTGTTCACGCAGGGCGTCCGTCGCACGCCGGCGTGCTTCATCCAGCCGCAATCCGGCCACCTCCACCGCTCCCGCCTCCGGAAGCATCAAGAAGCCGTCGGCTGAGACGGGCAGGGTGACGAGAATCGGAACGGGCCCACTCACCGAAATGTCGAACAGGTCACCGGGTCCCACGACGTACCTCGCCGGATCGACCGCCCCCTCCATCGGAACGGCTCCCGCCGGCGAAACGCGGCCGAATTGTGAAAGCGGATTCAGGGTCCCGCCGGTAAGCTCACGAAGCATCACGGCGCGATCGGCCTGTCCCTGCGCCAACGTTGCGGCGGGCATCGCAACCAGGATCCATAGCGCGCCGATGAGGCCGACGAGGCTCGTCGTCTTCAATCTCAATCCCTCTGACATGTAGGTATATCGTGATGGAGGATCTTCTCGGCCGAGGCCGACCCAACGAGGCGAGCCGACCGCCGCGCGGACCGTCTCATGCGAAGACCGATTGTCTTCGAGATACCGGCGTACCTGCCGGCGTGCTCAGTAGCGATATTCCTAATAGGCGAATATCAGATGCGGAATGTCAGATAGAAGGGACGGCCTGGATTTGCTCTGCACGAAAATACGTGCTCAAAAATACGTGTCCAAAAATACGTGTTCGATTCCGCCACCGCAACGTGGCCCGTCGTAGCCGGGAGGCGGTAGACGATCGTCCGGCGCCGCTCCAACGGGGACGCCGTCGGACGCCCGAAGCCGCGCGAGGCGAAGTGCGTCAAAACCGCGGCACGTTCAATAGGGTGATCCATCCCCATGTTCCCTATCCTGATCGACTACCGATCACTTCGAGGTCACGTCGGTTGAAGGTAAACACCCGTCGTCACGTCCGTGCTTCATCGAGACGCTCCGGCAAAAATCAATCTGGGCCTTCACGTCCTGCGTAGGCGTGTGGACGGCTTTCACGACATCGAGACCGTGTTCCTGCGCATTCCGTGGTCGGACGTGCTGTACGCCGAGCCCGCTCGCTCGCTGACGATGACGACGACCGACGCAGACCTGCCCGTCGACGAGCGCAATCTGGTGATGAAGGCGGCGATTCTGCTTCGGCGCGAATACGGCGTCGAGCAGGGTGCGTCCTTGCGGCTCGAAAAGCACGTTCCCTTCGGCGCCGGTCTCGGAGGGGGATCGAGTGATGCCGCCGCCGCGCTACGGCTCCTCAACGCACTCTGGACACTGGAACTCTCTGCGTCCTCCATGAAAGAGGCCGCGCTCGAGCTGGGCTCGGACGTCCCATTTTTTCTAGGTGCGGGGTCCGCTTTCGGTCAAGGACGCGGCGACGTGCTCGAGCCCCTGAACGATCCGGCGACGGACGAGCCGTACCATCCGCCGTATCCGATCGTCGTCGCGGTACCACACGTACGCGTCTCGACCGCCGAAGCGTATGCCATGGTCCCGCCGAGGCAAACCGGCCGCCCGGATCTGCGTGAGGTCGTCCTGTCGAACGACCTGGAACGATGGAGTGCGGAATTGACCAACGACTTCGAAGGCCCCGTGCTCGCGAAGTATCCTGCCGTTCGCGAGCTCAAAGCGTCGTTGACGGAAACCGGCGCCGGTTACGCGGCCATGTCGGGATCCGG
>CAZMXY010000001.1:100663-103795 GCA_964570345.1 uncultured Rhodothermales bacterium | reverse complement strand
CGCCGGCGGTCGTCGTCGCCCGTGTCGGGCCGATCGTAGTCGGGATCGAACTCTTCGGGACGCGGGAAGCTCGTGTTGCCCAGCTCGACTTCGTTCGAATCGACCACCTTCCGGACGAAACTGCCCACGAGGAACAGCGCGTTGTGCGCTCCCTGCCCCCAGAACGTCGAGCGGAAGGCCACCCGACGGTCGTTGAAGCCCACCCACGCGCCGGTGATTAGCTCCGGATGCATCAGAATGAACCATCCGTCGGCGGCGTTCTGCGTCGTACCCGTCTTGGCGGCGAAATCGTACCCGCTCAACCCGTACTGCCAGCGAATTCGTGATCCCGTGCCGCCGGGACTGTTGACGATGCCCCGCATCATGTCGACCACCGTGTAGGCCGTCTCCTCGGACAAGGCCTCTTCGGGGGTGGGCTGATGCTCGTACAGCATGTTGCCGAACCGGTCCTCAATCCGCGTCACCATCACCGGGTCGTAGTGCAGCCCGCCGGCGGCGAGCGTACCGTAGGCCGACGTCATCTCGAGCAGCGTCACGTCGCTCGTGCCGAGGCCGAGGGCAGGTACTTCGTCCAACGGACTCTCGATGCCCATCCGCCGTGCATAGAACGCCACCTGGCTCGGATTCACGAGCTGGGTGATGACGCGCGCGGTGACCGTGTTCTTCGATTGCGCGAGCGCGTCGCGGAGCGTCAACAGATCGCCCGTCGACGAGTTGTCGAAGTTGCCGGGCGTCCAGACCTGACCGGTAACCGGATCGCGATACGTATACGTGCTGTCGGGCAACCGGTAGTACGGGGACCATCCGTTGTCGATCGCGGCCGTGTAAACGAACGGCTTGAATGTCGAGCCCGGCTGCCGCGCCGCCGTTACGACGTGGTCGTACCAATCGGTCGCGAGATCGCGCCCGCCGACCCATGCCTTGACGTACCCGGTGTTCGGATCCAACGAGACCATCCCTGCCTCCAGGCGCGTCTTCTGGGCCTTCAGCGAATCCATGAACGCCTCGTTGCCGCGAAGCTGCGAAAGGGCCTCGTCGGGCGACGCGCCCTCTCGACGCAGACTTCGGTAGTGCGCCGTCTCACGGACGAAGGAGTTCACGAGGTCGCGTTTCGTCTGCCAGAAGTAGCCGAACGGCTCGTAGCCGGTCTGCCGGGCGTACCAGTCCAGGTCGGAATTCCCGCCGCCGCCCCGGGACGTGCCCCATTCATAGTCGACGACCTTCTGAAGGCCGTCCATGTTCTCCGCAACGGCCTGAGAGGCCAATTCCTGCACGCGGGAGTCGAGCGTCGTGTAGACCCGCAGACCGTCCGAGTACAGGCTGTGCCCGTTCTCTCGAGCCCATTCGCGCATCCACAGGCGCACCTGCTCGGAGAAGTACGGCGCGAGGCTCGCGGTGACCTCGGCGGAGGCGTTGTAGATGACTTCGACGGGCTCTTCCCGGTGCTCCTCGTAAAACGACGCGTCCAGGAAGCCATGCCGAACCATGTTGTTCAGTACGACGTTTCGCACGCGCTGAGAATTACCGGGATTCCGATGCGGATTGTAGTACGTCGTCGCTCGGAGCATGCCGATCAGCGCGGCCGCCTCGAGCGGATTCAGTTCGCTCGCGTGCTTGGTGAAGAAGGTCTGGGATGCCGCCTCGATGCCGAATGCGTTCTCGCTGAACGGGACCGTGTTCAGGTACATCTCGATGATCTCGCGCTTCGTATAGCGGCGTTCGAGCTGCACGGCCGTGATCCCCTCCTTCAGCTTACGGGACGGCGACACGTCGAAGCCGATCTCCTGGTTGTAAAGATTGCGCGCCAGCTGCTGGCTGATGGTGGAAGCCCCTCGCAGCTGCCCCTTCGTAATGACGTCCGCTGCGGCGGCGAATATGCCCGGTACGTCGATGCCCCAGTGGCTGTAGAATCGATGGTCTTCGGTCGCGATCAGGGCGTTGATCGCATGCGGCGAGATCTCGTCATAGGTCACCCACGAGCGGTTTTGGAAGGCATACCGAGCCAGCTCCCGGTTGTCGGCCGTGTAGGCGATCGTGGCGAGCTGGAAATTCGGATTGTCGAGCTGCTGGAACGTCGGCAGGTCGTCCACGAGAAAGAGCGTCCAGATTCCGAGCACGAGCAGGCCCAATAGGCCGATCCCGGCGATCACTGAGAGGACGAACGCCGCTTCCGCCTTCTCCGGGTCGTCGATCCGACGATAAAAGTATCCACGAAGCCCCTCACGCGGGCGACCCCTGCGACCCCATCGGCCGTTTCCGTTCGGCCGGCGTGCACCGGGGTCGCTGAAGTATCGACTTAACTCTTCGTCTGTGTACTTTACGTTGGACATGATGGCGTCCGGATCGGCGACCAGGCAAATTTAACGTTCCACGATTTCAGCGGCACGTCCGTTCCACCGCATCAGCTGCAGCTTTCCGTCGTGCAGAACACCATACGTGCGAGATTCATGCCAATAGCCGGTATTGAGATACTGCCCTTCAGGCCACTCTTGGAGTTCGGGGAGATGGCTGTGTCCGAATACGACGGCCTCAACGGCGGATTCGGCCAGAATTCGGCGAGCGTGAACGCGGAGTGCATCCACCAGATCCCGGTCGATCGCCCGGTTGCCGAACGTCGCACTGACGTAATGCGCAAGGGAGATACCCACGTCGGCAGGAACCACGTGTCGATAAATCCAAACGGGAAACGGATGCCGAAGCCATGCCGTCAGCCACGCCTTCACGGGCGACGACGATGCGACGCGATCTCCGTGCGCCAGATACACCCGCATGCCGTCGTGAGTCGATACGAGGTCGTCCAGTTCAACCGCAATGCCGATTTCGCGCTCGAAAAAATCCACGTGCCAGGGATCGTGATTTCCGACCAGGTACGTAATCGGAATCCCCGCGTCGGCCCACTCGGCGAGCAGCCCTTTGAAGCGTGCAAAACCCTTCGGCACGACGTGACGATATTCGATGAACGCTTCGAACACGTCGCCGAGCAAATAAAGATGCTCCACGTCCGGACGCATCGCTCGCATGAAGCGGAGCAGCTCGAGCTCGCGGAGGCGGGCGTCGTCGCCGTTCGATCGTCCGAGGTGAAGGTCCGACAGGAAGAGAATCATACGCACGGCGCGGATCGCCGGTCGGTGC
>CAZMXY010000001.1:91757-100563 GCA_964570345.1 uncultured Rhodothermales bacterium | reverse complement strand
GGAACGGCTCTCCCTGTTAAGATACGGAGGAAATCGCGCCATTACAGCCCTATGCATGCCGCACGTTTTGCCGGGGCTACGATTGCACGACGTTCTTCCGTAGCTTTTTCGCTCCGCGACACGCCGCAACATTCCACCCGTTGAATCGCTAAGAAGAATGAGCGGCTGCATGGCTCGATGACCTGGGGCCGCAGTCAAACGAGGACAGACGCGCATGCCACAGGACTATTATCGGCCGCCGACGCAATTTTCCGTCTTTCCGCCTGTCATCAAGAATCTCCTGATTCTGAACGGGCTGGTCTTTCTCGCGCAGATGGTCCCCACGACGGCCGCCGTGCTGGAGCACTGGTTCGCGCTCTGGCCCTTCGGGGCGCCCGACGTCGTGCGTACGCCGTACGGGCTCCGTCGCCTCGGAGACTTCTGGCCGTGGCAGCTCGTGACGTACTCTTTTCTGCACGGAGGACTCGGCCATCTTTTCTTCAATATGTTCGCCCTCTGGATGTTCGGCGTCCAGATCGAGAACGCGTGGGGGAGCCGTCGCTTCGCGATATTCTATTTCGTCTGCGTGATCGGAGCCGGACTCATCCAGCTCATGGTCGTCACCATCAGCGGCTCGTTTTACCCGACCGTCGGCGCGTCGGGCGGCGTGTTCGGCATTTTGCTCGCATTCGGCATGATGTTTCCGAATCAGCCGATCTACATTTATTTTCTCTTTCCGATCAAGGCGAAGTGGCTGGTCATCGGCTACGGCGTGATCGAGCTCTGGGCGGGAATAACGGGGACGCAGGCAGGCGTCGCCCATTTCGCGCACCTCGGCGGCATGCTCTTCGGATTTCTGCTGATCCAGTACTGGCGTGGCAAGCTCCCGACCAAACCGAGGAGGAAGATGCTCTGGTAGTTGAGCGCCCCCCGGAATCTGGAAGCTTTCTGACACGTAGTATTCCCCCGCTAAAAACGTACGAGCCATTCCCGATAGGTCGTGAACCGTTTCCAGGCCTGGTATCGAGTGCAGCCTCAGGCGCTGAAGGCACTGCTGACGATCAACGTCGTCATCTACGTGCTCTGGCTCCTGCTCTTCATTCACATTGACTCGACGGCCGGGTTCGTCTGGAATCACCTGGCGCTGAATCCGCGCCTTCCGGACATTTTGTTCGAGCCCTGGCAGCTCGTCACGTATAGCTTCCTCCATCTGCAGCCCGGCTTCTGGGGCCTGATCCACATCGGCTTCAACATGCTCTGGCTGTACTGGATCGGCAAAGAGTACGAGGAGATGCACGGCCCGCACCGGCTGCTGGCGGCCTACGTCCTGGGCGGCATCGGCGGGGGCATACTCACGGTCGTCCTTCACGCGCTGCTTCCCGGCGTCGGCGCCTTCGGCGGCGTCGTTCACGGCGCCTCCGCCTCCGTTCTGGGCGTGATCACGACCGTCGCCATTCTCTACCCCTACAAGAGCGTCGCGCTCATCTTTCTCGGCACGGTTCGTCTTATCTACCTCGTCATCGGCTACCTCGCGCTGAATCTCCTCTTTCTCTCGGGCGGCAGCATGTCCGTCTCGGCCCACCTGGGCGGGGCGGCGTTCGGTTACCTGCTGGCGAAGGCCGAAAGTCGCGGGATCGATCTGTCGTCGTGGGCGCGGATCTTTTTTTCGTCGAGCGGCCGAAGCCGGCGCACGCGGCCCCCGACGCCGTATCGGGATGGAGGTAGGCAGGGCATGCTGGGAAAACTGGGTGGATGGACGGCCTCAAAGGAGCGCGAGGAGGCCGGCGGCCCCGCGCGCATGCACACACTGCGCAGCGCGAGCCAGAGGGTGGAAAAGGAGGAGAACGGAAAGGACCGCAGCGAAGTCGACCGTATCCTGGACAAGATCAGCGAATCAGGTTACAATTCCCTGTCCGAGGAAGAAAAGCGCATTCTCTACGAGGCCAGCCGGAAGTAGACGGCCGTTAGCCCGACTCGACGTTCACAGATCCGTATCCATTCGTGTTCCGACGCGTCCTCTGGATTACCTTCTTCGCGCTCGACGCCCTGCTGCTTTTCCTGTACCTCGCGGGGTATCTGGCCTATTACGTGCGATCGAGCACGTTCTGGTGGATCGAGCTCATCGCCGTCTTCCTTCCGTACTTGGCGATCGGCGTCCTCGCCGCGACGCTCGTCGTGCTGATCGCCCGCCGTTGGAGGCTCTTGATCGTCCACCTCGTGGTCGTCTTGCTGATTTGCGTCCGCGCGAATCCGCTCCAGAGAGTCTTTCATTCGACCGCGGAAGGGCCCGGGGATCTGACCGTCATGTCGTTCAACGTCCCGCGCTGGTGGGGGCACCTCATGCCGGAGAAAACGAGGGAGATGGCCGAGCTCATCTCGCGCGTCGATCCGGACGTCATCGGACTTCAGGAAGCGCCGATCTCTTTTTATCCGGAAGACCCTCCCCTTCGCGCCCCTTCGTATCTCTCGGTGCTGTACGACTCGCTCGGGTACCGGACGATTGGGCCCCGGGCCTCCGGCGCGACCTATACGCCTCAGCCCGTTCTCAGTCGATTGCAGATCGACGGCCAGGAGCGCTTCGACCTGAAACGGCATCGGACCGATTCCCTCTCAACGAGCGTGACGAGGACCGTCTTGACGTGGAAAGGTCGATCGTTCGCGCTCTACAACCTGCACTTGAGGACCTTCGGCGAACAGAAGGTCTGGCATGAAGACGGTTCGTTCCTGCTCAGCTGGCGCAACGTCCTGCCTTACCTGCGCAGGTACCGCGAGGGCTACCGCGCGCGTGCATGGGAGGTGGATCGCATCCTGGAGATGCTTGACCGAGAGGAGCTGCCGATCGTCATCTGCGGGGATCTGAACAGCACGCCGCACAACTGGGTCATGGGCCGGCTCTCGGGCGTCGTCCGGGACGCGTTCGGGGAGGCCGGGCGGGGCTGGGGGATGACGTATCACACACGTCTTCCGATCTTCCGGATCGACTACGTGCTCGTGAGCGATCACTGGGAGGTCGTATCCGCTGAGGTCGCCGATGCGTATCTGTCGGATCACCTGCCGGTGGTGGTGAGGATGAGGATGAAGGACTAGCCTTCGAGACTCAGGAGATACGAAAGGAGCGCGTCAACGTCCGCCGGTTCCACGCCCTCCAGGAGGCCGTCATACATCATCGATTCGCTCGTCGACTCTTCCGATGCGACGTCGGCCCGCGGCACGTTGACGATCCTGTTACCGATGATCATCAAGCGGATTCGCGAGAGGTCGCTGCTGACGACGCGTCCGAGCAGCACTTCACCGCTCTTCAGCGTGAGCCGCGTCGCGCCCATGCTCGGCTTCACCCGGCGGGATGGCTCCGCAATCTCCTCGAGGAGCTCCTCCCTCGAGTAGACATGGCCGATGTCTTTCAAATTCGGCCCCAGTAGTTCCGACTTTCCGTCGACGCCGTGGCAGGCGCTGCAGGCCAGATCGGCGAAGAGTTGTCGGCCGCGTTCCACGACGTCGGCCGACGCGGTCGTGCTTCTTGCCGCCGACGTGTCGATCGTGCTCGGCTCGACCCACGGGGCCTCGACGATGCGGTAGAACGCGCCATCGGCGGTTTCAAGCGGCTGGTACCAGTAGTCCGTTCGACCGACCTGGGCTACGTACAAGTCTCCGCTGGGTCCGAATTCGAGATCGGAGACTTTCGGGATGCCCCCGAGCACCGGATGCTCTTCGGCATGGTAGGAGCCGTCATCGGATCGAGTCAGCCGAACGCGGCCGACGGCTCCCCGCTCCCACCGCTCGCCGGGCCCGTAAAATCCCACGAAGAGGTCGCCCGCCGTTCCGTCGAAGTGATTTTCGTCGGCGTTGAATGCCATGCCGGACGGAGCGACTTCCGTCTGCAGATTGAGCAGCGGGGCCGTTTCGGCAAGAGAGGTGCCGTATTTGTGCGTATTGTAACCGTAGAACGCGTCGCGGATCGCGAGATGAAGCTCCTCCGTCACGTTCGCGCCGCCTTGATTGTCGGCGAAGAACAGGTCGCCATGTCGATTCATCGCCATGCCGTGCGCGGACCGAACTCCCGTGGCGAAGCGTTCGACGGTCTCTCCATTGGGGCTGACGCGCATCACGGCGCCTCTCCACTTCTTCGGATCGGGTGATGCGCCGGCGTTCCATGCGTCGGTCGTCAGAATGAAATACAAGTGGTCGTCCTGCCCGAATGTCAGGCCCGACGTCCATTCGTACGGATGCTCGCTGTGAGGGACGTCCCCGAAAAAACGCCGGCTTCGATCGGCACGGCCGTCACCATCCGTATCGGAGTAAACCCGGATTTCCTGGGCCGTCCCAACGTATAGATCCGCATCCCGAAAGGCGAGAGAGGCCGGCGAACGCAGGCTGTCGTCGCGGACGTCGGCGTACAGGAGGGCCGTGTCCTCGAGCCCGTCGCCGTCGGTGTCACGTAGACTGTAGATTTCCCCCGTGCCGTTGGCGCCGTACATGACGCCGCCCGGACCTCTCACGATCTGAATCGGATTCCATACTCGGACTCCGCTGTGAATGGGTAGCTTTATGGCTGCGAAGCGGCCGTAGGACGTGACGGTCGTGTCGCGGTAGCGCTCGATGGTCCCACGATCAAGGCCGGACGTCCCCGGCGGGGACGCATCAATCGTGCAGCCGCCGATCGCGGTGATTAGAAGCAGGGTGATCGCGAAGCGGAGTCGCGGCATGAGCGGGCCTCCACTGGTGAGCGAAGAGGGATGCACCAATATATGAGATCTGGTTCCGAAATACGGTCTTCCGTCCGCCGTGTTTGACGGACAGACACGCCGCGACGGGTTGCAACCAGGTCGGGGAACGGCCGTTAGATAGGCCGCGGACCTCGGGCCGATCCGCGTCGTCGTCTCGACCGGAGGAGCCCAAGGCCAATTTCGAACGAAGACACCGACAAGATGAAACGCCCGCGGCGAGTGTCCCGCCCCGTACACGTAGGAAACGTCCAGATTGGAGGCGGAGCGCCGATCTCCGTCCAGTCGATGACGACTTCGAAGACGCACGACGTCGAGACGTGCCTCCAGGAGATCGGACGGCTGGCCGAGGCCGGCGCCGACATCGTACGAGTGGCCCTGCCTCGCCCGGAAGACGTCGAAGCCCTACCCGACGTCGTGCAGGGAGCACCGGTGCCGATCGTGGCCGACATCCACTTCAATTACCAGTACGCATTGAAGGCGATCGAAGCAAAGGTCGCCAAAGTACGGATCAATCCCGGCAACATCGGAAAGCCCGAATGGGAGCAGGAAGTGCTCCTGGCGGCGAAGGAGGCCGGCATTCCGATTCGCATAGGCGTGAATTCCGGCTCGCTGGAGAGGGACCTTCTGGACAAGTACGGCTATCCTCAGCCGGAGGCGCTCTTCGAGAGCGCGATGCGCCACGTCGAGATCTGCCGGATGCACGGATTCGAAGACGTCGTCATCTCGGTCAAGCACTCGGACGTGTATTTCATGATCCAGGCGTATCGACTGCTGGCCGAGCGGACGGACTACCCGCTCCATTTGGGAGTGACCGAATCCGGATCCGTCGAGTCCGGCTCGATCAAGAGCTCCATCGGCATCGGCGCACTGCTCGCCGACGGGATCGGCGACACGATCCGAGTGTCACTCGCCGCCGATTCCGTGAACGAAGTCGAAGTGGGCCATCAGATACTGAAATCGCTGCGGCTCGGCAGGCCGGGCGTGAACGTGATCGCCTGTCCCACTTGCGGGCGCATGGAGGGCGATCTCTTCTCGATCGTTCAACAGGTGGAGAAGGCGGTCAAGGACGCAAAATTCGAGAAGGATTTGAACGTCGCGCTCATGGGCTGTGCCGTCAACGGTCCGGGTGAGGCGGCGGGCGCAGACCTGGGCATCTCGCTCGGCCGAGGCCGAGCGCATCTGTTCAAGCGCGGCAAGGTCGTCGGCACCGTACCTGAAGGGCAGATCGTCGACGCCGTGCTTCGTGCGATCGAGGAGTTCGACGTGGAGGAGTCGGAGAAGCGGGAAGAATTGGAGGCGTAGGCCTCCGCTCGACCGATGATCACGTAGGGCTCAGGCGCCGGATCTCCATCTCCACGACCCACCGAATCCCTCGAGACGGGTGTAACCGCTTACACTCCGAGCGGCCGTTTCTCGACCCCGCGCATCGTGCCGTCGCTCGTGAAGACGTGGCGGGGCGGCGAATACCCTTGCGAATTTCGAAAGCATTTCCTTATTTGCGTCCCCTTGCGTAAGCGCTTACATGCCTTTCGCCCCTCAAGCGGCGGCACGGCGATGAAAGCGCATACCGTTGGCACGACAACGGGCGGTCCAACCAAGCGGGAAACCGTCGGCTTCCGCACCGTACGACCCCCTCTTTCCCGTTTCAGAGACTGCGTTGGGCGTCACCATCTACGACATTGCAAAAGAAGCCGACGTGTCCATAGCGACCGTATCCCGGGTCTTCAATGACAATCCGCGCGTCTCGCCCGCCACGCGAGAACGCGTGCTGCACGTCGCCCAAGGGCTCAATTATCAGCCCCACGTGTCGGCCCAGAGTCTGGCCAGGCAGAACACGCACCTCATCACCGCGGTGATTCCCGTCGTCGCCAATTATTTCTACATGGAGATCATCCGCGGCATGCAGGAGGTCCTCCTGGAGAGCGACTACGACCTGATCATGTACGCGGCGCCTAAGCCCGAGGCCGTCGGCAGCCAGCTCGAACGGGCGGCGCAGCGAGGGCGTTCGGAGGGACTGCTCGTCCTCTCGACCCCGCTCTCGGAACAGCGGGCGAAGCGATTGAAGGCGTCGAAACGACCGGTCGTCCTGGTCGATGCCCTCCATCCGGATTTCGACTCGATTTCGGTCGACAACCGAAAGGGCGCCTACATGGCGACGCGGCATCTGATCGAACGGGGCTTCGAGCGGATAGCCCACGTCACGATCAAGCCGGAGGCACCACCCGCAACGGAACGGCGGCGCGGCTACGAAGAGGCTCTGAGAGAGGCCGGCATGAAGGTCGAACCGGCGCTGATCGCGGCCAGCGACAAGAAACCGTTCGGCTTCGTCGAGGAGGCCGGCTACGAAGCGATGCTCACCATTCTCTCCCGCTCACCCCGCCCCGATGCGGTCTTCGTCGCCTCCGACGTGCAGGCACTCGGCGCGATGCGTGCGCTGCGCGAACACGGTCTGCGCGTGCCCGACGACGTCGCGCTCGTCGGATTCGACGACATCCAGGTTAGTGAGTACGTGGGCCTCACCACGCTGCGCCAGCCTACCTACGAAATGGGAAAGCTCGCCGTACAAAAACTCCTCCAGCGCATCGGAAGCCCCGAGCATCCTACGACGGCCACCGTATTTTCGCCGAGCCTGATCGTTCGCACGTCGAGCGAGGCCTCGCTGCGTGAAACCTCCAGGACGGACACGTAACTCGGATGCGACGTATTCTCCTCATCGCAGCGGCCTCATTCGCCGTCCTCGTCGCTGACGTCAGGGCGCAGGAGGCAGCCGTCGTCGCGCGCCACGATCGTGCGGCTGCGACCCCGGCACACGGTGCGCCTGCTCCCGATTCCGATGCCCGCGAGGAGAGCGTCTCGGATGCCCCGCTCGCGCGCGTCGGTCCTCACGCCGTGACCGCGACGGCCTTTCGCACGCGCTACGTCGAATACCTTCTCCGCACGGGCATCCGGGATCAAGCCCGGCTGCGGCGAGCCATGCTCGAGCAGATGGTGAACGACCGCCTCCTGGTGGCGGACGGCCGCGACCTCGGCCTCGGCGAGACGGAGGCCTACGACCATCGCCACGAGACCGTTCGCCGCAAGCTGCTAATCGACGCCGCCCTCGAGTACGACGTGCTGTCGATGCTCGACGCCACCGAGGCCGACCTGGAGGAGGCATTCGTTCGAATGAATACCGAACTAGAGGCGCGCCATTTGTTCGCCCGTACGCGGCAGGAAGCCGAGGCCCTCCACGAACGCCTGACAAAGGGCGAGACGTTCGAAACGTTGGCAAAAGAAGTGTTCGTCGACACCGCCCTGGCGAACAACGGGGGATCGATCGGCACCTTCACCTACGACGAGCTCGATCCCGATTTCGAGGACGCGGCGTTCGCGCTCCGAGTCGGCGAAATTTCCGCACCAGTCCGCACGATGCAGGGGTATTCCGTCATCCAGGTGACCGACCGCTTCACGAAGCCGATCTTGACCGAGGCCGAGTATGCGCAGCGAAAAGACAAGCTGCGGCTATTCGTTCTCCGAACGAAGCGAACGCAGGCGAGATCGCATTTCATCCGGGAACGCGCCGGCGCGCTCGAACCGGAGTTTCACGCCGGATTCGATCGGCTTCTCGCGCAGATTACCGGCGCGGCAATCGTGCCCGACCAGGAGTTGGCGTCGCTTCTGGATCAAGTCCTGGTGACGTTCGGCTCACGAGGAGAACGCCGCACGTGGACCGTCGCTGACTTTCGCGAGCGGGCGGTCTTCACGGACTCGGATCAGCGGGCGCAAGTCAGGACGGCCGAAGACCTAAAGGATTTCGTCACCGGGCTGGTGATTCGAGACGAGCTCGTCGCGCGCGGGGCCGCCCTCGGTCTCGACGAGGCACCGGAATTCGTCGACGCACTCTCAGGCGAGATGGATGACTGGATCCTGGAGCGGCACAAGCAGAATCTGGCCGCCCAAGTCGTCGTGCCGGAGGACTCCGTCCGTGCGCACTACGACCGTTATCCGGGTGAATTCACGACCGACCGAGGAGCGCCCCTTCTCTACGAGTCGGCGCGGCCAAGAATCGCGGAGCAGTTGAAATTTCTCTATACGCGGCAGCACGTCCTCGAGTACGTGGCGAT
>CAZMXY010000001.1:74868-91657 GCA_964570345.1 uncultured Rhodothermales bacterium | reverse complement strand
CGGAGCAGTTGAAATTTCTCTATACGCGGCAGCACGTCCTCGAGTACGTGGCGATACTTCGGCGGACGGCTGAGATCGAAGTAGACGAGCAAGCGCTGTTTTCGCTGGTCCTTCCGGCTGGAGCGTCCGGCCCGGCGGAAAACGGTTCGCGCGAACCGCAGCCGCGCGAGGTAGACCCACCGGCAGACGCGGACTCGACCATCGGCAAGCCCGAGAGCGGTACACAGTAGCCGCAGGATACAACCTTCATGAGATCATGCTAAAGGGGATACTGGCCACGTTCACGGTCTGGGCGCTCCTCGCGGCGTTGCCCGCGGTGGCCCAGACGACGGGCAAGGTCTCGGGGACGGTCACCGATGCCGCGACCGGTGAACCGCTGCCCGGTGTGAACGTCGTCCTCGAGGGGACGACGCAGGGCACCGCAACGAACGCGGACGGCTATTACGTCATCATAGGCGTTCGCCCGGGCATCTATACCGTAGCCGCGTCCATGGTCGGATTCGCCGTCGAACGACGCGCGGGCGTTCAGGTGAACGTGGATCTGACGACCACCGTCGATTTCACCCTGCGAGAGGAAGTCTTCGAAGGAGAGGAGATCGTCGTGACGGCCGAGGGCGTGAAAGTCCGAAAGGACCTTACTAGCTCGGAGGCCAGGGTGACCGCCGAGAGCATCGACCGCCTTCCGGTGCAAGAGCTCGGACAAGTGCTGCAGGTTCAGGCGGGCATCACGGATCGTGACGGGCTGCACATTCGCGGCGGGCGTTCCAGTGAGGTCATCGTCATGGTCGACGGCGTGCCCGTGACGGACAACTTCGACGGTTCCACCGCCATTCAGCTCGAAAATAGCGGGATCCAGGAGCTGCAGGTCATCTCGGGCACGTTCAACGCCGAGTACGGCAATGCCATGTCCGGCGTCATCAACGTCGTGACGAAAGAGGGACGCCGAGACCGCATCGGAGGCTCGCTCGAGGTGTACAGCGGCTCGTACGTCGTGCCGGGCAGCGGCGGCGAGGAATTTCTACGCGGCGTCGACCAGGCCGAGTTCACGAGCCGCGGCATTCCGTATCGCGACGCGGACGTGTATTCCTATCTGCCGTTGAACGGCACGCACTATTACAATCTGTCCGGAACGCTGGAAGGGCCCATGCTGACGGATCGCGTAACGTTTTTCGGCCACGCGCGCTACTTCAAGAACGACGGATGGCTGTACGGCGCGCGCATCTACAACATGGACGGCACGTTCGGAGACTCGTCCCTCGTGCCGATGAACACGTTCGAGAAGCTGTCCTGGCAGGGCAACCTCAAGCTTCAGGTCACGAACAAGGTCATCGTGAACCTGAGCGCCCTCGGGTCGACGTCCGAGCGCCGCCCGTACGACGTTTTCTGGCGATGGAATCCGGACGGTCGAAGGCACGAATACGACCGCGGGAACGACTTCAAGGTGAAGCTGACCCACCTCGTCAACCCGAAGACGTTCTACACGCTGAACCTCGCCACCTTCCGCCGCGAAGCCGAAAATTTCCGCTTCGAGAGTCCGAACGCAGCCGACTACAGCGATCTCACCATCAATCCCCCCGATTCGGTCGAGGTCGCCCCGGGCCGGTACCAACCCTTCGTGACGGGCGGCGGTCGATTCAGCCGCGGCGGCACCGATCTGGGCCGATTCAATCGTACGACGCGGTCGTTCTTCGCCAAGGGAGACCTGACGAGCCAGTTCGCGCGAAATCACCTCCTGAAAGTGGGCGTGGAAGCGCGTCTGGATCTGCTCGACTTCGAGGCTTTCGGCCTCATTCCCGCAACGGACCCGAGCGGTAGCCTGATCGAGCCCTTCGAACCCTCGATCCCGCCGCCGACGAATCTAAACTACCAATTTTTCGACGGAGTCGAACCCGTCGCCGGCAGCGCCTACGTGCAGGACAAGATGGAGTTCGAAAACTTCATCGTGAATGCCGGGCTCCGTCTCGACTATTTCGATTCACGCGCCACCGTACCCGCCGACCCCGATGATCCGAACATCCATAACCCGTTCAAGAAGATCCATATCTTCCACGATCTGAATGGCGACGGCGTGATCACGGTGGACGAGGAGACGGACGAGAACCGACTTACGCTGGAAGAGCGAGAGACGTTTTGGTGGACGGATACCGATCCGAAAGTTCAGATTTCGCCGCGGCTCGGCCTCGCTTACCCCATAACGGCCGAGGGCGTCATCCACTTCTCATACGGCCACTTCCTTCAAATTCCGACACTCAATCGACTGTTCGAAAACTTCGGGTACAAAGTCCCGAATCGGTCCGGTCAATATGGGCCGTTCGGCAATCCCGATCTCGATGCTCAGCGCACGGTCATGTACGAGCTCGGCATTCGCCAGGCCGTCGGCGACGTCGTGTTCGACGTGACGGGCTACTACCGCGACGTACGCGACTGGGTGTCGACTTCGAGGTTGATCGAAACGGAAATTCCCGGCGTTAACTACGTGGTCTATGCGAACCGTGATTATGCGAACACGCGGGGCCTTACCCTTTCGATGAGCAGGGCTTTCGCCGACGCGTACGGCTTCGACGTGAATTACACGTTTCAGGTCGTCGAAGGCTCTAATTCCGATCCTACGGAGGAATTTTTCTCGGCCCAGGGAAATCAACAGCCCAAGCTGGCCCTGCTTCCACTGGGATGGGATCAGCGCCACAAAGTCGCCGGCTCCTTCTACGTCGGAGGGCGCAACTGGGGCGCCTCGACGCTGGCCGTCTGGGGATCGGGCTTTCCGTACACGCCGTCGTTTCCGGAGGCGTCAAACGTCGGCTCAGACGTACCGCCGGAATTTCCCTCGAACTCCCGACGCATACCGTCGAGCCTCCAGGTCGATCTGAGCGCGCACTACGCCATAGACGTCGGCGGAGTCCGGCCCCGACTCTTCGTGCAGGTCTTCAATCTCCTCGATTCGAGGAACGCGCTCTTCGTCTTCGCCGACACGGGCCAGCCCGACCTGACGTTCGAGCAGCCGTTCGGCTCCGTGGATCCCGGCTACTTCGTGCGCCCGGAATTTTATTCCGAGCCGCGCCGCGTCCACCTGGGCATCGAATTCAGCTTCTAGACACATGACGAAGAGGAACATATCCGGCACGAAGCACCGCAGGCCGTGTGCGTTTGCCCTCGGCTTCGCCCTCGCCGTCGCTCTCACACTGTGGGCCCTTCCGGCCAGGGCGCAGGAGATCGACCGTGACCACGTGCCGAGCGACGAGCGCGTCGATCCGCTCGAACGACGACGGGACGACATCGACGGCAACAACGTCCGCGCGACGATCACGAATTGGACCCAGACGGCGCAATCCGGCAATCCGGGCGACTACTGGTACGAATGGCCGAAAAACACGAATCGCATCTACGTCGCCCTGAGTCAGCTCTGGGTTGGGGCCCAGCTGCGGGCGAACACCGGCGCCACGGAAGGAGCGACGCTGTGGATCGTCGACGTGTCGGATTTCCGCGACAACCAGCAGGGGGGTAACACGTCGTGGACGTTCGAGCCGATCAAGGGATACGTCAATCCAGCCGGCAGCCGGTTCGGAATCGCCCAGGCGGACGACGTCGATAGCTGGCCGCCTTTCTGGCCCGACAAGCTCGGAGATGCGACGGACCCCGGATGGAGCGGATCATGGAACGGATTCTTCGGCAAAGACATCAAGAATGCCGATCAGGAATTCTTCTACAAGGCCGGCGACGATCAGTACGATCGGTATCGCAGCGCCTACCGACCCGATTCTACCGATGCGAGTCGACACGGAATGAGCCTCGTGGTCGAAAACCGGATCATGGCCTGGAGTCAGATCCTGATCGACGACGTCGTCTTTCTCATCTACGGCGTGAAGAACGACGGCACCGAAGACATGGACCAGGTCGGCTTTTCGATCTGGCTGGCCGATTGCGTCGGCGGCGATTGCGCGGACGACGTGCCGTTCTTCGATCTCCTGGAAGACGTCGCCATCATGACGGACCAGGACGGCATCGGCGACCAGAACTTCGGAACGAACCGCGTGGGCGTCGCCGTGATCTCGTACCTCGAAACCCCGGGAAATGCCGTCGACCGCATCGACAACGACGGCGACGGCACGACGGGCCAGCCGGACTGCTCCATCGGCGAATGCAATAGCCCCGTCGTGCCGGAGTCCTTCCTCGTCGGTGAAAATCCTTCGAATGGGATCGACGACAACGGAAACGGCCTGATCGACGAAAACCAGACGCACGTTCCGTTTAACGGGCAGGTCGGCGTGGGATACGCGGATTACATCGACAACGACGAGGACGGCGAGGAAAACGGTCCGGTCGTGACGGCCGAAATGATCGGTGCCGCGGCCGGCGACACGTGGAACCGCTGGCCACCGAATCCGCAGAACGACCCCATGATGCAGGGTCGGAACGGCCGGCCCATCATTCACCTCGTGGGGGTGGGCGAAGAAGATCTCGGAAAGGGGTTCAAGGACAATATCGATAACGATGACTCCTGCGTCGAACCGACGGCGAACTACCCTTATTTGTCCGAGCCGGGCTCGCCGACCATCACGCAGGCGATCATCGACGAGGCGTCACAGGACGTCTATCGTAGATACCGCGTTCCAGGTACGAATATCATCCTCTTCGACGTCGGCCCGGAAGACCTGGGCAAGTGTTACGCGGACGGCGTCGACAATGACAACGACGGCGCCGTCGACGAAGGCATCGACGAAGGCATCGACGAGATGATCGACGAGAGCCGGTCGGACGGTATCGACAACGACGGAGACTGGGATCCGCTGCGGGACGATACCGGACTCGACGGCGTCGGCTTCAGCGGAGACCCGGGCGACGGCGACGGCGTCCCGACGAGCGGCGCCGGCACGCCTTTCCCCGGAGAAAAGAACATCGACGTCACGGACGTCGCCGAATCCGATCAGATCGGCATCACGAACGTCCGGATCACGCCCGCTTTCTCCCTGAACTTCAACAGCCAGTCGGATCGCTTCCTCTACAATTCGTTCATGGTCCCCGGCATCTTCGACACGGAAAAGCCCGAGCCCGGAGACAACGACCTGGTCGTGTCGAGCGGCGTTTTCCCGCTGCAGGCCGGCCAGACCGAGCGCATCTCGCTTTCGATCCAGCTCGGCCAGACCGAGGCCGAAGCGCTCGCGGCCAGAGACAACGCGTACGACGCCTATGCCGAGGACTACCAGTTCGCTCAGGCGCCGAACACGCCAACCGTCACGGCCGTGCCCGGCGACGGCAGAGTGACGCTGTACTGGGATTCGATCGCGGAGGAATCCGTGGATGCCTTCCTCGAGGGACTCGGCCTGCCGGCCAGGGACTTTGAGGGGTATCGGATTTACCGATCCACAGATCCCGCGTTTCTAGACCCGCTCTCGATCACCGACGGCCACGGAAATCTCACCTACCGCAAGCCCATCGCGCAATTCGACAAAATCGACGGGATCGGCGGATTTCATCCCGTCGACGTCAACGGAGTGAAGTTTTACCTCGGGGACGACATACGGAACGGGAACGAGGCGGCCGACGGCCTGACGCACGTTTACGTGGACTCGACGGTAACGAACGGGATTCGCTATTTCTACGCGGTGTCGGCGTACGATTTCGGATCGGTCGAGGCCAACATCTCGCCTACTGAGACACCCATCCGGATACGCCGGCTGCCGGACGGCACGATTGAAACCGGTCCGAACGTCGTGCAGGTCACGCCGACCCCACCCGTCTCCGGCTACGTAGGAGCAGAGCTCGAGAACGTCAACGGGTTCCTTCGCCGCGTCGAAGGCAATACGTCGAGCCGGATCGGCTTCGAGATCGTCGACCCTCGCGTGCTCGAGGACGGCCACACCTACCGGATCGTATTCGAGGACACGCTGATCTCCGGCGGCGTCTTTGCGCCCGACACGCTCACGACCAAGAATTTTTCTCTGATCGACGTCGAGAACGGCGAGACCCTCCTCAGGCGTTCGAAAGCCTATTTGCCGGGACGAGAGTTTCCCGTGTCGGACGAGCTCGGGAATCCGATCGGGTTCAGGCTGCTGTTTATCGGCGAGCCGCGGATTACGCTCAACATGACGGAAACGCGATGGAACGACGGCGCCGTCTATCCAATCGCCCTCGACCCCTATCTCGCAGCCGGATTTCTGCGCGGATTGCGAAATCCGGCGGACTACGAGGTCGAAATCGTCGGGCCTGGCGAAGGGCAGTCGATCGATATGCAGGTTCGCAGGACGACGACGCTCCCGGCGCGGCCGACAAACGTGAACGTGTACCGCCTCGAACCGGCCGGCGGGGGCGCGGTAAATCGAGTCCCGGTCGACTACGCGTTCTGGGACCTGACGGGACCGGATTTCGTGGGTGCGCAATCTACCGAGCCGGCCACGTTCAGCGCCGATCCGTCGCGCGCGGAAAGCGACCGCATCATCCTCTTCGAGCCCAAGATCGGTGATCCGTCGGGCGAGAGAATCGTCACGTGGCAGATCAGCCTCAATTACACCTTCTCGCAGAACGAAAACCCCGACGACGGAGATCTGGCGCAGATCGTCACACGCAAGCCGTTTCTCGCTACGGATGCGTTCGAATTCAAAACGATCGCGCCGCGCGTCGACGCGGCGAATCCCGACTCACTCCTCGATCGGATCCAGGTCGTTCCGAACCCCTACGTCGCCACGAACCGATTCGAGACGCAGAATCCGTTCTCGACCGGACGAGGGCCGCGCGTCATCAAATTCATCAATCTGCCGCCGCAGGCGACCGTCCGGATTTTCTCTGTGAGCGGGCGCCTCGTGCGCGAGATGAACCTGAACGAAGGGTCGAACGAGAACTTGACGGCGGCCGACCTCATGAACGGCACCCTCGACTGGGATCTCCAGAGCCACGACAATCTGACCGTCTCGTACGGGATGTACCTCTATCACGTCGAAGCGCCGAACATCGGTGAGAAGACCGGCACCTTCGCCATCATCAAGTGACGACCATGAAGAAAGGACGACTAGGAGCCTTGATCCTTGCGGTCGGAGCGCTCTGTGCGGCAGCGCGACCGGCGGCCGGGCAGTTCGACGACGAGACGAGGAGCGTCACGAAGCGAGGGACGACGGCGGCCGAGTTTCTCAGCATTCCGGTCGGTGCACGTGCGACGGCGATGGGCAATGCATTCAGCGCTTCGGTCGACGACGCCACGGCGATCTACTGGAATCCGTCCGGTTTGGCTGCCATGGAAAAACGCGCTTTTTCGGCGGAATACGCCTCGTGGCTCGCCGAAATCGATTTCAACTTCGTGGCCGTCGTGCTGCCGACCGCCGCAGGGACGTTCGGCGTCGGCGTCACCGCGCTGCGGAGTCCGGAGATGGAGGTTACGACGGTCGAAGAGCAGAACGGTACCGGGGAACGGTTTACGGCCGCTTCGTATGCCTTCGCACTCTCCTACGGCCGCAACCTGACGGACCGGTTCGCGATCGGGGCCACCGCCAAGTTCGTCAACGAACGGATCTGGCATTCGTCGGCCGGCGGCCTGGCGCTCGACGTCGGGACGATGTTCGTGACGCCGTTCCGCGGTATCCGGCTCGGCGCCTCGATCAGCAATTTCGGCACGAAGATGCGCCTTCAGGGCGACGACCTGCTCGTGATCGTCGACGTTGATCCGAACAATCGAGGCAACAACGAAAGCAACCGCGCCCTGATGCGAACCGACGCGTTCGACATGCCGCTCACAATGCGCATCGGCCTGGCGGGCGAGCTCCTTCGATCGGAACGAAACCGCCTTACGCTCGCCGTCGACGCCCTGAGCCCGAACAACAGCGAGCAGTACGTGAACGTAGGCGCGGAAGTCGGTCTGTTGGGCGACCTGATCATGCTCCGTACGGGATACGCCGAGCTGTTCATGGACGACAGCATCCGTTCACTTACCTTCGGCGGCGGGCTCACCTACCGGTTCGGCCCCCTCGACCTGGCTTTCGATTATGCCTACGAATCGCAGAAGTACTTCGACGGCGTCAACCGCTTTAACTTTACCGTCCAATTTTGAAGGAAGAGGACGACGTTTTCGATCCTCTCACCACCCATAACCACAACAACCAACGGAGGGACGAGATGAAATTCTCTACTACGAACTGGCGGTGGCTGCTGCTGTGTGCGGTCATCCTCGGCCTCGCGGCGCCCGCGCAAGCCCAGCGTAACGTCACGCTGCGGCTCAACACGGCGACGCTGCCGGATACGACGACGGCAAACGTGCCGATCGAAGTTCGCGGCTGCCTTGCGGGGTGCGAGGGCGATCAGAGTGAGCTGCCCGACGGCGAAGTGATCGCCTGGAACAGCAGCACCACCCTAAATCCCGCGAACGAAGGCGGCGACTACTGGGCGATCGACTTCCAGATTCCCGACGATGAAGAACTGCAATTCAAGTTTTTCTCCCCGCAGGCCGAAGATCCCAACGGGGACGGCAATCCCGCGGACGGCATCGGAGGTTGGGAAGACGGCGGAAACCACGTCATCGAAGCCGGAACGGGCGACGTCGACCTGATGCTCCACTATTTCGAGAAGGGTGACGATCAACCTTATGACTGGGTCCCCTGGGAGCAGAAAGAGGACAGCGTCGCGGTGTACTTTCGGGTGTGGATGAGCACCGAAGCGGCGCTGCTGGAAAGCGTCGGATACGACAGAAGCGCGGAACAGACCATCGGCATTCGCGGCGGCCCCCCCGCCGGGCCCGACGACTGGAGCACGAATCTGGTGGACCTGTCACCTGAATCGGACCAGAACGGACACCCCGGCTACCATATGTTTTCCGGAGTCGTTTATTATCCGGAATCCGCGGCGGGGATGACGCAAATGTACAAGTTCATGCTGCAGCCGGCTCCGGACGGCTGGGAAAGCAGTCCGGATAGGTCCTTCGTCGTACCGGCACAGGATTCGACGTTGCAGTGGGTATACTTTGCGAATTCGAAGCCGGCATCCGATCCGCCCGTCGAGTCGCTAGTCATATTCACGGTTGATCTCTCGCCGCTCGAGGAAATAGGGGTATTCGATCAGTCCCGCGGCGACACGTTATGGGTGCTGGGGGGATTCAACGGTTGGGGAGATTGCATGACGAACACACCCGATCAATGCCTGCTGCAGAAAGTGCCGGGTGAGAATCAATTCGAAACCGCTCTGCCGCTTACCCTCTTTCCCGGGCAGAACCTGACGTACAAGTACTTTCTGGACTTCAACGACGAGACGTTCATGCAGGAGTTCGGAACGGCGCCTCCGAGCGGCTGGGAAGAGGGCCACGCGACCGGCACCGATCGTGTAACTGAGTTCTTGGGCGAGGAAGTACAAGACGTCGGCACCGCCTATTTCAACGACGTTCATCCGTTGAATCTCATTCCGGAAGGGACCAGCATCGACGTCCATTTCACGGTGGACATGTCGCCCGCTTTCGACTTCCAGGCTCAGCCGTTCGATCCGGCGGGTGGCGATTCGGTCACGATCCGTATCGCCGACCCGATATGGGCGTTTACGCAGGGCGTGATAGGGAGTCGGGACGGCGGTGATTTCCCCCTCTTCATCGAGGAGGTTCTGCTGACGGACGAAGACGGTGACGACGTCTACACCGGCACGCTGACGGTGGACGGTCCGACATACAGCAGCATCACGTTCCGATACGTGTATGGGCAGGGCAGTACGTTTACCGAGGACCAGGGACTGGGTCCGGGGGCGGTCCCCGGCCGAAACCGTGCCTATTACATCCGACCCAACGGCGACGGATCCTGGCCGGCCGAGTACACGATTCCGGAAGGCGCCTTCCAGGCGACGCAGGGCCCGCTTCCCTACGAAACGAATCCTGCTTTCTCGGTAGGAATCGAGGAGATCGACGGCGAGCTTCCGTCCCGCATCACGCTCGAGCAGAACTATCCGAATCCGTTCAATCCCGCGACCACGTTCGAATATTCGATCGACCGGGCGCAGCACGTGCGGATTCGAGTCTACGACCTGATGGGCCGCACCGTCGCCACGCTGGTCGACGGCGTGCAGCAAGCCGCGACCTATCGGGTGACGTTCGACGGCGGTCAGCTCGCCTCGGGCCTGTATGTGTACCAGCTCGAGACGCCCGCACGTACGATCTCGAAGAAGATGGTGCTCCTCAAATGAGACCGGTGCTCATTACGTAATACCGGCGCGCGGCCTTCTCGCGAAGGCGCCGCGCGCGGTCTCGTCACACGCGCGAGCGCGCGGGGCCGGGAGCTCGATCCCGGCCCCGCCCATCGCGACACTCTCGGCCACGCCTCGGTGGCCTGTTTCGTCTCGACCCTATGACGGTTCTCCGCTCGCTCCTCCTACTGGCGATTCTGACCGCGGCCGCTGCCTCGGCCCAAACGCCGGACGTGACGTTCCGCTACGTTCCGGGCGACGGGACGGACGTCGTCCGCGTCTTTTTGCCGGGAGAGTTCAACCAATGGGGGAACAACGACAACGGGCGAATCGCCGCCGGCGATGCCTCACAGATGACGTTCGTCGATTCGCTCGATCAATGGCTCTACTCGACGCCGCTCGAGACCGGCAACACCTATCAGTACAAAATCCATTTTCATTTCAATCAATCCGGTACGGATTGGTCGTGGATCTCCGATCCACTAAACGACCGCACGAATCCCGCCGACAACGACAACTCCGTTCTGACCGTCACCGACCCGATGGTCTTCCAGCCGGCCAGAGAGATCGATGAAAACAGCCTCATCGATGCCGTGTCGGCCGGCCTCTACGCCAGCGCAGGCTTCTCGGAGATCCGGTTCGAGGTGAACGGGGTTGACCGCGACGGCATGCCGTTCTTCAACAGAAATAACGGCGTCTTCCGATACGTGCTCGAGCGCCCGATCACGAGCGGATCGCAGTTCCGGATCGCCGCGACCGATTCGGCGGGCCATCAGGTCGACGTGGAGATTGGCGAGATCCAGCCTCCCGTGACGTGGCTCACGCCCGAATATGAAACTTTCGTAACCCAGGCGCTCGTGCGGGGCAACGTCACGAGGGAAGACGGCACGATCGATCCCGACGTGACGGAGGCGACGATCGTCGTGAACGGCGCCGAAGCGACGGTCGCCGTCGTAGACGGCGTCGTGCGATCCGTCGTAGACCTCCAGCGCGGGACGAACGAGCTCGTCCTCGAAGCGTTCGTAGACGGCTCGGCCTTCACGTCCGACACCCTCGGCGTCGTTCGACTCTCCCATCCGCTCGCCGATTCCCTCGTTACGAGCACCGTCGGGGGCTCCGGCCTGGACTTCAGCATCGACCTCGCGCCCGCTCCCGGACGTACGGCCAACGACATTTCCGGCGTCGAGTGGACGTTCGACTCGACCGCCAGCACGGTTGGCCTCGACGGCGAGCTCGTCCGTCAGCTGGACGGCCTTGCGGTCAGCGGCACAGCGGCAGGTCCCGGCGAGCTCTATTTCGACGTCTCCGTTACGGCGCACGACGGCAGCAGCGACTTCCTGAGCGTCGCGGTCCTCATAGAAGAGGACGGCACAGTGCGACCGATGCAGTACGAAGAGACGGCCGCGTGGATCGACCGCGCCGTCGTGTACGAGATCTTCCCGCTGAGCTTCGGGCCGACGGAAGCCTCGGGCACGCCCTCGTCGCCCGGCCGACGCTTCGTCGAAATCACGGAGGAGCTCGGCTATGTTGCCCAGATGGGGTTCAACACCCTCTGGTTCATGCCGATCTTCGCCAATCAGTTCATGGATCAGCTTTCGGGCGGGTACAACATAGTCGACCTCTACGCCGTCGATCCCAAGCTGGGCACGAACGACGATTTCAAAGCCCTCGTCGAGCGTGCACACGAGCTCGGGCTCAAGGTGATCCTGGACATTACGCCGAGCCACGTGTCACCCATTCATCCGTGGGTCGAGTCTCTGCGCGATCTCGGAGAGGATTCGCCCTTTTTCGGCCACGTCCAGACGACCCCCAGCGCTCATGACCGCGGTCTCGACGGACGCGGACCGAACCTTACGGAGGTCTGGCAATCCGAGGGCGGCCGAAACCTTTATCGCAAGTACGACGGATTCGGCGATCTGGCCAACGTCAACTGGGACGACGACGACCTGCAGGCCCGCATGCTCGACGTCCTCTCGTACTGGGTCCGCGAATTCGACGTCGACGGCTGGCGATTCGACGTCTACTGGGGACCGTGGCGCCGGTACGGTCCCGATCGGTTCGGCCGGCCCATCCGCCGCCTCATGAAACGCATCAAGCCGGATGCCTGGCTCCTCGGGGAAATTGCGGGTACCGGCCCCGGCACGGAAGTCTACTATGCCGATGACGACAACGGAACGCCCGTCTCCGGCGGCATCGACGCCGGCTATGACTGGAACTTCTATCACGACGGCATCCGCGGCACGTACGCCAACCTGAGTAATTACGACAACCTGGCGCACAACGCCGACTTCTGGCCCGGCCCCAACGCCCGATTCTTCCGTTTCCTCGAGAATCACGACGAGACGCGCATCGCGAAGGTGCTCGCAGGCAATCCCGACCGCATTCTGCCCCTGACGGGATTCTTGTTGACGACGACCGGCATCCCCATGGTGTATCAAGGCCAGGAGGTCAATTTCGGCAACGTGAGCGGAGACGAACGCCGCCGCCCGGTCAGCTGGCAGACCGATCGAAACGGCGAATTCGCGCGAATCCATCAGAATCTCAGCCTGGCGCGGACGTCGTTTCCGGCGTTCTGGACGCAGGACCTGATCACGCTGAACACGTCCAACGGCGTTTACGCCTACGTGCGCCCCTACCTCGACGAAAATGCGGTCGTGCTGATCAATTTCGCCGGGGAAGACCGCACGATCACCATCAATCCGACGCCGCACGTCGAGATGACGACCGACGGCCCCGTGCCCTACACTCATCTCTTCGCTGACACGACATTCGTCGACTCGGAATTGGATGGCTTCTCGGTGACGCTTCCGGCCTACGAAACGGCCATATTCGTCACGCGTACCGACGTGGACTTCAGTGTGCCGGACCTCCCAAGCCTGCCGTTCGGAGCGGTCTATACCGGAGCCGAAGGCGAGCCGGAGGAGCTCCCGCAGCGCGTCGCCCTGCGGCCGAACTATCCGAATCCCTTCAATCCGACTACGATCATTCCCTATGCTCTCCCGTCGAGCACGCATACCCGGCTCGAGGTGTTCGACGTATTGGGCCGGCGGGTGGCCGTGCTGGTCGACGCCGTGAGACCGCAAGGCGAGCACGAGATCGTATTTGATGCGCGAGGCCTGCCGAGCGGCACGTACGTCGTGCGACTGGATGCCGCGGGCTCGGTACGCACCCGAGTTCTGATCTTAACGAAATAGAGACGCGGCGAAGCCGAATCCCGCAGCCACGCGCCAACGCGCATTCGAATCTTAACGAAATGGATACCCATGAAAGGGACGATCATCGCCCTCCAATGCTTCGCCTTCGTCATCGCCAGCGGATGTGATCGCGGCGCGGTAACGGACCCGACGTCACTCGCAGAGCCGGCCGATTCGACGACACACGACACCGTCCCCGAGTGGGCGGCCGACGCCGTCTTCTATCAGATCTTCCCCGAGCGCTTCCGAAATGGCGATCCGTCGAACGATCCCAGCCGAGAGTCGCTCGAATGGCCGATCGAGACCGTCCCCGAGAACTGGGCGCTGAGAGAATGGACGAGCGACTGGTACGAAGAGGCGGATTGGGAGCGGGAGATCGGCGGATTCTACGACACCCCCGTAGCGGCCGCTCATCCGCGCGGCGCCGTCTTCGATCGTCGCTACGGCGGCGACCTCCAGGGCGTTATCGACAAGCTCGACTACCTGGCCGATCTCGGAATCAACGTCATCTACTTCAATCCGATCTTCTACGCGCGCTCGCTGCATAAATACGACGGCAACACGTATCACCATGTCGATCCGCACTTCGGCCCCGATCCCGTGGGTGACTTTGACTTGATGGCTCGGGAGACGAGCGATCCGGCAACGTGGAACGACACCGCCGCCGATCGGCTCTTCTTCGAGCTGCTCGACGAGGCCCACGCCCGCGACGTCCGCGTGATCATCGACGGCGTCTGGAATCACACGGGGCGTGACTTCTTCGCGTTCGACGACCTTCGCCGCCATCAGGAGAATTCGCCGTACGCCGAGTGGTATATCGTCGAAGCGTTCGACGATCCCGCGACCGAAGCGAACGAATTTCGATACAAGGGATGGTGGGGCGTGGAGACGCTGCCCGAGTTCGCGGATACCGAGGACGGCACGGATCTGCACCCCGGACCCAAAGCCTACGTGTTCGATGCGACGCGCAAATGGATGGATCCGAACGGCGACGGCGATCCTTCCGACGGCGTCGACGGGTGGCGGCTCGACGTGACGAACGAAATGCCGATCGGCTTCTGGGCGGATTGGAACGCGCACGTCCGCTCGATCAACCCGGACGCCTACACCGTTACCGAAATCTGGGAGGAAGCACGCGAAATGATCGTCGACGGCGGCTTTTCCGCGACGATGAATTATTGGGCCTTCGCATTTCCCGTGACGGGCTTTCTCGTCGACGGGGCCGCGACGCCGAGCGAATTCGCCGCGTCGCTGAACGAGCGCCGCGAGATCTACCCCGAACGCGTCCGGTACGCGCTGCAGAATCTAATGGATTCGCACGACACCGATCGTCTCGCCTCGATGATCGTGAACGGCGATTACCGCCCCTACGAGGCGCCCGAACGGTTCGACTACGACTGGGGCGCGTCCGTCTCGCCCCGTCACAACGATACGTACGACGTCGGCGCGCCGGACGAAACCGACCGCGAGGTCCAGCGATTGGTCGCCCTATTTCAGATGACCTACGTAGGCGCTCCCATGATCTACTACGGCACCGAAGCGGGCATGTGGGGCGCCGACGATCCGGATGACCGGAAGCCGATGGTCTGGGACGATCTGACCTACGACACCGAGACGGCGTATCCGCCGGGCCACGAACGCGACCCTGATCCCGTGGCGTTCAATGCCGACCTCTTCAATTTTTATCGCGACGTGATCCGGCTGCGGAAGGATCATCCATCGCTTCGGCGCGGCGAGTTCATGGTACTGAGCGCCGACGACGAGCGCGACGTTTTCGTCTACGCGCGCACGCTCGGCGACGAGGTGTCGATCGTGGCGCTGAATCGAAGCGACGAGGCCCACGGTTTCCGCGTCGATCTGCCGGAGGACCTGCGTATGCCATATCACACCGTCTTTACGACGGTTCCGGAGGGCTACCGCGTGCAGCAGGACGAGACGGGCCTCATTCTCGAATTGCCCGAGCGATCGGGCCTGATGCTCTCCAATCGATCGGAATGAAGATCAGCACCGGACGTAGGCGAACCACTACAGGACATAATGCTCTCTAATCGCTTGGATAGATACCCACGTGAGGGCCGGCTCCACTCATAACACATCTCAAGCTCGCTGGAAGCATCTGCTCTTCACCGGCGTCATGCTGCTGGTCCCCGTCGTGTTCTTTGCGGCGGCCGAAGGCGTACTGCGCCTGGTCGGATTCGGGGATTCCTATCCGCTCTTCGAGCCGGTTCAAGGAAAACCCGATTATCTCTACCAGAATCGAGACGTCGCCCGCCGCTACTTCGTGCACGTCGAAAACGTGCCGTCCAGCCTCACGGATTTTTTCGAGGCCGAGAAAGACGCGTCTACGTACCGGATCTTCGTCCAGGGCGGGTCCTCAGGCGCGGGATTTCCCTACTACTACGGCGGCGCTTTCTCGCGCATGCTCGAGCAGCGACTGATTCAGACGTTCCCCGATCGGCACGTCGAGGTCGTCAACACCTCTATGGCTGCCGTCAATTCCTACACGCTGCTGGATCTGGTGGATGAGATCCTCGAACAGAAACCCGACGCCGTGCTGATCTACGCCGGGCACAACGAGTATTACGGCGCGCTCGGCGTCGGCTCGTCCGAATCGCTCGGCCGAAACGCCTGGCTCGTGAGAAGCTACCTCGCGCTCGCCGACCTGCGGATCGTTCAGGTGCTGCGAAGCGGGTTGTCATGGATCACCGCCGCGACGCAAGGCCGGGCGCGCGGCGAGCTGCCCTCGAACAATCTGATGCAGCGGATGATCGGCAAGCAGACCATTCCCTACGGTTCGGCGGATTATCACCGCGGGCTTCGTCAGTTCAGGAGCAACCTCTCGCGCCTACTCAAGCGGTACGACGAAGCCGGCGTCCCCGTATTCATCGGCACGGTGGCGAGCAATGAACGTGACCACCGGCCGTTCGCGGCGGGCTTCACGGAGGGATCGGACCGGGGCGCGTGGCAGGCTGCCTACGAGTCCGGACTGGCGTCTGCCCGCCGCGGCGACGTCGCCGGGGCGCTGGCCGAGCTCGGTCGCGCCGTCGCCATGGACTCGCTCAACGCCGATGCCTTCTATGCCATAGGAGAGCTTTTGGACGACGCGGCGCGCTACGACGAGGCACGCGCAGCCTTTGTCGCAGCGAAGGACCGGGACGAATTGCGCTTCCGCGCGCCGGAGGACGTCAACGCCATCATCGAAGAGCTGGCCGCGCGGCATCACGCCCGCGTCGTCGACGTTCGAGGCGCGCTCGCCGCGGCGTCGCCGAACGGCATCGTCGGCTCCGCCGTCATGGTCGAACATCTCCATCCGAACGTGGAAGGGTATTTTCTCATCGCGGACGCCTTCTACGATGCGCTGCGTTCCGAGGGATTGATCGGAGACTGGTCAAACGCCGTTCCCACGGCGTCGGCCCGCGCGGAAATCCTCCTCACGCCGGTCGATTCCCTCGTCGGCG
>CAZMXY010000001.1:66855-74768 GCA_964570345.1 uncultured Rhodothermales bacterium | reverse complement strand
ACGGCGTCGGCCCGCGCGGAAATCCTCCTCACGCCGGTCGATTCCCTCGTCGGCGTCTACCGCGTCCGCCAGCTCATGGCCGGATGGCCGTTTCAGCCGCCCGGCGTCACGAAGCCGTGGGCCGATTCGATCGACACGTCCGATCCGATCGCGCAGATTGCGTTCAAGCTCGTACAGAGCGAGGTCACGTGGGCCGAGGCCAACGAATCGCTGCGCTCACATTTCGAGCGAACCGGCAATTTTCACGGCGCCCTCCAGGCCGCTCTGGCGCACGTCCAGGAGTATCCTTTCATACCATCCCCGTACCTGGCCGCCGGCAACGTCCTGATGAAGCAGCGCCGTTACGACGAGGCGTTCGTCTATTTCGTCGCCGCCAACGACGTCGAAGAGACGTCCGCCGGACACCGCATGCTCGGAAGCATTCTGCTGCAGCGAGGCGACCGCGAGGCAGCGGTTCCTCATCTCGAACGCGCCGTGGCTCTCGATCCGCACGATCTTCCCGCGCTCTACAATCTCAGCGGCGCCTACGCACTCGAGGCCGAATACGACAAGGCGCGGCGGACCGTCAACCGGCTTCTCGAGCTGAAACCCGATCATCAGGACGGCCGCCGCCTCCTCGCCAGCCTGCCCCGCTCGTAATGCATTCCCGGAAGGACATATCGCCACGTCCGCGTCGCCCGGCACGACTCCCGACCCGCACCGCCATCCCCGCACCTCGCACCTCACTCCTCGCTCCTGTCGTCTCGCTCGTCGCTCTTCTCCTCTTCTCCGCCTGCGGGAGTGCCGACGATCGCATCCGCATCCGCATCTGGCACGAAAAACGTGCCGCCGAGCGCGAGCTTTTCGAGGACGCCATTGCCGAATACAACCGCACCCACGCCGACGTCTTCGTCGAAACACTGTACCGCGAGACCGAGGAGCTGCGCAATCTCTACGTCGTCGCCGCCGTCGGCGGCCGCGGACCCGACCTCATCTACAGCCCGGCCGACAACGCCGGCGTGTTCGATCTGACCGAAGTCGTCATGCCGCTCGATTCGCTGTTCAGCCCGGAGTTCTTCGATGGATTCATGGATGCAGGCCTGGTGATCTATGACGACAAGACGTTGATGGTGTCCGATCAGGTGCGGACCTTCCTGGCGTTCGTCCACAACCGGGCTCTCCTTCCGGAGGCGCCTCAGACCCTCGACGAATGGATCGCCGCCCTGCAGCGAGCAACCGTCGACACCAACGGAGACGGCCGGCCCGATCAATACGGCATGACGTGGAACTACCGCGAGCCCTTCTTCTTCATCCCGTTCCTCTCCTGCTTCGGCGGATGGGTGATGGACGAGGAGGGCAATCCGACTCTCGACACTCCCGCGACGGTGCAGGCGATCCAATTCGTTCTCGATCTGCGCGACAGGTACGGCGTGATTCCCGGTGAAAGCGATTACGAGATGGCCGAGGCCCTCTTCCAGGAGCAGCGCGCAGCGTCGATCATCAACGGTCCCTGGGCCTTTGCCGGATACGGAAATGCCGGAGTCGATTACGGCCTGGCGCCGCTGCCGCGAAACGAAGAGACGGGCCACCGGTGCGCGCCGATGGTGGCCACGAGCGGCTATGCCGTCAATAGCAACGTACCGGAGGAGAAACTGCCCCACGCCCGCCGTCTGATCGAATACCTCACGAGCTCCGAGATGCAGGAGCAGATGATTCACGAGATCGAATCCATCCCCGTTCGCGAGGAGCTGCTCAATCTGCCGGCCGTGAAGAACAACGAGCGCCTGCAAAACATGATTCGGCAGGTCGAGTTCGCTCGGCCGATGCCGGTCGAGCCTCAGATGCGGCAGATCTGGGATGGGATGCGCGGACCGTACCAGCTCGTGATGAACGGCGCCGTCTCGCCGAAGGAAGGCGCCCGGCTCATGCAGCGCGAGGTCGAAAAGCGCATCGCGGATACGTTCTTATAGGCTCGACAATGTTGGATGAAAAGGACGTCACAGCCGCCGAAGCGCTGCGCGCGCGGACGCAAGCCGAACCGAGCGCGGAATCGAGTGTGTCGAGGCGAGTGGAGCAGCCGGAGCGGCCGCAATTCGCCTCCGGCCGGACGCGCCTCGCCATCGGTGAGCCGGGAAAAGCCCGTCTCTTCCTCTTGCTCATGCTCGGCCCTACGGTCGTGCTCGTCCTCGCCGTCGTCGCCTACCCGCTGCTCTACAACGCCCTGCTCTCGCTGGGCAACATGAATATCTATCACATCCGTGACTGGGACGTGATCGGATTCGATCAGTACGTGGCCGTCGTCCGGGAGCCGACGTTCTGGTCGATCCTCGTGAAGACGCTCGTGTGGACCGGCGTCAACGTCGTCTTCCACGTCGGACTCGGAGTCTTCCTCGCAGTCGTCCTCCATCAGCAGTTCGTCGCCGGCAAAAACGCGTGGCGCGTGCTGCTCATCCTGCCCTGGGCGCTTCCGCAGTACATCACGGCCCTGACGTGGCGCGGCATGTTCAATTACGAGTACGGATCGGTAAACCTGGTCCTCGCCAAATTTCTCGACATGTCGCCGGTACAATGGCTAACGTCGCCGTTAGAAGCCTTCGCGGCCGCCATCCTGGTCAACGTTTGGTTAGGCTTCCCCTTCATGATGGTGGTGGCCATGGGTGGACTGCAGTCCATTCCACCGGATCTCTACGAGGCCGCGGATGTCGACGGCGCCAATGCATGGCGCAAATTTTGGACGGTGACCGCCCCGTTGCTGAAGCCCGTGATGATTCCCGCGATCACGCTCGGGGTCATCTGGACGTTCAACAACATCAACGTCATCTGGCTCGTCACCAATGGTGGCGAACCGAACGACCAGACCCACATCCTCGTGTCGTACGTCTATGAAGCGGCCTTCACGATGTATCGCTTCAGCTGGGCCGCCGCCATTTCGATGATCATTTTCATGATCCTCATCGTATTCACCCAGGTGTTGCTGCGCTCGACGCGGGCAACGGACGCGGCGCATTGATCCCATGCCATGCCGCACGCAGTAAAACCATACGACCGCCACGCTACGTCGAGATACGGATGCCTTCCGCTGATCCAGGCTCAGCGAACCGCATGAAGCCCGCTGCCGATCCACCATCATCAAACCGCGTGATGCCCGCTCCCTTCGTCCATTACAAACGGTTAGCCTCGATGATCGGCTCGTACGCCGTGCTGATTCTCTTCGCATTGATTGCAGTCTATCCGGTCACGCGGATCTTTACGATCTCGCTGAGGCCCGGCAATCGGCTGCTTTCCACCGACCTGAACCTGATCCCGAACGGAGCGACGCTCGAGAACTTTCGCGTTTTGCTCACCGAGACGTATTTCATCCGGTGGATGTTCAACTCCACGTTCGTCGCGCTCGTCGTCACGGTCACCGGCGTGGCACTGGCTTCGACGGCCGGCTATGCCCTCTCGAGGTACAAATTCACTGGACGAGGATCGATGCTGAATGGACTCCTCGTCACGCAGATGTTTCCCGCGACGATGCTGTTGTTGCCGCTCTACGTCGTCCTGATCAAGCTGCAGCTCCTCAACTCGTACGTAGGGATCGTCATCATCTACACGGCCACGGCTCTGCCCTTCTGCGTCTGGCAGATGAAAGGGTATTACGACACCATTCCCTTCTCGCTCGAAGAAGCCGCCCGCATCGACGGCTGCTCGCCCTGGCAGGCCTTTCAGAAAGTGGTCTTCCCGCTGGCCGCGCCCGCCCTTGTCATCACCGCGCTGTTTTCATTCATGACGGCGTGGAATGAGTTCGTCATTGCGAACGTCGTGCTGCAGGATCTCGAACTCTTCACGCTGCCCCTCGGACTGAAGCTCTTTCAGGGCACCATGGTGACCCAGTGGGGACTCTATGCCGCCGGGGCGCTCCTCGTGTCCATCCCCGTGGTGCTTCTTTTCCTCGTTCTCAGCCGTTATCTGATCAGCGGGCTCACGCTCGGTGCGGTGAAAGGATAAGCCGCGACGTGGGCGCCAAACCATTCCCGGAGTGACGCGTATCCTGGCGGTACGTTGTAGGGAGGAAGCAACGCCGCTCGCGGCCTCCCCATCCGTCGACATTGCTTTCTAGTATGCCCAAGAATCAATCGCTGGACAAGGTCGAAATTTCCCGACTTCTCGGCCGATTCTGGACAATCCCGAACGTGCTCAGCATGGCGAGGCTGATCCTCGTCATTCCGATCACGTATCTCATCCTCGAAGACGGTCCGCTGGTCTGGCTATTCGGTTTGCTCGCTCTGGTCGTCATGACGGACTGGTTTGACGGTCGCGTGGCGCGCTGGTCGAAGTCCGTTTCGGATTGGGGCAAGGTACTCGATCCGCTCGCCGACAAAGTCGCCGCAGCCGCGATCGTGCTGGCGCTCGTAGTTCGAGATTCGCTCCCTCTGTGGTTCCTCATGGTCATCGTGGCAAGGGATTCCGCGATCGTCCTCGGCGGTGTCGTCCTCGCTCGAAAAACCGGGCACGTCGTCATGAGCGTGTGGATGGGCAAAGTCGCGGTCACCGCACTCTCGATCACGGTGCTCGCCGCGCTCCTGCGCGCCGATGCGCCCGTACTCAACTTCTGCATATGGGTCTCGACGGGGCTGCTCGTCTACTCGTTCGTGCTGTACGCGATACGCTGGGTTCAAATCATGAGCAATGGCGCGATGCCCGCCCCCGAGCCTTCGTCGTCGGGTAATGACGACCATTCAGTGGGATCGATGCGCCACGAGGCGGGACACGTCAGCTGAGCCCGGACGGTGCCCCCGCCCGCACCGCTCGACCATGAACTTGACTCGAACCAACCGCTATACATGAGTTTCCTTGATCGATTCAAGACGGCCGAGCAAAAGGCCGCCGAGCAGGACAAGCTCGAAGAAGGGCTGGAGAAAACACGAAGCAGCTTCTTCGGGAAGCTGAACAAAATCGTCCGGGGAAAGGACACGGTCGACGACGACGTCCTCGACGATCTGGAGGAGGTGCTCGTCACGAGCGACGTCGGCGTAAGCACGACCCTCGAGGTAATCCGAAGGGTGGAGGAACGCGTCCGGCGGGACCAGTACGTCTCGACGGCCGATCTCAACGGCATCATCCGCGACGAAATCGCTGATCTGATGCTCGGAAACGAGCCCGAGCGTCCGGCAGACTTCGGCGCGCCGCTCTACGACAAGCCTCACGTGATCATGGTCGTCGGCGTCAATGGCGTCGGCAAGACCACGACCATTGGCAAGTTGGCGCATCACTACAAACAGGCCGGAAAGAGCGTGCTTCTCGGCGCCGCAGATACGTTTCGCGCCGCCGCCATCGAACAGCTCGAGATCTGGTCGGATCGTGCCGGCGTGCCGCTCGTCAAACAAGCCCAGAACGCCGACGCGGCAGCGGTCGCATTCGACACCGTGTCGTCGGCCGTCAGCCGAGACGTCGACGTCGCCATCATCGACACCGCCGGCCGGCTGCATACGCGGGGCGGACTCATGGACGAACTCTCGAAAATCAAGCGCGTCATGTCCAAGCAGATCGAAGACGCGCCGCACGAGGTTTTGCTCGTCCTCGATGCGTCGACCGGCCAGAACGCAATCCGGCAGGCGGAGGAATTCACACGGAGCGTCGAGGTCACCGGACTCGTTCTGACCAAACTCGACGGCACCGCGAAGGGAGGCATTGTGATTGGGATTTCAAATGACCTCCGGATTCCCGTAAAATACATAGGTGTCGGAGAGCGGGTCGAGGACCTTCAGGTGTTCGATCGCTGCGCGTTCGTGGACGCCCTGTTCCGGTAGTCGCGCCGCAAGGTCGGATCAGCATGGCGGCACACCACGAGCAATCCGTACCGCAAGACCTGGCGATACAACACGTACGATCGGCACATGCGGAGCGCCGCCACCAGGCGGTACGCCACACAAGAAAGCGATGCACGCCCTTGTTACCTGCGGTTCAGAAACTTTATTTAACCGTTCAATGTGTGATTTTTACCATTTAAGGCACCGCGCACTACTTCCCTGATGGAAATGTCGATATTGCTTCGTGCGAAATCTGCATCGATCGATACGGCGATTTGCTTGCTCGACGATTTCACCTCGTATCGAGCGGCACTGAGGCGGCGCCGGCACCGGGAGGATTCCGGCACGCGTTCTAGATTGTGAGGAGGCTGAATGGTTCGTCGCTCAAATAAGAATGCCGTCCCTCTGGTCACCGGCCTGCTCGCTGCAGCCTTGTTTTGGATGGTGAGTCCGCTCGCGACCTCCGCACAATACGTCAATCCGCATTTCGAGGTTGACGCGGTGTCCGCCCGAGCCAACGACGGTTCCAACGAATCGCGTCTCGACGTCTATACGCGCATCCCGTACTCCTCCCTTCAATTTATCACGGCAGGCGACGGCTTCGAAGCGCGCTACAGCATCGCGGTCGAAGTGCATGAGCTAGATGACGGATCGAAGGCCGGCAATCTCGTTCTCACTCGAATGTGGGAACAGGCGGTTCAGGCTTCGGACTTTGCGCAGACCCAGACCGATCAGCTCTACGACCGCACCATTCAGTCGCTCGAACTGGTGCCCGGCAAGTACCTCATACAATTTCAGATCGACGATCAGAACTCCAACGAGCCCTATTTCGAGGAACTCGCCGTCAACGTTCGCGATCTGACGGGACGGTTGGCCGTGAGCGATCTCATCCTCATCGAGGCCTACGATCCGTCCGCAAACAGTATCACGCCGGCCGTGAGCCGTCGCATCGGAAGCGAACAGAAGAACTTCAAACTTTTCTACGAAATCTATTCGGATCGCCCTCGAGAAGTACGGGTCAAGCGAGAAGTGGTCCGCGTTCGTAAGAGCAGCGGTCCGCCTTCCGTCAAAGCACTGTTGGGTCTCGGTCGCAGTGACGACGTCGACAATGCCGAAGTGTCTTATCAGGAGACGGCGCCGCGTGAGGTCCGAAGGGGCCGAAATCAGTTCGTCGTGGAAATCCCACTGGACGAATTCAAAGTCGGCGAGTACGTGGCGCGTGTCACCGTGTCCAGCGAGGACGGGACGCTGATCCAGCGGGCTGAAAAACCGCTCGTGCTTCAGTGGACCGGCCTGGCCGATCACGTGCGCGACCTCAGCGAAGCGATCGCTCAACTCCGCTATATCGCAAAGAACCGCGACCTCGAGTACATCAGAGACGGTCGCACCGAGCAGGACCGCCTCCTGCGATTCCGCGAGTTCTGGAAAAAGCGTGATCCGACGCCGGGGACCGACCGTAATGAGCGGATGGAGGAGTACTACTACCGCGTCGCCTACGCAAATCAGCAGTACGGCACGTTCGACGAAGGCTGGAAGACCGACCGCGGTCAGATAATGGTCCTGTTCGGAGAGCCCGATTTCGTCGAGCGACATCCGTTCAATTTTAACGTCAAGCCCTACGAAGTCTGGTTCTATTACCGCATCGGCCGCCGCTTCATTTTCATCGACAAGACAGGACTGGGTGATTATGAGTTGATGGTGCCGTATTGGGACGAACGAACGCGCATTCGATAGGCTCGACCGCTTCGATCTCTCCGTATAGAACGGGGCGCTTCTCCGCGAGGCGTCCCGTTTTTCGATAAGATGAAACCGCATCGCCGCACCTCCGATCGATCACCCACCTCGCATGCGCATCGTCTTCATGGGCACGCCCGACTTCGCCGTGCCGTCGCTCGAGCGGCTCGTCGAACACGGCTATCGTCCCGTCGCCGTCGTCACCGGACCTGATCGCCCCCGCGGCCGGGGCCAACAGACGACGCCGACGCCCGTAAAAAAGGCGGCGCTTCGACTCGGAATCGAACGCATTCTGCAACCGGAATCCGTCAAGACCCCCACTCTCGCCGCCGAAGTGCGCGACCTCGAGCCGGATCTGATCGTCGTCGTGGCCTTCCGCATCCTGCCCCCGGCGATCTTCAACGTCGC
>CAZMXY010000001.1:5636-66755 GCA_964570345.1 uncultured Rhodothermales bacterium | reverse complement strand
GGCCCGTGAACAAGACGACGCCCACGCAACGCCGGCTCCCAAAATTCATCGCGACGATTGCAGGATTCGCTGGCACGTCCCCGCTCCCGAAGTTCACGACCAGGTTCGCGGCCTCTCACCACATCCCGGAGCCTGGACGCTCCACGGGGACACTCAGATCAAAGTCTACCGAACGGCCCTCGACGACGAGATCCACGTCGATCATCACGTCCCGGCCGGCACCGTCATGGAATCCGACGTGCGCCTCGTCGTTGCGTGCGATCCGGGGTCCGTCGAGATCGTGGAGATCCAGCAAGAGGGTAAACGCCGCATGAGCGCCCGGGAGTTCTTGAGAGGGTATGCGCTCGAGCCGGGCGACGTACTCGGCTAATCGCTCCTCGCCCTATACCTGACCGGTCCGAAGCGATAGAGCAGCGCCGGTAGCAAGAACAGATTCGCCAAGAGGGCGACCCCCAGGGTCAAGGCCGTAAGTGCGCCCATGTTCACCGTGCCGCCGAAACTCGAGAGGGTGAAGACGAGAAAGCCTCCCATCAGCACCAGAGACGTGAATAGGATCGCCTTGCCGGTTTCGCCGAGCGTCTTGCGGACGGCGAGGTCGCGCTCCATGCCCTCCTCCCGGTGAATGCGATATTTCGCCAAAAAATGAATCGTGTCGTCAACCGCGATGCCGAAGGCGAGAGAAAAGATCAGCGCCGTCGACGGCTTCAACGTGATGCCGGCAAATCCCATGGCGCCGCCCACAATCAATAGCGGGATTACGTTCGGGGCGAGACTGATGAACGTCAGCGCCGGCGATCGGAAGAGAAAAGCCATGAGGAGGGAGATGACCACGAGCGCCACCGACAGCGAAATGATCAGGTTGCGCACGAGGCTTTCGCCCGATCGCGTCGAAAGGATCGCGGTGCCCGTGACGACCACGTCGTATTCGTCGCCTCCAAAGGATTGGTGGGCGAGCGCACTTACGGAATCGGCAAGCAGGTTCATTTGCTCCGTTCCGATGTCGGATACGCCCAGATAAATACGTGCCCGGCTAAACGTCGAATCGACGAACAGCGGCAGGTTGCCGATGAGGTCGCTCTGTGTCTCACCGTCGAGAAATCGATCGAGCGCCGTTTGTAGAAAAGGTAGTTCGTAGCTCGACGGTAGACGATACGTCGCCGGATTGCCTCCGAAATACGCCTGATTACCCAATTTCACAAGATCGACCGCCGAGAACGTCATTCCCACCGACTCAAACGAACTCAGCTGCCGTTCCAGGCGGTCGATGTCGCGCATTGCGCCCAAGGTCTTGAACCGGCCGGGTCGATCCGATTCGATGACGACCTCCATCGGCAATACGCCGCCGAACTTCTCCTCGAAGACAGCGAGATCCCGTCGCAGCGGATCCTCCGGATAAAAATCGGAAAAGACGAAGATGTCGGTCGAAATCCTCGTCACTCCGACGATGCCGAGAACCACCATGAAGGCGGTGGCGAGCAGTATTTCCCGACTGTATCGGCGCGTCAGTCGCGCCTTGGCGTCGAAGAAGTCCGAAAACCGGTCGTGCGTGGCGGGCGACGTGACGTCCGAGCGGGGCGGCCGGGCATGTACGTAGGCCAACGGAATGAGGGTGATCGACAGGCCGTACAAAATCATGATTCCGATGGCGGCGAATCCGCCGAAACCCTCGAGAAGAGGGCTACCGGAGAGCAGGAGGACGGCGAATCCCACGGCCGTCGTTAAGCTCGTCAGGAACGTGGCCGAGCCTACCGTTCGCAACGTCACGATCATCGCTTCCCGGCGGCTGCGGAGGATGAGATACTGGTCGAAAAATTTCGTCGTGAGGTGGATGGCATTCGCCATTCCAATGATGACGATCAACGCCGGCAGCACCGCGGTCACGATATTTAACTTCTGGTCGAAAACGGCCATCAAGCCGAACGTCCATACAATCCCCAGCACGACGATCACCGTAGGGAGGACGACGATCCGCCAGGCTCGAAACGTCAGATAGAGGAACGAAAGGGAAACGAGGAGGGCGAGAATCGTGAACAGCGGTGCCTCGCGCGAGACGCGGTTCGCGTACTGTGATCGGAGATAAGGGAATCCTGCCAGCGCGGCCTTGCCCGGCATGCTCTCGGCGGCCGACCGGATCTCGTCCACGAGCCCGATTCGCTCCGGACGATTGTTGAACGCCGGCTCGATCCTGATCATCATCACGGTAGCGGTACTATCCTCCGAGATCAACAGGCCCCGGAGAAAGGGTTGACCGAGATAACGCCGCGAAAGGTCATCCGCCTCGAGCGCCGGATCGAAGGCGGGTTCAGACCTGAGATCGCTGCCTTCTCGTTCGATGTAGGGGACGTTCGTCAGGCTGAGTACACTTTCTACTCCCCGCTTCTTCTGAAAAGCGGTGGTAAGCGAATCAAGAATCCGCAAGAAGTCCGCGGTGATCGGATCGGTCTCGTGAAAAACGACGTACAGCACCGTTTCGCTGCGGCCGAATACACGGCCGGCTTCACGAAATTCTTCGTGAAACGCCTCCTCCACACCGGCAAAATTGGCCGCCGCATGATCCGTCTCCAACCCGGCCATCAGATAACCGAAGACGAGCGTACACGAAATGACCGCGGCACAGATAGGACGGGGATGGTCCAGAATCCACGTGGCCGCTCGAGACCATGCTGACATACGAATTCGGAAATCTGGATGCGAAACGTCAAGCCGGAGCGAAAGGCACCTGAACGACGTGCCGGCCGTGGCGTAGACTAAGAATTCTGACGTTTAAAGTGAAAGCCGAACGGGCAGATCGGCCCGCCCACGTTGCATTCTACGATTCGGGCGGTTAGACTAACATCCTTCCGTCGCTCCCTCGCGAACGTCGCTGCGCCGATCCGCCGCATTACGGCTGTGAGATCCCCATGGCTTCAGACTTGATTCGAGAACGTACGGGCGCTCCGCCCTACGTGACGCCGTATCTCGATGCGCTGGACCGGTTGCAGGAGCGCACGATCGCCCGGCCGGATCAACTTACGAAGCGAAGCCGCGCACTCCTCGACGAGCGATTTCAAACGCGACCGGAGGCGGCTGAGTCGGCATTTGCACACGGTGCCACCGGCCTCGTGGGCGAGCACACCCATTACTTCGACGGCTTCGCAATGCTCATGTCGCTGCCTCTCGGCACGGCCGTCGCGGCCCGGATCATCCCCGGTGGGCCGAGCCGGCTCGTATTCGAAGGAGGCGACGAAGAGTGGACGTTCGACGTCGGCGGCTCGTCCGACACGAACGATCCGACGTGGGTCCGACTCGCGGAGGAAGCGCTTCGGCGACTCATGCCGCAGGAGGTGAGCGTAGAGGTCGCCGTCGTCAGTACGATCCCATCATCATGTTTCGATGCCTATCTGGCCGCGCTCGGCATCGCGATCGCTCGCGTCGTGCAATCGCTGTTCGCGCTTCCCCACGGCCGCCCCGAGGTTCGATCGCTCGTGCGTGAGGTGATCGAGTCGTGTACGGGCTACCCGTTCAGCATAGCATATCTCATCGTCGCCGACGAGGGTCAGCCTGCCGATTTCGCACTGGTAGATACGCGCACGCTGGAACGTCTCACCGTCGAGGCCCCGTCTCGAGAAGGCCTCGGTTGGGGACTGGTCGACCTCGGTGTGGGCGGGCTGCATGACGTCGCTTTTCACGTGAAAATGCGCGAGCGGGCCGAAGACGCGGCAATCCTCCTGCGACGAAAGGGGTTTCCAACGCTCGTTTCCCTGCGGGATCTCGAACACAAGGACCTCAAAGTCGCGCTAAACGTGTTGCCGCGGAAATACAAGGCCCTCGTGCGGCACCTCGTCACCGAGAACCGTCGGGTCCAGAAACTGGTCGCGGCGGTACGACGTAGGGACTGGCAGATGTTCGGAGCTTTGCTTCTCATGTCGCATTCGTCCCATCAGAAAGACTGGGGCACGACGAACGATCTCGTCGATGCAGCCGTTCACGAGACCGAGACCATGAGCATCGAGGGCATGTATGGTGCCGGAGTAACCGGACGCGGCGGCTGCGTGCTCGTGGTCGGACAACCATTCATCATTCCTCGCTGCCTGGACCGCATCCAGGTCGCGCTCGAGGAACGGTTCGACGCTCAGGCCGAAGTCCTGCTCCTCTGACCCCTTCGCGCGTCACCTTCTTCGGACTGTGACCGATCCCAACCTGAACCTGAACGTCGAAATCTCCAGATAATGTCATTCGATCTAGCACGGGTAAACGAGCGGATCTCGCAGGAGAGTGCTTTCATCGATCTGCTCGTCACGGAAATCGGACGTGTCGTCGTCGGGCAGCGGTATATGATCGAACGCCTCCTCATCGGGCTGCTCGGTGACGGACACGTTCTGCTCGAAGGCGTCCCCGGCCTCGCCAAAACCCTCACGGTCAGCTCGCTCGCTCGCGCCATCGGCACGCGCTTTCAGCGCATCCAATTCACGCCGGATCTCCTGCCGGCCGACCTGCTCGGCACCCTCGTTTACAATCAGAAGGAAGCCTCGTTCTCCATCAAAAAGGGGCCCATCTTCGCGAACGTCATCCTGGCAGACGAGGTTAATCGATCGCCGGCCAAAGTGCAGAGCGCGTTGCTCGAAAGCATGCAGGAGCGCCAGGTAACCATCGGGGAAACGACCTATCTGCTGGATGAGCCTTTTCTCGTGCTCGCGACGCAGAATCCGATCGAGCAGGAAGGCACGTATCCCCTTCCCGAAGCGCAGGTCGACCGATTTATGCTCAAGATCAAGGTCAGCTATCCCTCGAAAGAGGAAGAGCTCGAAATCATGCGACGTATGGCGCGAACCGGTAAGAAGGACGAGATTCGGACCGTCGTTCAGCCGCAGCAAATTCTTACCGCTCGAGCCGTGCTCAATGACATGTATATGGATGAGCGCGTGGAGCGATACATCGTCGACGTCGTCATGGCCTCACGCGAGCCGGCGAAGTATCGTCTCACGGGCATCGAGCCGCTCATCGATTTCGGGGCGTCCCCGCGGGCGAGCATCAACCTGAATCTTGCCGCGCGCGCGCACGCGTTTCTGAATCACCGGGCTTACGTCACGCCGGAAGACGTTCGTTCGATCGCGATGGACGTCATGCGGCATCGCATCGCCGTGTCTTACGAGGCCGAAGCCGAGGAAGTCGCGAGCGAGGACCTCGTGCAGCGGATTCTCGAAACCGTGGAAGTCCCTTGAGACGTGCGGGATCGCGCTTCGCGCATTCAGTCTCGATCCCGGGAACCTTACACACTGAAATCCCAGCCGCACATGTCGTACCAAGCCAAAGTCTTTAAAAAGGAGTCGATTACGGTCGACTTCATGATCGAGCAGCTGCGAACCACGGTCGGCGTCGAGGTGGAGTCGGTCAATGACGTGGCGGGTGGAGACCGACTGGTCACGGAAAGTAACCTGCATCGGCCCGGCCTAGTGCTGGCGGGATACACGGAGCTCTTCACGTTCCAACGTGTACAGATTCTCGGCAACACGGAGACTCGGTTTCTGCGAAATCTGACACCGCCGAAACGCAGCGAGGCGTTTCGTACGCTGACGGGTTTTCCCATTCCCTGCATCGTGCTCACCGAAAACAATGAGCTCAATCGCGAACTCGTAGAGATGGCCACGGACAAAGGCGTGCCGGTCTACTGTACGCCGCTGCCCTCGACCCATTTCATGGCCGTGTTGCGGGATTTTCTAAGCGATCAATTCGCGCTGCAGCAGACGATCCATGGTTCCCTCGTCGACGTCTATGGGATCGGACTCCTTCTCGTGGGTAAATCCGGAATTGGGAAGAGCGAAGTGGCCCTGGATCTCGTCGAGCGAGGCCACCGGCTCGTGGCCGACGACGTAGTGATCGTGACGAAAAAGGAAGAACAGTTGCTGATGGGATCCGGAACCGACCTCGTGCAACACTTCATGGAAGTGCGCGGACTCGGACTCGTGGACATCCGGGCCATGTTCGGCATTCGCGCGATTCGCTTTCAGAAACGCGTTGAAGTGGTCGTGAGCATGCAGCTCTGGGACAAGGACGAGGAGTACACTCGGCTCGGCATGGTCGATGACGCATTCTCGCTACTCGACGTGGAGCTGCCGATGGTAAAAGTCCCCATTACGCCCGGTAAAAACATAACGGTGATTTGCGAGGTCATCGGGATGAACCATCTCCTGCGCCACTACGGCTACGATCCGGCCGAAGTGTTCGCCAAGCGTCTGGCAGAACGGATCCGCTCCAAAGGCCCCGGCGCGCCGTCGCGCGGCATAGAATATTTCGAGCACGATTACGAGTGACCGGATGACGACTACGTATCGCACTTATTAAGCCTCGTTTCCTGCCGATACGTGGTCCTACCTACGCTCCCTGCAATTTCGCGCTTAGGTAAATTCGTGCCGCAGTGGGTTAAAAGTTCACGGACCCGCCGCGGCAGAGACGCAGTTGACAGGAGCCAAACGTGCCGCTATATTCATTTTTTATGATGACGTAACACTCGGCAACCCCGCCAAAATGAACCGGTTTGGGGCGATTTCTGCTCCCCATCCGGGTAACACGCTTGATTCCACGCTGAGCCGATCCGTCGGCCTTTCAATCGGGTTCGCTTTTTGCGTGGACCTTCACGAAAGACCCATCAAACACAGTAGACCATCCAACATGCCCAAGGCTGGCTAAGATCGCAGTTCGCATGCCGAGAAATCGATACTACTACTACGACCACGAATCTTGCAGCTTCGTCGAGGTCCGGCCGAAGCGCTCGCGAATGTACTTGCAAGGATCAGCACTTCTCGTGGTGGCATTTCTGTTGGCAAGTGCCCTCTCCTGGGGTGTCGACGAATTCACGCAGACCCCGCAAGAATTGGCCCTCATGGCCGAGAATGACGTCCTGTTCCGCGAGCTGTCGCGCATCAGCGATCGAATGGACAGCTATTCCGAACGGCTGGCAGAGCTCAGCGAGTCGGACCAGGAGCTCTACCGTACGATTTTTCAGGTCGAGCCCATTTCCGACGACGTTCGGCAGGTCGGGGTCGGTGGCGTCGATCCCTACGAACAATACGGTCGATTCAGTAGCCCGACGGCGTTAATTCTCAGCTCGACGTCGGAGAAACTCGACAAGCTCGAACGACAGATCAACCTCCAGAATACCAGCTACCGGGAGTTGACGAAACTGGCTGACGAGCGCGAGCTGCAGCTCAGACAGATACCGGCAATCCTGCCTGCCAACGGGCCCGTGGTGTCGGGATACGGCATGCGACGGCATCCCATCTTGCGTGTGCGGAAGATGCACGGGGGAGTCGACATTCTCGTCGATACCGGCTCCTCGGTCGTCGCCACGGGCGACGGCGTCGTGAGGAAAGCCGAATTCAGCGCCACCTATGGCCATCATGTCGTAATCAACCATGCGGCGACGGGGTATTCGACGCTGTATGCCCATCTCTCCAAGATCCCGGCTAACGTCCGTCCCGGCAAAGAAGTCAAGCGCGGCGAGGCGATCGGAATCAGCGGCAGCACCGGTCGCTCGACCGGTCCGCACGTGCATTACGAGGTCCGCGACGCCGACAACCGAACGATCAATCCAATCTACTTCTTCGCTCCGAGCATGACGCCGCAGGAGTACAAGAAGCTGGTCGAAGAAACCGAGCGTTCGACGGTGTCACTCGACTGATTTTCCCGACGGATACGCGACTCTTCTCGAAATGGCGTCGCCGCTCTGACGCTGCTTGCTTTTTTTGGACCTGGGCGCTATAGTGCGTGCTGGGCGTACGGTGGTCGAATCGCACGTCGCGCCAAGCTCATCGCCCCGATTCGACATCCGATAAAAGCATTAGACCTATGTACTGGACCCTCGACCTGGCCTCTCACCTCGAAGATGCTCCCTGGCCGGCTACGAAGGAAGAACTAATCGACTATGCCGAGCGTACTGGCGCTCCACTCAAGGTGATCGAAAATCTCCGCATTATGGAGGACGATGGCGAGCCGTACGAGAGCATCGAGGAAGTATGGCCGGACTATCCGACGGCGGACGACGACTTCTATTTCGAAGAAGATTAGCGCGCACGCGACCCGCCGGCATCCTCCGTTAATTCGACGTTTTAGCGGCCCGGTCGGCCGCGGAAGCTCTTTCATCTCAGCAGGCCTCAACGGCCTTTTTTTCTTTCTCCTCTTTTTCTTTCTCCTCGTTCCCGTCTCGCCGGCCCACGCTCAAGAGGGGCGTGTGGAGGGAGGGATCGACACGACGACGGCATCGACCATCGTCAAGGAAGTCCGATTCGTCGGCAACGTGTTCTTCACGGAAGAAGAGCTCGCGCTCCGCGTTCGGACGCGGCCGAATCGCCGCTTTCTCGGCATCGGCGGGCTGACGTGGTGGCTCTGGCTCTATGAGTTCGGCGAGTCGGGCGTTCTGGGAGAGCGTATCGGCGGCGCGCTCATGGCCGGCGGGGAGCCGCCCGCTCGTCTGGACTGGAACGTCGTGACTGCGGACGCCGAACGGCTGCGCCTGCTCTACCGGCAGGAAGGATTCCGCGAAGCGGAGGTCGACGCCCGGATCGATACGCTCGACGTCGGCGAAGTGGCCGTTTCGTTCGTCATCGATCCCGGCAATCCGACCTATATCCGGCACGTCGTCTACGATGGGCTCGCGCCCTTATCCTCGGAACAGCAGTATCGTCTCGCGCGAGGAACGCTCCTGAGAACCGAGCGCATCAGTCGCGATCGCCCGCATTCTCTGGCGATGCGGGATCAGCGGTACTCGGAGCCGACCCTCCTCGAGGAACGTCGTCGCGTACTCACGTTTCTCCGGAATGAGGGGTTTGCCTCGGTCACACGCGACTCCATCCGCGCCCTCGTTTTTCCGCAGTCGGCGGACAGCTTCGACATCACGTTCCGCGTACGCACCGGCCCGCGCTATCGATTTGGTGACGTGCATTTTCAAGTGGATGGTCCTGAACCTTCCGCGTCGACGCGCCGAGACACCGTAACGTTGCGAGCGCCGGCCGACAGCCTGGCCGGCGGCATAGCGACGATCCATATCGATAACGAGAACAGGTTGGCGCCGGGTTTGCTGACGAGGACGCTTCAGTTTCGACCGGGCGATTGGTACTCGCTGGCGTCCGTACTCGCGACGAAGCGCCGCCTCGAGGGCACGGGCGTTTTTCTGTTTACGGACGTCGCGGCGCAGCCATCCGATACGATTCGACTGCGTCCGGGTGCACCTCCACGCCTTCCCCACGTCGTCGATCTCCGAACGCGCAGGCGCCACCAGATTCGCCTCGAGACGTTCATGCTACAGCGGAGTGGAGAGGGCCTCTTGACGTCGACGACGGAACTCGGTACCGGAGTCGGGATCACCTACGAGAATGCAAACCTGCTCGGACGCGGCGAGACGTTTCGCGTGCAGGCGACCGGCTCAATTGCGGCTAACAATGAGCTGACCGCGGTGGCGGCCACTCAGGGGGAAATCCTCACGTCACTCACCTATCCGTATCTCGTGCGGCCGTTCAGCCGGCTAGAATCCGCGCTCGATCTGTACGATGCTCGAACGCGCTTCTCACTCAGTCTGCTCACGGCGCGCAGGGACGATCTGAAGCTGATCATCCGCGGACGAGGCAATGCACGCTATCTGCTCGAGATGCGACACTCGCCTACGATCACGTCCTTCGTCGACGTGATCGACGTGAGTCTGAGTAATCCGGATACGCTGGCCGGATTCCGTACCGACATTCTCGACCGGCTGCTTCGGTCCGTCGCCGATCCGGTGCAGCAGGCTCGGATCGTCGAAGTCTACACACGGCCGCAGGTCAATACGGCTCTTCGGTACACGCTCCGCTCCGCCAACGTGAATCCGCTCCGGCGCGACCGCGGATACAGTTACGAGGCCGGCGTGGAGGTCGGCAATAATCTGCCCTATCTCCTGGATCGTTTCGTCTACACGCCGGGGACGCTCGAGGGAAGTCTTCCCGGCCTTCCCATTTTCAGCGAGGAGGGTACGCCCGGTCGGCTCGTCTATCGACAGTACGCTCGATTCGTCGGGGACGTTCGACGCTACGTTCCTCTCAGCCGCGGAAACGTGCTGGCCGCCAAATTCGTCGGTGGATTTGCCCATCCGACGGGAGATGCAGACGTCATTCCGTTCGATCGCCGGTTCTATGCCGGCGGTGCCTCCAGCGTCCGCGGTTGGGGGCTGCGCGAACTAGGACCGGGCGGCGCGAGATTTGCGACGGCCGACGAAATGGACACGACGAACGTTCAGGCCGGCGATGTCACGAACATTCTGGGTGGTGAAGTGAAGCTCGAAGCCGGACTGGAGCTGCGGACGAACCTGTTGCGATCGGTCCTCGCAGCCGACTGGCTCGGCGTACTCTTCGCCGATGCGGGAAACGTCTGGTTCGGCCCGCGAAATCCCGGATTCGGTGACGACGTGCCGAGGAGTGCGAACGGGCAGTTCAGGGTCGACGCGTTTTTTCGCGAGATCGGCGTTGGTTCCGGAATCGGCTTGCGCATCGCATGGGAATATCTGATTATCCGCCTCGACCTCGGCCTGAAAGTGTACGATCCACGTCGGCGCGGAGACGGTCTGATGCCGGACGGATTCGGTGACATTCAGCCCCATTTCGGCATCGGCCATGCATTCTGATCGTCCTCGGCGACGTTGGTGTGCCGGTTTCGGCCGCGGCGTCCGGGCCGGGGCCGGCACTCGATCCTTTACTCCGTGCTGATCGATTCATCCCATGGCAGAAAAACGACACCCCGTCAAGCGCCTGGCCCTTCGCGTGCGGCGCCTATTCCCGTCCGGTGAAGACTCTCAGACGCAGGAAGTAATCGAAGCGCTTCAGCAGGTCGCCATCTTCCGAAATCTTCCCCGCGTCGCCCTCAGGGACCTGGCCGACGCCGTCCACCGGCGTGACTACAAACGCGACGAATTTCTGTACTACGAACGCGATCCGGGACTAGGGATGTACGTCGTTCAGCAAGGACGCATTCGCCTACTGATCGAGGACGATGCCGGCGCCGTGCACGAGCTGCGACAGGTCGGCGAGCACGAGTTCTTCGGCAAGCTGTCGCTTCTAGGTGATTTCAGACGCATCGAGACGGCTCAAGCCATCACAGAAACACGAGTACTCGGATTTTTTCGCCCCGACCTGAAAACAATCATCAAGCGCCGTCCGGGATCGGGCGCTGTAATCGTGGACGCCCTCGCCCGCAACCTCGCCGCCATGGAAACCGAGCTCATCCGCGTCCTCGTAGAAAAGGACGGCAAGATCGAAGCCTTACGGATGGTGGACAACGCAGCGGTCCGTGTGGACCGCGCGGCCACCGAGACGACTATCTCATAAAGCAGAGACCGAGAGCGTGCGACTGAAGCGAGGAGAGGAATTAGAGCTGGAGATCGAAAAATTCGCCGACCGCGGCAAATCGCTCGCTCGTCGGAACGGATACGTCATATTCGTTTCGGGTGCCGTGCCCGGCGACCGCGTCCGAGCACGAATCGGACGAGCGAAGAAAAGCTATGCCGAGGCGTATCTGGAGGAAGTGCTCGAACCAAGTACCCTTCGGACCGAGCCGCGCTGTTTCTATTTCGGCACCTGCGGCGGATGCAAGTGGCAGCACGTCGAATACGCCGCGCAGCTCGAGGCGAAAACGAGCAGCGTTCGCGATGCTCTCATCCATAACGGAGGCTTCGAAAACGTCCACGTGCGTCCCGCGATCGGCTCGGAGAACGTCTATTTCTATCGCAACAAGATGGAGTTTTCCTTCAGCGCGGCACGCTGGCTGACGCGCGAGGAAATCGACACCGGAGAAGAATTCGACACCGAATTCGCCCTCGGGCTCCACGTGCCGGGGCACTTCGACAAAGTGCTCGACCTCCATGAGTGCCATCTGCAGTCGGAGCGCAGCGCCGCGCTCGTCAACGGTGTACGTCGTTTCGTAAAAGGTCACGGATGGGATCCGTGGGACGTCCGCGCTCACGTAGGGTTTCTCCGGCACCTCGTCATTCGCACCGGCGAGCGGACGGGCGATCTGATGATAAATCTCGTGACCAACGGGTACGACGCCGAGCGGATGGAATTGCTGGCCGGCTATGTCCGGGACGATTTTCCCGACGTGACGACGCTCGTCAACACGATCAACACGGGCAAGGCGCAGACGGCCTTCGGCGAAGAGATCAAGGTGATATTCGGTCCGGGCGTCATCCACGACCGGATCGGGCCCTATACGTTCGAAATCGCGGCCAACGCGTTCTTTCAAACGAACACCGCCGGAGCCGAGCGGCTCTACGAAACGGCGCGCGACTTCGCCGATCTGCGCCCCGACGACGTCGTCTACGACCTGTACTGTGGTGCGGGGACGATTTCCGTTTTCGTCGCCGGAGACGCCGGGCGCGTGGTCGGCATTGAACTCGTGGAAGAGGCGGTCGCAAACGCCCGATCGAATGCCGAAGCGAACGACGTCTCTAATTGCGTTTTTGAAGTGGGCGACATGCTGCGGCTCTTCGACCGCGCTTTCGTTGATCGACACGGCCCTCCGGACGTGCTCATCGTCGATCCGCCGCGAGCCGGCATGCATCCGAAAGTCGCCGAGCGCGTGGCCGAGCTCGGGCCGGAGCGGTTCGTTTACGTCAGCTGCAATCCGCAGACTCAGGCACGCGATCTCAAGGCGCTGGCCGATCACTACCAGATTGTCGACGTGCAGCCCGTGGACCTCTTTCCCCATACGCACCACGTAGAGAATGTCGTCAGTCTCAGGCGGTGGTAGGTCGGACGTCGGGAGGCGAGAGGACGCCGAACGTCGAGTGCTCTCGGGCCGTCCGTCCGTCCCTCTGCCGGCCCCACCGGTCGCGCTCGACTCATGAAGAAAGCATTCATCACCGGCGGCACGGGCTTCATCGGCAGCCATCTGGCCGAAGAACTGCTGCGCCGAGGATACGGAGAGGTTCGCTGCCTCGTGCGTCACGATCCGAAATGGCTATCCGGCCTGGACGTGGTCGAAGTTCGGGCGGACCTGTTCGACGACGAGACCGTTGCGGAGGCCGTACGGGACGTCGATTCGGTATACCATGTCGGGGGCGTCACGCGAGCGAAGGATTGGGAAACGTTCGAGCGGGACAACGTCGAGGCGACGATCCGGCTCGTTGAGACCGTCGCCAGGGTCAATCCCGACGTTGAGAGGGTGCTCGTAACGAGTAGTCTTGCGGTCGTCGGGCCATGCGGCGGAGTGGCGAACGAGGAAACGCCGCTCCGTCCCATCAGCCGCTACGGACGAAGCAAGGCCCTCATGGAAGGGCGACTGCGAGAGCTGGACGGTGCCGTTCCGATTACCGTCATCCGCCCGGCCACCGTGTACGGTCCGCGTGAAAGAGACGTATTCACCTTCTTCAAGACGATGAGCAGAGGCATCTGTCCGGTCGTCGGAAGCGTTAGCGAGCCGGCGCTGAGCCTCGTACACGTCTCGGATCTGGTGCGGGGGATGGTGGATGCGGCCGAATCACGCGCGGCGGCGCGTCAGACTTATTTCCTCGGCAGCGAAACTTTCTATTCGTGGAGCGATGTCAAGCATGCCGCGACAGGCCCGCTCGAGCGCCGGGCCCTTACGGTCGCCGTGCCGCCGATACTCGTCGACGTCATCGGAGCGGCGGTGGAGCTGATCGGCAAGATGAGCGGGACCTACCCGCCGCTCAATCGCGAGAAGGCACGGGAGATTCGCCGAGTCTGCAAAATGTGCTCGATCGAGAAGGCGAAACGTGATTTCGGCTACGGACAACGCAAATCCCTGAAAGAGGGTATCGAAGAGACGATTACGTGGTACAGAGAGTGCGGATGGCTTTGACGCGTGCCTGGACGGCGAACCCCAACCCCTGCCCATTCGTTATCTCGTACTGACACCAAGGCACCAAAGAACATCGTACCGTGAGTCTCGGATTTAACACCGGCTACATAGAGGAGCTCTACCGCCAGTATCTCGACGATCCGGAAAGCGTTAGTGAGAGTTGGCGAGACTTTTTTGCGGACTATCGTCCGAGCGAATCGTTTATCGCGGCCAAAGAAGCGCGTACGCCGTCCGCGCCGGCACCGGAGAAGCTGGTCGTCAAGGCGCGTCGAGACGGGGGAGACGGGGCACTGCCCGAGCCGGTGACGCCGGCATCCGCGCCGGTGTCGACTGAAGACGACGTCAGGACCGAGCCCATCCGCGGGCCGCAGGCGAAGATCGTCGAGAACATGGAGGCGAGCCTCGGCGTGCCGACGGCCACCTCCATCCGCACGGTGCCGGTCAAGCTGATGTCGGAGAATCGGAAGCTCGTCAACGACTATCAGCGCTACGTCGGGGGTGAAAAAGTCTCGTTCACGCACCTCATCGCCTGGGCGTTCGTGAAAGCGCTCAAAGAGTTTCCGAACATGAATACGACGTTCCGACACGACAACGGGACGCCGCTTCACGTCATTCCCAAGCAGGTGAATCTCGGTCTCGCCATCGACCTCGAACGGCGGGGCAAGCGCACCCTGCTCGTACCGAACATCAAGGCCGCCGACCGCATGAGCTTCGCCCAGCTTCTGGGCATCTACGACGACGTCGTGCAGCGCGCGCGCCAGGGGAAGCTCGAGATCGTGGACTTTGAGGGAACGACGGCCACGCTGACGAACCCGGGCATGATCGGAACGACGATGAGCGTTGCGCGCCTCATGCCTGGACAAGGAGTCATCGTCGGTGCGGGCGCGATCGGCTATCCGCCGGAATACTACGCGTATCCGCCGGAGAGTGTCAGCAAGGTGGGCATCTCCGAGGTGATGACGATCACCTCCACCTACGACCATCGCGTCATCCAGGGTGCCGAATCCGGTGCGTTTCTCTCTTACATCGCGGAGTTGTTGCTCGGCGGCCACGATTTCTATCAGGAAATCTTCGAACACCTGACGATTCCCTACCAGCCGTATTCGCTTAGCACGGACTCGACGCCGCAGCTCGGTGCGACGGAGCAGACCGAAGAGATGAGCATGACGCAGAAGCAGGCGCGCGTTCTGCAGTTCATCCGGTCCTACCGAGTGCGCGGCCACCTCCAGGCCGACGTCAATCCGCTGGGGTATAGCTGGAGCTACCATCCCGAACTCGATCCGGCGACGTACGATCTCACCGTGTGGGATCTGGATCGCAAATTCGTGACGGGAGGCCTTGGTGGCAAAGACATCCGGCCGCTGCGGGAGATCATCGAGATCGTTCGCGACACGTACACGCGAAAGGTCGGCATCGAGTATATGCACATTTCCGATCCGACCGAGAAGCGCTGGCTCCAGGAACGCATCGAACCCGTACGCTGCGAAGAGCCCATCGCGCCGGAGGCCAAGCGGCGGATCCTCCAGAAGCTGAATGCCGCGGAGGCCTTCGAACGGTTCATCCACACGAAATACATCGGCCACAAGCGATTTTCGTTGGAGGGAGCGGAGAGCGTCATTCCGCTGCTCGACGCGGTACTGTCCGACGCTGCCGAGCAGGAGGCCGAAGAGATCGTGATGGGGATGGCGCACCGGGGCAGGCTTAACGTGCTGGCGAACATCCTGAACAAGCCCTATGAGGCCATTTTCAGCGAGTTCGAGGGCAACATCGATCCGAATACCACTCAAGGATCGGGTGACGTGAAGTATCATCTGGGCGCGAAAGGCGAACACGTCTCCCCCATGGGCGCCAGGGTGAAGCTCACGCTGGCCTCGAACCCGAGCCATCTCGAAGCCGTCGATCCCATCGTCGAAGGCATGGTTCGGGCCAAGCAGGAATTGATGCGTGAAAAGAACGTCGACACGCCGGGAGGGGACTATCTGGATTCCGTGATCCCGCTGCTCATCCATGGCGACGCGGCATTCGCCGGGCAGGGCGTCGTCACCGAAACCCTGAATCTCAGCCATCTGCGTGGCTACAAGACAGGCGGGACCATCCACGTGATCATCAACAATCAGATAGGCTTCACGACGACGCCGTCGGACGCCCGCAGCTCGACCTACGCCACCGACGTGGCCCGGACCATCCAGGCGCCGATCATCCACGTCAACGGCGATGACCCGGAGGCGTGTGTTCGCGTGGCGCGGCTCGCCATCGACTATCGCAACGTCTTTAACAAGGACGTCGTCATCGACATGTTGTGCTACCGGGTTCACGGTCACAACGAGGGCGACGAACCTACCTACACGCAGCCGCTGCTCTACAAGAAGATCGAGGAGAAGCGATCCCCGCGTAAAATCTATACCGAGACGCTCCTCCGGCGAGGAGAAATGGAGCCGGACGAGGCCGAAAAGCTCCTGGAAGATTACCGCGATCGCCTTCAAGAGGCCTTCGATCGGACGCGCGAGCTCGACACCGATGAAGCCGCAGATCGTTTCGACTTGCTTCGGAAAAAGAAGAAAGCAGAGCCCGTACTCGAGGAGGTCGAGACCAAGGCCCGGATGGAGGATCTCGAGGCCATCGTGAAGGCCCTCGTGGAGCTCCCTCAGGACTTGAACGTCCACAAGAAGTTGATCCGCCAGTTCGAGCGCCGCGAGAAGCTCTTCCACGAGGAGAAGAAGATCGACTGGTCTTTCGCCGAGGTGCTGGCGTTCGGCTCCTTGTTGCTGGAGGGAACGACCGTCCGGCTGAGCGGTCAGGACTCGCGCCGGGGTACGTTCAGCCAGCGTCACGCCGTGCTCTACGACCAGGAAAGCGGGGAAGAATACATCCCCCTCAACAACGTACGGGAAGGGCAGGCGAAACTTCTCATCTATGATTCGCTCCTCTCCGAGTACGCCGCCGCAGGCTTCGAATACGGCTACACCGTGGGCGATCCCGCGGCGCTCGTGCTGTGGGAAGCGCAGTTCGGGGACTTCGCAAACGGAGCTCAGATCGTGTTCGACCAGTTTCTGTCGGTGGCCGAGGAGAAGTGGGGTCAGCGCAGCAATCTCGTCTTGCTGCTCCCGCACGGGTACGAAGGGCAGGGCCCGGAGCATTCATCGGCTCGTCCGGAGCGATTCCTTCAGATGTGTGCCGAAGACAACATGATCGTCGGCAACTTCACCACGCCGGCGAATTATTTTCACGCCCTCCGGCGACAGATCAAGTGGAAGGTTCATAAGCCCTTGATCGTGATGGCGCCGAAGAGCTTGCTCCGGCATCCCAAGGTCGTCTCGCGTCCGGAAGACTTCAGCGAGGGGCGATTCCTCAAGATCATGAAAGGCGAGGCGGAGCCGTCCAAGGCGAAACGCCTGATCCTCTGCAGCGGAAAGATCTTTTACGATCTGTTGCAGGAGCGAGAGGAGAGGGAGCTCGATCCCGACGACGTAGCCATTGTCCGCGTCGAGCAGTACCATCCGTTCCCCGAAACCGAGATTCGCGAAGAGATCGAGCGATACGGCACGGTAGAGGACGTGGCCTGGGTTCAAGAGGAGCCCGAAAACATGGGCGCCTGGAGTTTCATGCGCCACCGGCTCGATGCCCTGCTCGAAGAGTTGCACGGTCCGTGCGAGGTGCGGGTGACGTACGTCGGCCGCCCGCCGAGTGCGAGCACGGCAACCGGCAGTGCGAGAGTCCACCAGCAGGAGCAGGGCGAAATCCTGCGCGTTGCATTGAGCGTGTAGATACGAAAATAGGCAGCACCCGGACGGATGCTGCCCACTCATCATTCTCCTGCACGTCCCGAAACGATCGGACGCGTGATAAAAGGCCCGACCTAGTAATTTCGAGAGTGCTTGCGCGCGGCGCGAGAAGCCTTTTCGCGGGCTACGCGGCGCTCTTCGGACGGCTTGGTGAAGGCCATGTTCGAGCGGTAGATGCGAAGCACGCGGCTGCGGTTTACAGCACGCTTGAACCGGCGCAGAGCGCGATCGATGGACTCATTGTCGCGAACCTTGACTCCTACTGACAAGACTGATTCTCCCTGAAAAAGCGTCGTGTACGTTGTATTTTGGCAGCCGCGCAATGTACGGCGTGTGGGTGCGTGGTACAATACCTCCAGGCGATTGTTTCGGCTAGTTCGTAGCCGTTATCGGGAGACGTCATGAAGATCGTGCTCGCCACGAGAAATCCTGGAAAGGTTTACGAAATGCGAACGGTCCTCTCGGGCTTGCCGGTGGAACTCGTCTCGGCCGCCGATATGGATGGCGCGCCGGTGGTCGTCGAGGATGCCGAAACGCTCGAAGAGAACGCGGCGATGAAGGCTCGCGCGTTACATGACCATACGGAAATGGCATCGCTGGCCGATGATACGGGCCTTGAAGTAAGAGCGCTCGACGGCCGGCCGGGAGTGCGGTCGGCACGCTATGCCGGCGAGCTGGCTGACGACGCCGCGAATCGGAGACGCTTGCTCCGGGAACTAGCCGACGCCACGGATCGAGAAGCCCGGTTTCGCACCGTGATCGCGTTCGTCGATCGCCAAGGAGGGATCCACTATTTCGAGGGGATGTGTTCCGGCACGATCATCAGCGAAGAGCGCGGCGGCGGCGGATTCGGTTACGACTCCATCTTCATGCCGGAAGGAATGGACCGGACGTTCGCCGAGCTGCCCGCTGACGAGAAAAACGCGATCAGCCACCGCGGCCGCGCACTTCGCCAACTCACGGCGTATCTTCGCGAAAGGCTCGCAAGGCATGAGCCGGCGGAGTAGACTCACCAGAGGGAAATCGTCTTCGTCGGCACGAATGGTAGCACTGGTCCAGCGAGTCCGACGTGCCTCCGTCGAAGTGGAAGGCAAAACGGCCGGATCCATCCGAGAAGGCCTGCTCGTCTTCCTGGGCGTTCACCGTGACGACACGACGGAGGAGGCCGCGTGGCTGGCTCGTAAGTGCGCTCAAGTCCGAATCTTCGCCGACGAAGACGGCAAGATGAATCTATCCGTGACCGATGTCGGGGGAGAGGCGCTCGTCGTGTCTCAATTTACCTTGTATGGCGACGTCCGGCGGGGAAATAGACCTTCGTTTGAGTCCGCCGCAGAGCCGGAGAAAGCAGAGACGCTGTATCGGACCTTCGTCGCGAATCTCGAGGAACGTCTCCAGACGAAGGTGCAGACCGGCGTATTCGGAGCGATGATGGACGTCAACATACTGAACGACGGTCCGGTCACTCTATGGATCGAACGACTGAACGAATCACGGATCGAAGAAACGGGATGACGGGAAGACTCCTGGCGGCCCTCGTCGGCGCCCTCCGGACGTGGATCGTTGCTCCGCGGCAAGCCGTCGCCCAGGCGGAATTCGTCCTCCACAATGCACGGGTCTACACCGTCAATCCGGATCAACCGACCGCCGAGGCCATCGCCGTGCTGGGCGAACGGATCGCGATGGTGGGCTCGAACGCTGAAGTGCTGGCTGCTTTCCCGACGGCAGAACGCCGCGACGCCGAACGGCGCACGGTCGTGCCCGGTCTCATCGACGCGCACGCTCATCTCATGGGCCGAGGACTCTCGCTGCTCCGGGCCGACCTCGTCGGCACGTCCTCGAAGGACGCCGTGATCGAACGGCTCAAGGACTACGAGGAGCGCTTACCCGCAGGATTGTGGCTGACAGGGCACGGATGGGATCAGAACGACTGGCCGAATCAAACCTATCCGACGCGCTTGGATCTCGACGGCGCGTTTCCGGATCGACCCGTTTGGATCGAACGAATCGACGGCCACGCAGCCTGGGCGAATACGGCGGCCCTTGACGTCGCCGGACGCCGGCGTATTCGGGACGCGGAAGACCCCCGGGGCGGCCGTATCCTGCGTGACGCCGCCGGTGAGCCGACCGGCATCTTCATCGACGCGGCAATGCGCCTCGTCTCCGAGAACGTTCCGGCGCCGACCGACGAGGAGCGCCGTGAGGCCCTGAAGCTCGTTCTTCAGGAGACGGCGCGATACGGTTTGACGGCCGTGCACGATGCCGGAGTCGACGAAGACGACATTGCGCTGTACCGCGAAGCGATGGATGAGGGATGGCTCGATCTTCGCGTCTACGCAATGATCGCCGGACGAGGCCCCACGTTCGATCGTTTCTGCGGGGACGGGCGCATCTTCGGCGACCGCCTCAGCGTTCGATCCGTGAAATATTACGTCGACGGAGCCCTGGGAAGTCGTGGCGCCGCTCTCCTCGAGCCGTATGACGACGAGCCCGAATCCCGAGGTCTCCTTCGAACAACACCCGACGCCTTTGCGGACGACGTCCGGGCGGCGATTCGGTGTGGTTTTCAGGTGAGCACGCATGCGATCGGCGATCGAGGTACTCGACTCGTCCTCGACACCTACGAGCACGCATTGAAGGAACCGAGTCCCGGTGCGGGCCGGCACCGCATCGAGCACGCGCAGATCGTCGATCCGAACGACATTCCGCGGTTTCGAGAACTCGGGGTCATCGCCTCGATGCAGCCGATCCATGCTACGTCCGACATGTACTGGGCGGCCGACCGCGTGGGCGTCGAGCGACTCGAGGGGGCATACGCCTGGAGGACGTTCCTTGAAGAAGGCGTTCGACTCGCCTTCGGATCCGATTTTCCCGTCGAGCACGTCAATCCTCTTCTCGGGTTCTACGCGGCCGTCACACGCCGCGACGTCGAAGGGTGGCCGGAGGGCGGATGGCTCCCCGACCAGATCCTGACGCGAGAGCAGGCGCTCCGAGCATTTACACGAGACGCCGCCTATGCCGCGTTTGAGGAGGACGCTCTCGGTACGATCGAGCCGGGACAGTACGCGGATTTCGTCGTTCTGACCCGGGACGTCATGAACGTGGCCGCGGAAGAAATCCCCGCCACCGAGGTCCATGCGACGTACCTGGGCGGCAAGGTGATCTATCACCGTAGCGACCCGTCGGAAGCACGGAGTGACTGACGTGACGATATCCGTGGATCCTCCGCGAGTAGCCTTGCCGTTCGTCGAGCCCACTCCTATCTTCGACATCGCCAATTTCGACCGAAGTAGCTTATTCCTTTTCGAGATGACCGATTCTCCCACGCTCACGCATGTGAATCCCGCCGGCGGCGTAAAAATGGTCGACGTGGGTGAGAAGCCCGACTCCGTAAGGACGGCGCTCGCCTCCGGCCGTATCTGGCTGGGCAAGGAGGTCTTCGAGGCCGTTCGTGAAAAGGACGTCCGCAAAGGCGACGTCCTCGCCGTGGCCCAGATCGCGGGGATCATGGGCGCAAAACAAACCAGCAGGTTGATTCCTCTTTGCCACGACCTCCACCTGAAAGGGGTCGACGTCGAGATCAACCTGGAGGAGGAAGACCACACGATCGAAATTCGCGCCTACGCCAAGAGTATCGGTCAAACGGGCGTCGAGATGGAGGCGCTCACGGCCGTTTCCATCGCGGCCCTCACCGTGTACGACATGTGCAAGTCGCTATCGAAAAACTTGCGCATCACGGACATTCACCTCCTCGCAAAAACCGGCGGCATGAGCGGAGACTATCGAAAGACGGAGTAAACGGCGGGTCCCAGCGCCATCCGGAGCGTCACCGTAACCCGGCATCGGCACGCTCGTAACCACCCGCGTTGCCTGAACCCATAGCCATAGGATCGCAACCATGGACGTGCTCTTCACCACGACCGGCCTGCTCGTCATCGCGCTGGCCATCCTATTTCTCGTCTTTTTCCTCTACTTCATTCCCGTCGGGCTGTGGATTACGGCCTATTTCTCGGGCGTCGAGTTGAAGCTGGTCCGTGACCTCGTCGGGATGCGGCTGCGGAAGGTGCCTCCTGCCGTGATCGTGAAGCCGCTCATTACCGCGCACAAAGCCGGAATTTACGTCGATACGCCTCAGCTCGAGGCGCATTATCTGGCGGGAGGGGATGTGCAGAAAGTCGTCAACGCGCTGATCTCCGCAGACAAGGCGAATATCGATCTAAATTTCGAACGAGCCACGGCGATCGATCTCGCCGGGCGGGACGTCCTGGAGGCGGTTCAGGTGTCCGTGAATCCGAAAGTAATCGAAACGCCTGCCGTTTCCGCGGTCGCCAAAGACGGCATCCAGGTGCGGGCCATCGCGCGCGTAACGGTGCGTGCGAACATCGAACGGCTCGTCGGCGGGGCCGGTGAAGAGACGATCATCGCGCGCGTCGGTGAGGGCATCGTTTCGACCATCGGGTCGTCGGAGACGCATGCCCTCGTCCTCGAGAATCCCGATTCCATCTCAAAAGTGGTCCTGGCCAAGGGGCTCGACTCCGGTACCGCGTTCGAAATCCTATCGATCGACATCGCGGACGTCGACGTCGGTGAAAATATCGGCGCGAAGCTGCAGACGGACCAGGCCGAAGCGGACCTCCAGGTCGCACGGGCCAAAGCCGAAGAACGACGGGCATCGGCCGTCGCACGGGAGCAGGAGATGCGAGCGGCCGTTCAGGAGCAGCGCGCCAAAGTCGTCGCCGCCGAAGCGGAGGTGCCCATGGCGCTCGCCGACGCCCTTCGTTCCGGTAACATGGGTGTCATGGACTACTACAACCTGCGAAACATCCAATCCGATACGAAAATGCGCGAATCGATCGGTGGAGAAGGCCAATCCGGAGGAGAGGAATAACGGGTCGCCGTCGTGAGCACCGAACGCTTGGGCCCGTTCGTGGCTTTTGCGACGATCGGGACGCTAAACGTCACCCAGCACCTGGCAGCCGCGGTTCTGGAGGACATTGAAGGTGCCGAGCCGGATCTCGTCGCGGAGGAAACGCTCTGCATCGTCTCCACTGCCACCTCCCGTGTCGCCGCCGTCGGTCTCAGAGACGATCCCGAAATCGCCGAAGCGGCGGCCGCGGCTCTGTTCGACGTCCCATTCATCTACCGGGACTACTTGATCGGGGGCGAAATGCTCGACGCTCAAGACAAAAGTCTGTCCGATGCGGCGGATCAAGTCTACGTGAGGCTTCAACGAAAGCGCCAATTCTACAGCGTCCACCTTCCTCCGAACGAATTCCCAGGCGAACGTGTCCTGAGCGAAAAAATGGGTTTGTGGATGGGGCGCGTCAGCCCGCCAGGACTGCCCGAAATGCCCACCGGCCGCCTCGAAAAACTGCGGCTGGTCTCACCGCTCCTTACCCACCTCAAGCTCGTACTGGCGTACGGGCGACTGCCGACTCGCTCCATCTGACTCGCATCCGCGCGCTCGAAGCGCCGATCGGGACGCGCCATAACGCGCTCGCGGCGCTCGGTTATCGACGTGCTGCAATGCGATCCTGCACGGCGGCCTATCCCCAGGGAACGTTCAGTTCTCGGGCTGCGGCCTGGGTTCTTGCGCGATCCGCACCAGATCGATCCGGTTCGTCGTGGCCTTGAGCACGTCGAAGCGGAAGCCGTCGAACTGATAGTGATCCTGCGGTGCGGGAATCGCGCCGATCCGTTCGAGCAGGTACCCGGCCACCGTTTCGTAATCCCCTTCCGGAATTTCGATGCCGAACTCCTCCTTGATTTCGTCGATGTGAACGCGACCGCTCGCGATCAGGCTACCGTCGCCGCTCATGCGCAATACCTCCGTCTCGGTATCGAACTCGTCCTGAATGTCGCCGAAGAGTTCCTCGAGCAGGTCCTCCCGCGTCACGAGTCCGGCCGTTCCCCCGTATTCGTCGATCACGACGGCGATGGACGTGTTCGTCGACAAAAACTCTCGAAGTAAGTCCTTCGACCGCTTCGATTCGGGAACGAATTTCGCCGGTCGTATGACGTCCGTCAGCCGTGCCGGCTGATGGAACAAGTCATAGGCGAAGACGACACCCACGATATGGTCGATGTTCTCCCGATAGACGGGCAGCTTCGAGTGCCCCGTCTGGATGAATCGGACAAGCAAATCCTCGATCGAAGTCTTTTCCTCGACCGCGACCACGTCGGTCCGAGGCATCATGGATTCCTTGACGCGAAGGGCGTCCATGGCGAAGACGTTGGAGAGCAGTTCACTTTCGTCTTCGTCGAGATCCCATTCGCCGCTTGCCTTGCTTTCTTGAATAATGACCTCGAAATCGCGGCGAATGAACTGCGCGAACGTATCCGCCTCTGCGCGAAAAAGCCGAATGAGCAGCGACGCCGAAAACGCCGCCAGTTTGACCATCGGAAGGAGAACGTAATAGCTGAATCGAAGCGGAACGGCAAGGTAGAAAACGGCGTGATTGGCCGTTTCACGCATAATGGACTTCGGCAGAATCTCACCTACGACGAGCACGATGAGGCCGGCGACGACGGTCTGCGCTCCCAGTACCGCGAGGTCCAGCCCGTCCCGCTCCAATCCCGCGACGCCGGCGAAGAACTGCTCCAGGGGAGGATTCAAATAGAGTGCCATGAGGGTCGAGTAGACCACCAGCGCGACGTTGTTTCCGACGAGCGTCGTCGTGAGAAAGGTAGCGGGGTTCTCGAGGAAGTCGCGGACGATCGGCCCGACGACCCCTTCGCGACGAGCCAGAACCTCTACGCGCAGTCGGTTTGCCACGACGAATGCGATCTCCGATCCGGAGAAGAAGGCGCTCAGGAGGAGCATCAGAAGGATGATGGCGAATTCCATCAGTGCCCTTTGAAAACCGGCTTTCGACGTTCGAGAAAGGCCGAGACGCCCTCCGCGAAATCCTGTGTCGCGCAGCACTGGCCGAATAGCGTCGCCTCGTAGCGCAGGCCCTCGTGCAGGGGAAGGTCGCTGGCATGCAGCGCCTCGATTGCGAGACCGAGGGCCGCGGGTGCATGGGTCAATATGCCGCGCAGCAGCTCCTTCGTCCCCTCGATCAGTCGATCGGCGGGAAACGTTCGATTGACCAGGCCGATTTCAAAGGCTCTCCGGGCGCTCATTTGCTCACCGGAGAGCACCATCTCCGTCGCCCTTCCCAGCCCCACCAATCGTGGAAGGCGTTGTGTGCCGCCGTACCCGGGAATGATCCCGAGACCGACCTCCGGCTGTCCGAAAGTTGCAGTTTCCGCGGCCGTTCGCAGGTGGCAGGCCATCGCGAGCTCACATCCTCCACCGAGCGCGTAGCCGTTGACGGCGGCAATTACCGGTTTGCGGAGAGATTCGATGCGATTGAAAACGGCCTGTCCCCTCAGGGCGAATCGATGGCCCTCCATCGCGGTCATCGATCGGAACTGCGCGACGTCGGCTCCGGCTGCGAATGCTTTCGTGCCTGTACCCGTGAGTACGACGCCCTGCACCGCATCGTCCTTGCTCACCGTCACGAAACAACGTTCGAGTTCGTCGAGGACCTCCCGAGACAAAGCGTTTAGCTTGTCGGGGCGATTGAGGGTTACGAGGGCAACGTCGTCCTCGACGTCGTAGAGCAGCGTTTCGAAATTCATCAGATAGGAGGAGGGCGTTCGATGGAAATCGGGCCGAGACGCCGGGCTTCAGCTCCGGAGGCGAGTGCGGTCCGGCGTCGATTCGGATGCCTTCTCGTCGTCGGCCTCGAACGTGTCCATTTCGCCCAGCAGATCCACGGAGGAGGAAAAAACGTCCTCGATTTCCTCAATGGCCGCTTCCGTCTCTTCGACCTCGCTCAGGAGCGTGTCTAGCTGGAAGGTGATTTCCTCCGGATTGCGCAAGGTGAGCGACTGCTCATGGATGTATTTGACCACGTCCTCGATCGTCTCGAGCTGAGCCTCGATAATTTCGAGATTCTCGTTGCTCTTCTTAAATCGGCTAAGCCGCTGTTCGAGAATACGGAGGCGCCGCTGCTTGATAGATCGGACTTTCGGAGAGTCGTCCGCCATGTCGTCTCGAAGGGTCGAGATGGCCTTGACCACTTCGCTCTCCGTTCCGCTCTGCACGGTATATTCGTAGCGCTCCTTCTGATACAGGAGATTGAGATAGGAATCGAGCAATCCGTCGATTTTGTCCAGGTGACTCTCGAGCAGGCCTTGTGTGGCGTAGCTCAGCTTGCGGTAATTGGTGCGGATGTCTTTTTCGAGTTTTCGAAGCCGTGCATACCGGCGCTGACTTCCCTTCGTGAGCACCTGGAAGATTTCCTTCTGAGAGGGGGGCTTCGCATGCTCGGCGGCACGCCGTGAACGCACGGCCCTCCGAAAGCGATCGTTTCGCGGAACGACGCCCAGATACATCAGCTCGAGTGCTGCGGCCAGAATGAGAACGACGTTGAACCACGGTTCCGATCCGCTCAGAAAGAACGCGGTCAGCATGGCCATGATCAGAAATCCGAGATTCATCGGATTCAAGAAGGCCTCTTTCGTGTAGTTGACGTCGACGTCGTTCATGTACTGCGACACGTAGGAGTGCTTCGTGCTTCGGCCGCCGCCGGCGCGGGCCGATGTCATCATCCCAATGTTCACATTCTGCCTATCGTTTTCTCCGGCCGGTCGTCCCGGCTCGACGTAGGGTTTGACGACGTCGGTGCCTTCGACGTGCCGGGATCTCCATCCGCCCTACGTAGCTTTTCCTTATCGGCGCTCTCTTCCTTCATCTCCTTCCCCAACTGCCGTACCAAGGCCTGCGCGCGCTCGCGCTGAAGCTCCTCCTCGAGCGCAGCCGTCCGAGATTCTCTGACGAGGTCTTCAGATCCGTCGAGTACCATCTCCAGCCGCGCCTCATGCATTGCCGTCTCCATCGCCAGTCGATCCACGAGGTCCTTCTGCCGCTCCATCACTTCGGTGGGTTCGGCGCTTACGTTTTCGAAGGCGGAACGGATGGATTTCTCTCTTTCGAGACGGCGGACGGCCTTCTTGAGCTCTTTCAGCTTGCGAAGGTGCTGCTTCTCCGCCTCTTTGTACTTTTGAAATTCTTCAGGTGTCATAGTACGTCTTGTCCTGACGGCTTCTGCGGCCATTCGGGATCGATCCTTTGGCAGCGCCCCGCGCACTATTCGGACCGTGTACGCTGCTTCCCGATCGTCTTCGACGCTTCTTCGGACTCCTTTTCAGGGATGTCCACCTTCTCTTCTTCCTTCTGTGCGGCCTTGGCGTCGCCGAGACCCATCTCGAGTTTGAACTGCTTTACCAGCTCTGCCGCTCGAATGGCCTCGGCGTCTTCCTCGATCCGTAAAGCGTCACTGTCGACCGAATCCAGCGCCAGCTCCATGCGGGCTTCGTTCCGCGCGGTCTCCTCCTGGATCCGCGTCAACATCTCGTCGTGCGTCTGATCGATCCCGGATACTTCGAACTGCTCGAGCGTGTCGGCGATGCGCGACTGCCATTTGGCCCGTTCGTGGGCGCGTAACGCCTCCTTCGCTTCCACGATCTTTCGGTCCTTCTCGCGCATGAAGGCCTTCTTTACCTGGATTGCCTTGTCGTAGGCCGCGGACGCGTATTTAAGCTGTTCCCGCGTTCGAACCAGCGATTCCTTCGACTTCTCGAGGCTGATAGCGTACTGCTGTGCGATGTCGTCGCGCCCAGCCTGGATGCCCGCCTTTACCTTCGACGTTAGCGTCTTTATCTCCTCGTCACTCCGCTTCAACTCCTTCTGGAGCAAAATGACGTTCGCCTTCACGGTCGCGATGTTCTCGTTCATCTTCGGAACCTGATCGTTCAGCTCCCGAATGTTCTGCTCGAGAATGAGGCGTGGATCCTCCATGGCTGAGATCGCGCCGCCGAACAAGGAATTGAGAAGTCGTTTAAAACGTGTCCAAACCGACATGCTACTGGGAGAATGAATGCAAGGAAATATGACCGTCTTCAAGCGTCTATTGAGGGCCGTCAGACGTCAAAAAGGGTGTCGGACAATATAAAGTTTTCACCGAGTCTAACGTAGGTGACGTCCCGAAAGATGCACGAGGCGTGGTACACGGCGATATTCGGCCGATCCACGCCGTTTCCGCACCCGTCCGGGGTATCACGAGCGGCTCCGCCAGCGGTTTTCCGCGTAACGATCGATGAGGAGTGATCCTCGAGGCGGCGTAGGTGTCGCTGCGATTTCGTAGGCCCCCCGGATTGCCTCTTCGTATTCCTGAAGGCAGTGCTCGTTTCGCGTATGTAAATGGGCCAGCGTATCACCTCGCCGCACGGAGTCCCCTACCGTTTTTTGCAGGACGATGCCGGCCAACGGGTCGACGGCGTCCTCCTTCTTCGACCGACCCGCACCCATCACGGTGGCCGTGTGCCCGACGGCGAGCGCATTCAGGCCGGTGACGTAACCGTCGACCTCGGCCGTAACGCGACCGGACGCTTCGAAGCCGGCACGGCGCTCGGGGTTCGTGAGGAGCTCGACGTCGCCGCCCTGCGTTTTGACCAGGCGCTTGAAGGTATCGAAGGCTAAACCGGACTCGACGGCCGTTTCGGCGCGGCGCCGGCCGTCTTCCGGCGATCCGGCCCGGCCGCCGAGGGCGATCATCTCGCCCGCCAGTGCGAGGGTGATCTCCATGACGTCGCCGACGTCGGCACCCTGGAGACACTCGATCGATTCCACGACTTCCGGCCAGTTACCGACCGTCCGGCCGAGCGGGACGTTCATGTCGGTCATCCACGCGACGGTCCGCGTTCCGAAATACGTACCGATCCCGACCAACGTCTCAGCCAGCCTTCTCGCCGACGTCTCGTCTTTCATGAATGCCCCGTGCCCGCATTTCACGTCGAGTACGAGCGCATCGATGCCCTCGGCGACCTTTTTGCTCAGAATCGAGGACGCGATGAATGGAATGAACTCGACCGTCCCCGTGACGTCACGAAGGGCGTAGAGGGCGCGATCGGCCGGCGCGATCTGGGCGGTCTGTCCGATCATGACGACGCCGAGCTCGTGCAGCTGCGCCTTGTACTGGTCCGTCGTGAGATTCGTGCGGAAGCCGGTGATGGATTCCAGCTTGTCGAGCGTGCCACCGGTGAAGCCGAGACCTCGACCCGAGATCATCGGCACGGGAACGCCGCACGCCGCGACGATGGGTGCGAGGATCAGCGAAATTTTGTCGCCCACGCCACCCGTCGAGTGTTTGTCGACCTTCGTACCGGGCAGGTCGGACAGATCGATGACCTCCCCCGAGCGGAGCATCGCATCCGTGAGCGCGAACGTCTCCCGATCGTCGAGCCCGCGCAAGAGCGCGGCCATCAGGAAGGCACTCATCTGATAATCCGGAACGTTGCCGCGCGCGTAGGCATCGACGAGCGTACGAATCCGATCCGGCGGCAGTACGTGACCCTCACGCTTGGCGACGATCAGGTCGACGACGTTAAGACTGGGCATAAGGCAAAAAAGGCGGCCCGCTCGAGCAGGTCGCCTCAAGAACCGTGTGGCAAGGACGGCTATTCTTCGTCTTCGGTCCCCTGTTCCTTGATCCCGTATCGCCGTCTAAACTTTTCGACGCGGCCCGCCGTGTCGACGTACTGGCGGCGTCCCGTATAGAAGGGGTGGTTGGTCGAATCGACTTCCGACGCATACGTGTCGGTATCCATCGTCGAGCGCGTCTCGAATTCCGTCCCGTCCGCGAGGCGTACGGTAATCGTCTTGTATTCCGGGTGCAGGTTTTTCTTCATGACGTACAATCGCGACAGGCGCGGCGTTCTGTCTCAGCAATCAGCGAGCCGTGAACGTGTCCGTCCGTGACATGTTTCAGGCGATCTTGCGCTCGATCAGGTTCGTGATGCTGTTCACGAAGGCTTCCGATTCCGACAGCACGTATTCGGCCTGTTCTTCCGTCACGGCAAAATCATAGCCGTAATCGCCGACCTCCTGATGTTCGGCCGCCCGTTCGAATGCCTCACCGGCGCGCTGGGGCAGGGGCCCGTTCCGGACGAACTGCTGGATAAACGAAGAGCGTATCCCTTGCTTGGACGAAAACGCCTGCGTCTCGTTCAGAAGCAGGGCCTGCGCCGCGTAGAACATCGCAAAGTACGCACGCGACGCGCTCGAGTCGAAATCTTCCAGCTCAAACAGCACCGCCGCGCTCCGCAGGAACTTCTGCGCCTTGTTCAGCAGGGCGTCGATCTTTTCTTCCATCTGGCTGTCGATCCGGATTCAAACATCCTCAAAAATTACTCGCACCTCGACAATCGGAATGCGACGATATTCATAAGATAGCCCGATTCATGAGATAGCCCGGAATCACATGGTCGGAGCAGCCCCTGCGAGTCGAACGCCATAGGCCGCTTGCCCTTTACTCCAACTGCTTTTCAATCAATGCGATCGAGTCCCGGAGATCCGCGGCTTTCTCGAATTCCAGGCCCTCCGATGCCTCGAGCATCTCTTTCCGCATCTGCTTGACGAGGTCTCGCTTCTGGTCGTCGGTGAGGTGTTTGACGACCGGATCTACGATCGGGCCGAGCTGCTCGGGTCCGCTGTAGTATGCCGTCGACTGCCCGGCGTATTCCGCGCGCTCTTCCGCGATGATCGTGCCTCGCATGATGTCTTCGAGCGATTTGTACACGGTCGTCGGCGTGATCCCGTGCTCCTCGTTGTACGCGAGTTGGAGCTCGCGGCGACGGTTCGTTTCGGCCATCATCCGCTCCATCGAGCCCGTGATTTTGTCCGCATACATGATGATGCGGCCGTTGACGTTGCGAGCGGCGCGGCCCGCCGTCTGTATGAGGGATCGCTCGCTTCGGAGAAACCCCTCTTTGTCGGCGTCTATGATCGCTACTAGAGACACCTCCGGCATGTCGAGACCCTCGCGCAGGAGGTTTACGCCGACCAGTACGGAGAATTGCCCGAGCCGCAGATCCCGCAAGATTTCGACCCGTTCGAGGGCGTCGATGTCCGAATGCATGTAGCGCACGTCGATGCCGTACGACGCCAGGTAATCGCTCAGGTCTTCAGCCATGCGCTTCGTGAGCGTCGTGACGAGCACGCGCTCCTTCCGGCGAACCCGGATACGGATCTCCTCCAGCAAATCGTCGATCTGATTCTCGCTCGGGCGAACCTCGACCTCGGGATCCGGCACGCCGGTCGGGCGGATGACCTGCTCGACGTAGACGCCGCCCGTTTTTTCCATCTCGTAGTCGCTGGGGGTCGCGCTGACGAACGTGACTTGATGGTGTTCCGCTTCGAACTCCTCGAAGGTCATGGGACGGTTGTCGAGTGCCGAGGGCAGGCGGAATCCGTGCTCGACGAGGACCAGTTTCCGCGCCCGGTCGCCGTTATACATGGCGCGAACCTGCGGAATCGTGACGTGACTCTCGTCGATAATGAGCATCATGTCGTCGGGAAAATAATCGAATAGGCAGTACGGCCGCTCGCCCGGTCGTCGTCCGGTGAGGTGGCGAGAGTAGTTCTCGATTCCGGAACAATAGCCGACCTCCTTGATCATCTCGAGATCGAATAGCGTGCGCTGCTCCAGCCGCTGCGCCTCGAGGAGGCGACCGTCGTCTCGAAGTATCGCGAGGCGCCAGCGCAACTCGTCCTGGATGCTGTCGATCGCTGCCTGCAATTTCTCTTTCGGCGTGACGAAGATCTTCGCAGGATAGATCGTGAGGTATTCCTCGTCGTGCATGGACTTTCCGCTCACGGCCTCGAACACCGAAATCTTCTCGACGTCGTCCCCCCAGAACTCGACTCGGTACGCGACGTCCTCCGTGTAGGCGGGGAAGATCTCGACTACGTCACCGCGGACGCGGAAATTCCCGGGCACGAATTCTGCGTCGTTCCGCGAATAATGGATGTTGATCAGCTGCCGCAGCAGATCGTTTCGTGCGACCGGCGTGCCCGGACGGATCTGGACGATTTCGGACTTGTATTCCTCGGGCGACCCCAAGCCGTAGATGCACGAGACGCTCGCAACGACGATCACGTCACGTCGGCCGGATACGAGTGAACTCGTGGTCCGCAGGCGTAATCGGTCGATCCGGTCGTTGATCGACATGTCCTTTTCGATGTAGGTGTCCGTCGGGACGACGTAGGCCTCCGGCTGATAGTAGTCGTAGTAGGAGATGAAGAACTCGACGGCGTTCTTGGGAAAGAATGATTTCAGTTCGGCATAGAGCTGCGCGGCCAGGGTCTTGTTGTGGCTCATGATGAGCGTCGGCCGGCCGAGATTCTTGATGACGTGCGCCATCGTGAACGTCTTTCCCGTACCGGTTGCGCCGAGCAGCGTCTGGTAGGGATCTCCCCGAAGTGCTCCTTCCGTAAGCTCCTCAATCGCACGCGGCTGGTCGCCGGTCGGCTCGAACTGAGACGTGATCGCGAAGGGGGTTTGGGTTTCGACGATACTCATGAGACGGGATCGGGCGCGGTGTCGACACGGCCTGTCCGAAGGCCTTCTCGAACAGGAACGAACATACACGTGGTGCATCCTGACCTTTGCGGACTCAGGCTTGTTCCGCGCGGCAGGGCCGGCGGTACGTCACCTCCCGGAAGTCTGCGACACGCCGATCTTCACACGCGCTGCGCGTGGAGAACCCTCTCGAGCGCGGCATAGCGTGCTTCGAGAATTTCGTATTCTTCTTCCATCTGTTGAGACCGATCCTCGGCCTGCTCGAGTCGCAGTCGAAGCTCTGCTGCTGAGCCGTCCGCGGCCGCACGCTCCTTAAGCATGAGCATCTCCCGGCGCACCTGCCTGAGTTCTCGCCGATAATTTCGAGCTAGGACGGCCGCAACGGCCGCGACCGCGACCACCAATAGCAGCATTACGTACAGAAGGAACGGTGCGGGCGCCCCGTCCACGCCGAGCGGCGTCTCGTGGCCGGCGCGGTTGACGAAGGCGGGGACTCCTGCCGATAGCGCGCTGTCCGCGTCCTCGGAAACGGCGGCGCCTTCGTCCGGGCTCGCGGAACGATCCTCGTCACTCGTTTCGGCGATGACGGCTTCCCGTTCGACGGAACTGCTGTGCTCTCCTTCAGTGTCCCCGTCCGTGTGCCCATCGCCGAGATGCCCTGCGGCGGATTCTTGATCCGCACCCGGCATGAAGACCGTCACCCGTTGACCGAAGAAGGAGCGAAGCACGTCGTCCCGGATCTCGTCCGTCGCCACGGGGGCGACCGACATTACGCCCGAATTCACGACGTCGAATTTCAACGAGTCGCGCTGCGCGCTGTAGCTCCAGTATAACGCCGAATCGGGCGTCAGCGCGTAGATGAAGAAGAGCAGTCCGGTTTCCTGCGTCCGACCGTACTCGCGGCTCGAATCTCCGTCCGTGCCTAGCCGATCTCGTCCTTGTATGCGTGAGCCGCGTCGAGGATAGTGGGACGGAGATAGGAATTCGGGTTGAAAGCGCCCGTCTCGCTGCACGCCACCTTCTTTTGAAAGGACGACGACTTCGGTGCCTTCCGGAAGAAAGTTCCCATGGTGAGAAGCCCGAAGCGGCACGCCGTTCTGAGCGGACGCGGACGCCACGATCGTCAATACCGACCACAGGGATACAGCGACGAACAGAAGGGTTCGTCTCGTCATAGCGGTACCCTAAGATTGGTCGATCGGCAGGGTGATCGGCGTGAAGCTTCCAAATAACGAAAGTCCGGGCTCAATCGCTAACGGGAGTAGGACCGACGATCGAGCGCCGGACGGAGTGTACCTATATTTTATCCGGATGATGTCAGTTTTTTGTTTATTCTGCGTAAATGTGCCGGTAGCGTCACGTGCGCTCCATCCGGACCCTCTTTGCTGCGCAGCAACAAGAAATGACAGCCACATCATGAGCATCAACGTTCAAGATCTCTATCAGGCGACGGTCGTCGAGATCAAGGGCAAATTTCTCGGCAGTATCGACGGCCCCGAATTCAAGCAGGCGCTCGATGACCTGAGACAGGCGGGAAAGACTCACGTCGTAATCGATTTGGGCCAGACCGATTTCATGGATTCATCGGGTATCGGCGCGCTGATCAGCGGTCTGACGAGTTTGCGCAAGGCCGGGGGAGACGTTCGCCTCGCGAACATGGAGAAGCGGATCAGAAACCTGTTCCTTATTACCCGTCTGCTCGGTTCCGTCTTCGACGACTACGAATCGGTCGAGGAAGCGGCCGAAAGCTTTCGCACAAATCCACCGGAGCCGGCAAAATCGGAGTCCTGAACCCTTACGTCGGTTCGGGTCGTCTCCGGCGGCGTGAGATGAACGTGCCGAGAATGCAGGCGGCAGAAGACGAGCTTGAAAGGCCGATAGACGCTATTCGACGAGTCTGACCACGTAGGCCGCGCCCGGCCTGGCATCGGCGGCGCTTCCGATGACGGCGTATCCCGCATCCACGTCCAACGACGCACCGAACGCCACGTCTCCGACGTCGATGACCTGACGCTGTGTCCACTCACCTGTCGTCGTCCGCTTGAAAACGTACACGACCCGGTGGATGTTGAAGTCCAGGCCGAGCTGTTCGTCGTAGGCGGCGACGAGAGCGTACTCGCCGTCGATGGCGACTTCCGTTCCGAAGGCGCCGTAGTCGTAAGGTTTCTCCAGCCTTAGCGTGTGCGTTTTTTGCCACCGACCGGTGTCGTCGAGCTCGAATATGGTGGCCGCGCCGGAGGCGTTCCGGCCGCCCTTGCTCTCCCCGACGATCGCTCGCTCGTGGTCGAGGTCGACCGAGATGAAAAAATCGTCCACGCCCCCGAATCGCATCGTTTCCATCCAACGATTCGAATTCGGATCCCGTCGGAAAAAGTAAACCGATCCCGGTCGGTATCGAAAATAGGTCGAAGCGGAGACGACCGCATTTTCGCCCTTGATTGCACCCGCGGTGCCGAAAACGCCGAGATGGATCCGCCCCGCAGAGAACCGGCTTGTCCGTTCCCATCGGCCGTCGCCTCTGCGCTCGAAGACGTGAGCCGTGCCGCTTAACCGTCCGCCCGCCGGATCGCCCGACGTCGTTACGAGGATCCGCTCTCCATCGATCGACACGGACGTACCGAAGGCCCCCTCCTCCGATGCCCGGCCACCGGTCAGCTTTGCCGTTTCACGCCACGACCCCAGGCTGTCCACCTCGAAAACGTAAACGGCGTTGGGCGCCTCTTCGCTGAAATATTCCTGCGAGGCAGCGACGACCGCCGTGCGTACTCCGAGGGCCACCGAGCGTCCAAAGAATCGTCCTGCCTCACAATCCGACGGCATCAGCTTCGAAGCAAGCGCCCATTCGTGAGATCCCTCGATGTTCTCGTAAACGTATGCGGCGCCGGAGTCCGTGCCGCAGGTATCGTCGCCGGTGGCCCCGACGAGCGCGAGGCGTCCCTCGAGCGCGACTGCCGTACCGAAGAAGTCGCCCGGAGTCGGGTCGGGGTGTTGCAATTCGAATATCTGAGCGGCCGCGGCGGTGGGTAGAGCGCACAAAACCGCCGTGAGGAGAGCGAGCCAACGGCGCCGTATCGAGTTCTGGCTAAGCATCGGTCCGTGCCGCCAGCTGTTCGGCAAGGTCCTCCCACTTTTTGTACAGTTCGGCTAGCTCGCGTCGAGCCTCTCCGTACGACACGTTCAACGACTGAATACGGTTGGCGTCGTCGTACAGGTCGGGATCGGCCAGCTCCGCCTCGATTTTCGCGACGTCCTCTTCCCGCCGAACGACCTGCTTCTCCGTTTCGTCGTACACCTTGCGAAGCTGCCGGCCGTCGAGTCCGTGGGGTTCCACCTCGCGACCGTCCTTCAATGCGCGATAAAGCCGGTTCCGCTCTTCTGCCTCACGACGCTTCTGCTCCTTCGACTTGGGGCCGCTCCCCCCTCGTTTCGATCCGTCGTCCGAGATCGTGCCACGTCCATTCGCCGGCGTGGGGTCGGATGCGGGTTCGTTGGTTCGGCGCGTGCCGTGCTCGGTCTGCCATCGAAATTCGGTGTAGTTCCCGATGTACGTATGCACGTCGCCGTCGGCAACGTACCAGACGCGGTTGGAAATCTGATCGAGGAAATGCCGGTCGTGACTCACCACGATCAGCGTCCCGGTGTACTGTTTTAGTGCCTCGATCAGCACGGCGATCGACTGCGCGTCGAGATGATTGGTCGGCTCGTCGAGAATCAGAAAATTGGCCGGATGCAGGAGCGTACGTGCGAGCGCGACTCTGGACTTTTCCCCGCCCGAAAGGATCGACGTTCGCTTGAACGCGTCGTCTCCGCTGAAGAGAAAAGTGCCCAGGAGCGATCGGATTTCACCGTCCGATTTATGGGGCGCTTCACGCCGCAGCGCCTCAAGGATGGTGTCGCTCGGTTGCAGCGTCTCGGCCTGATGCTGGGCGAAAAACGACGGCTCGACGTTGTGCCCGAGTCGGCGCGTTCCGTCGAACGGCTCGGCTCCATTCACGATGCGCGCCAGCGTCGACTTGCCGGCGCCATTTTTGCCGATGAGCGCGATCTTCTCGCCGCGCTCGATCGTGAGCGCCCCCGCATCGTCGAAAACCTCGATGACCCCCTCGGGTCCGTCATATCGCTTGGAAAATGTCGAGAGTTCGAGCACGACTCGTCCCGATCGGGACGGCTCGGGAAAGCGAAAGTCAACGGTGGCCTCGTCGGTAGGCGGCGGCGGCACGCGGTCCATTTTCTCGAGCATTTTGACGCGGCTCTGGACCTGACTCGCCTTCGACGCCTTGTAGCGGAACCGCTCGATGAAGCGCTCGATCTGCGCGATCTCCTTCTGCTGATTTTCGTACGCCGATCGCTGAAGCTCCCAACGCCCTTCACGTTCGATGAGATAGAAGGCGTAGTTGCCGGCATAGTGGTCAATTCGACCGTGCGTGAGCTCGGCGATGGACGTCACCATCCGATCGAGGAAATAGCGGTCGTGCGAGACCATGACGACCGTGCCGTCGTAGAGACGCAGGTAATCCTCCAACCAGGCGATGCTTTCGATGTCGAGGTGGTTGGTCGGTTCGTCCAGAAGAAGAAAGTCAGGCTGCCGCAGGAGCAGCTTGGCCAGGGCGACGCGCATGCGCCATCCACCCGAGAACGTGTGGACGGCCCGATCCATGTCGTCGGCGTCGAATCCGAGTCCGGTCAACACCGATTCGGCTTTCGGTTGAATACGGTGCGCGTCGCCCGCCGCCATCTGCGCATGAACGCGCTCGAGGCTGTGAAGCAGTCGTTCGTACTGTGGATCGTCGTGATCGGGATGTTCGGCCAGCTCCTCGGTAATCCGGAGTTCCTCGCGCTCAAGCTGCTGGATGCTCTCGAACGCGGTAAGCGCCTCTTCGAGTATGCTCGACTCCGAATTCAACGACTGCACGTCCTGCTCGAGATAGCCGACGCTGGTTTGCCCTCCGATGACGACCCGGCCTTCGTCGGGATGGATCTGTCCCGTGATGAGTTTGAGCAGCGAAGACTTGCCGGCGCCGTTTTTGCCGATCAAACCGATACGTTCCTGCGGGGGGATGGTCCAGGAGAGGCCGTCGAGGACGACCTGCCCGCCGAACGCGAGATGTATGTCTGTGAGTTGGATCACCGCGGGAGGAAAACCGAAGAACCGGAAGCTGATGCGTTGACTCCGAATGCGGTCAGTACGCGTTCTTGTGGATGAATCCGGACGCCACCGTCATCAAAATGATTTTTAGGTCGAGCAATAGGGACCAGTTTTGAATGTAGTAAATGTCGTATTCGATCCGTTTTTCGATGGACGTGTTGCCACGCCAGCCATTCACCTGGGCCCAGCCGGTAATCCCGGCCTTCACCTTGTGTCGAAGCATGTATCGCGGAACCCGCTCTTTGAATTTCGCGATGAAGACCGGTCGCTCCGGTCGCGGACCGACGACCGACATGTCTCCGACGAGTACGTTAATGAACTGCGGCAGCTCGTCGAGTGAGGTGCGACGCAGAATACGTCCGATCGGCGTCGCCCGAACCTCTCCCTTTTTCGCCCAGACCGGACCGCTGGCCGATTCGGCATTCACCGGCATGGACCGGAACTTGAGCATGTCGAATGTCAGACCGTTAAGACCCATCCGCTCCTGTTTGTAGAAGATGGGCCCGCGTGACGATAGCTTAACGAGCGCCGCGATGAGCAGGAGGAGCGGCAGCGTTACGGTGAGCACGAAAAGGGAAAACAGGACGTCGATTGCGCGCTTCACGATCCGCCGGAATTCGAGCGGTGCCTCGTCGATCAGATGGATGACCGGAAGTCCGCCCAGATCCGAGATGCGACTGTTCACGATGTCGAAGTGGAACAGGTCGGGAACGAGGCAGACGTGAGCGAGCCGCGTCGAGAGGTCGTTCACCAGGTTCTCTATGCGCGCGGCGGCTGCGAGCGGTAGGGCGACGTAGACGTAATCAATACCTCGTCCTTCTCGGTCGAACCGATCCAAGACGGCGGGCGCGTCGTCGACGTGTCCCAGGACGTTCGCCGAATCGGTCTTGTGGTCGTCGAGGAATCCGACCACCTCGAAACCCATCCACGGATACTGTCGGAACGAATCTTCGAGCCTTTTACCCGCCTTCCCTGCGCCGATGATGAGTACGCGACGCAGGTTGACGCCCTGCGCCCTCGCCCGGCGAACCAGCGAGTACAGGACTAGGCGAACCAGCACCATGAGGGTCGGCGTCACGAGTCCGAACAACACCATGTGTAGCCGGGAAAAATAAAGCGCGCGATAAAATGACAGCGACGCGGCCGTGACGAGAAGACCGAGGGCCACGGCCTTTGCCACGCTGAATATCAATCGCGGTAGGCGCTGAAATCGATCGGGATCGTAGAGTCCGGACAGCCAAAAAACGCCGGCAGACACGATGAGCACCCAAGGAAGGAATCCGAGGTAGCGGGAGAACGACTGCCACTCGGGCGGAGCAAGGACGCCGATCCACGGCAGCACTTCAAAGCGAATGAACCAGGCAAGCGACCAGCCGACGACGACGAGCGCGAGGTCGACGAAGAAGAGGAGTCGCTGAAACAGGCGGCTCTGTTCCTGCAGCATGGACCCGGATACTAGATGCGAGGGAGGATTGATAGCGTAGCACGATGCTCCTCATACGAGGCGGCCTGTTCGTGCGTGCCCGGCGGTAGACGCATCGTATCGCAAGATGGCGTAGTCGACGCGCGAAGCTCTGAGATAGCGATTCTCAAATACGGCCGGCAGGGCGAATGTTTCTGACGATCGTGGATTTGGTGTGCCGGCTTCGCAATCGGAAAAGCCGTTGCGAAATCAGGGCGCCCTTGCCCTACGAGGGCCATCCGGCGCGATTGGGCGCCCTAACCGCAGGCGTCGTCGGCCTGCGCGATTCGGTGCCGTATCTGCAGACGTCGTCGGCCTGCGCCATTATGTGTATGGGCCGAACGCTTCCTCGGCCAGAGCGATGGCGCCCAAGACTCCCGCTCGTTCTCCCAGCGCAGGAGGGACGATGTAGGCGTCGATCCCGCTCAGGATCTCGTCCGTCCGGACGTAGCCGTTGAGCAGTCTGCGGACTTGCGAGCGAATTCGCGGAAAGAGGTGCTCCTGCTTCATGACGCCGCCTCCCATAATGATTCGCTGGGGCGACAATACGCATACGTAATTGACGAGTGCGGCGGACAAATAGTGGACAACGAACGTCCACGCGGGGTCCTCCGGCGGGAGCGATTCGGGCGGCCGGCCGGTGCGTGCGTTGATGGAAGGTCCGGACGTCATGCCCTCGAGGCAGTCGCCGTGGTACGGACAGGTACCGGGGAAGTCGTCCCGCATCGCCCGGGGCAATCTCAAATGACCCATCTCGGGATGGAGGAGCCCGTGAAGTCGCTTGCCCTCCGTCATGGCCCCGCCTCCGACACCGGTCCCGACCGTCAGGTACAGGAATGTCGTCAGGCCCGCAGCGGCTCCCCATCGATGCTCTCCCAGAGCGGCGGCGTTTACGTCCGTGTCGAAGGCCACGGTAACGCCCAGCTCGCGACGAAGGAATCCGGCGAAATCAGTGTTGGTCCAGTCCGTCTTCGGCGTGCTCGTCACGAATCCGAACGTCCGTGAATCGGGATCGATATCCACCGGCCCGAAGGAGCCGATCCCGACGGCCGCGAGATTTCCGTAAGGCCGAAAAAAAGAGACCGCGCGGTCCAGCGTCTCGCCGGGAGACGTCGTCTCGAACGTCTGCACGTCGGATAGATCGCCCGGTCCCGTGCCCACCGCACAAACGAATTTCGTTCCGCCGGCCTCGATGCCGCCATACAACCTTTCGTGCATTCAACTGAAATCCTTTTGTACGAGGTGGACGTCTCACGCGGACGGCTCGAGAGATATCGAGGCCGTCGTTCGCAACAAAAATGTATCAAAATATCCATCATAGGATGAAAAGGAATCCTCCGCGCCCACAGCATGTCGTAGAGAAACGGCCGGCCACCGGAAACGTATGCCGAGCGGCTGCGGCGAACTCCCTCCCTCCTCAAGCCTGGCAACAATCGATGGCACTCGACGCGATTATTCTGGACCTCGACGGCACCCTCGTTGACACGAACGGCCTGCATGCCGAGGCCTGGGCATTGGCCATCGAACGTCACGGCTATAGGCTCGATCAAGAGCGAATCATCACCGAGATCGGGAAAAGCGGAAGCCTACTCGTGCCGGATCTTCTCGGCGAGCGGGTCGAGATCGAAAAGGGAGACGTCATACGCAAGGCGCACGACGAGATCTACCTGGAACTGCTCGATCGCCGGACGATCCCCGTATTTCCCGGTGCCGTCGAGGTGTTCGAGCGTGCTCGCAGGGTCGGTCTGCGAACGGTTCTGGCCACGGGATCGAAGCGCGATAGCCTCGAAAAAGTCGGGACGAGAGCTGGTGTCGACCTTTTGAATCTCCCCGACGTCGTCGTTGCGGATGACGACGTGGACGTCGGCAAGCCGTGCCCGGATCCCGTCATCGCCGCCTACGAGAAGCTCGATCTCTCCCCGGCGCAATGCGTAATGGTTGGCGATACGCCGTACGACGTCGAATCGGCACGGAGGGCGGGCGTGCTCTGTCTCGGCGTGCTGACGGGCGTCCATTCATCCGAAAAAATGTTTCGCGCCGGCGCGCGCGGCGTATATCCTCACGTCGGGGCCCTCGTCGAAGACCTCGAGAATGCAATCAATCTGTCGACTCCGGGACCGATTCGCCTCACCTGGCGGACGATGCGCGATCTCATGGCCGAAGCCCTCGATGAGGCCCGCCGAGGTCTGGAGAGCGGCGATTTGCCGGTAGGGGCCGTTCTGGTGAACGGAGAGGGCTCGATCGTGGGCCGAGGGCGAAGCCGAACGGAGACGACGAGAGATTTTCTCGCCCACGGAGAGATGCAGGCGTTCGCGGACGTCAGCATCGGCTACCCACTGAACCGACGCGAGCTGATCCTGATCTCGACGCTCGAGCCGTGCATGATGTGTTTCGGGGCCGCGATGGGTGCGAGAGTCGATACGATTATCTACGCGCTCGAGGCGCCCAGCAATGGAGGTATCGCAAGATGTCGCCCTATGCAGAGCCCGGGCATGATCATGCCGCGCGTAGTAGGAGGCGTCTGTTCGGCGGAAAGTCGGAAGCTGTTCGAAGAATGGAATCGACGATACCCGGACGGCCCGTTCGTGAAGGATCTTCTGGAGAAGCACGGCACGGAACCGACCGGCTCGGCATGCTAGGGTCCGTTCTCCGTTCGGGTTTCGTTAGCAGACCTCTCTGACGCCGCGTTCTCCCTGGGCCTCCGGGCTTCGCTTAGGCTGTGGAACCACCATGACCGGACAGGAGGACCGGCTTATGATGCCTTTCACGATACTCCGGGGAGCGAGTTGGAAGAATGCACCATGCGTGCGGGACCCGAGCATAATCAGCTCGGACTTTGTCTTGGCCGCAATTTCCAGAATCGTTTCGACGATGGAGCCCCGATCCATCAAGACCTTCACGTGCAGGCCTTCGCTCTCCAGCCGGGCGGCGAGCTCCCGTAAGCGATCGTGCTCCTCGTGAAGCTCCTTCGCGAGCTGGTCCCGAACTTCCTGCGGCCACGCTTTCGAGCTGGCAAACGCCGGATCCGGAGGAGCCACGTGCAGGAGACGGACCGTACTCGAGAATGCCTTCCCCATCTCCGCTGCCCGGTCTACCAGCAGCTCCGTCACCTCCGAGAAATCGATACTTACGAGGATGTTCTTCATACGCGTAGAGGTGGCACCGGCACCTTACTATTGTCCGCTGCGAACGTCGCTACGTGTTAAGTCGACGGTTGGCTGCAATTTGATTCATCCCGCCCTGCCGAGGTCCTACGGAAGTGATGCGTTACGGATCCGCTTCCACCACTCATACCGCTTCGCCGCGCCGCGCCGGTCGAGCGGGCCGTGATGGAAGACGATAGAACGAGTTGGTCGCACAAGATCTCACCCGCGCGAAAGGTTCATTTCGAGCGAGACGTCCAGAGCGGAAACGGAGTGCGTCAAGGCGCCCGAGGAGATAAAGTCGACTCCGGTCGATGCGATCGCGCGGACGGTCTGAAGCGTGACGTTCCCCGAGGCCTCGGTCGGAATCCGCCCGTCGATGCGCTCTACGGCCATCCGGAGCCGGTTGACGTCGACCTTGTCACCCGGTCCGAGATCGACCATGTTGTCCAGAAGAATCAAGTCCACGCCGCCCTCGGCCATGACCGCATCCACGTCCTCCAGTGTTCTAGTCTCCACTTCGATTTTCAGTTCACGATCCGCCGCGTACGCTCGTGCAGCCCGGATCGCGTTCGAAACTCCGCCCGCCGCCGCAGCGTGGTTGTCTTTGATCAAGATCATGTCGAATAGCCCGAATCGATGGTTTCCACCCCTTCCTAGCACGACCGCCCACTTATCGAGGATACGGAGACCGGGCGCCGTCTTGCGGGTATCGAGAATTTTTGCGGTATGGCCACGAACGGCGTCGACGAAGCGCATGGTCGTCGTCGCGATGCCGCTCATGCGCTGCATCACGTTGAGCGCAAGCCGTTCGCCCGTCAGAATCGCGGCCGCCTCGCCGCGGACGGTACCGAAGCTCGTACCCCGATAGATCGACTCTCCGTCCCGTCGCGTCCAGGAAAACGACAGAGAATCGTCAATGCGATGCATGATTCGCTCGGCGACATACATGCCCGCCAAGATGCCGTCTTCCTTCGCGACGAAGTGCGCCTCCGCCTTCGTGCTCGCCGTGACCGTGGCCTGCGTCGTCACGTCTCCCGCACCGACGTCTTCTCGAAGCGCGCGATCGATTAGCTCGAGCAGTGCTTTTTCGGTGACGTAAGGCGGTAGGAGAGACGATCGCGTACCGGGCATCTAATCGACCTGATTTGCCTGCACAAACAGAGCGCGGAAACGCTCGGGCGCACGAATCGGGCGGTTTCGGTCGGGGTCTACGAAACACAGCGTGACGTGGCCGGTCACGAGGTTTCGCCTCTCGCCCGTACGCCGGACCTCGTACTCGATCCGCACGCGCGTCTCGGGCACGTCCCGCACCCGCGTGACGATCTCGAGCACGTCATCGTAATAGGCGGGTCTCCTGTATTGGACGGAAAGGTCGACGACCGGCATGATGATCCCCGAGTCCTCGAGATCCTTGTACGCCAGGCCCATTTCGCGCAGGAGTTCGGTGCGGGCCGCCTCGAAATAATCGACGTAGTGCGCGTGATAGACGAGGCCCATGGGATCGGCCTCGCGGTATCGCACGCGATGGGTGTACACGAATTCGATCACCGCTCCACGCCGACGGACTCGGCCACTCGATAGGCGCCCATCCGGTCGAACTTTTCGATGCGGGCGTCGATCAAAGCGGAGGCGGGAATGCCGTCGAGTTCGGACAGCGCCCTCGCTATCGCGCGGCCGACCGATCCGTACGTTTTTTGAGGATCGCGATGAGCGCCGCCCACCGGCTCCTCTATGATCTCGTCGATCACGCCGACTTGAATGAGGTCGTTCGCGGTGAGCTTGAGGGCCTGTGCGGCGTCTTCCTTGTAGTCCCAAGAGCGCCATAATATTTGGGAGCAACTCTCAGGCGAGATAACGGAGTACCACGCATTCTCCAGCATCAAGATGCGATCGCCCACGCCTAGGCCGAGCGCCCCACCCGAGGCGCCTTCGCCGATGACGACGACCACGATAGGTATGCCGAGCTGTGTCATCTCGAGAAGGTTTCGGGCAATCGCTTCGGCCTGTCCTCGTTCCTCCGCCTCCATGCCCGGGTAGGCGCCGGGCGTGTCGAGCAACGTGATGACGGGTTTGTGGAACTTGGCGGCCAACTTCATCAACCGCATCGCTTTGCGGTATCCCTCGGGATTGGGCATGCCGAAACGTCGGAATTTCCGCGTTTTCGTGTCGCGTCCCTTCTGATGCCCGACGATCATGACGGCCCGATCCACGCTACCGTAACGACTGCCTTTGAACCGAGCAAACCCACCGATGACGGCCGGGTCGTCGCCATAATGGCGATCCCCATGCTGCTCGATGAAGTCCTCGGTGACGTGCTCGATGTAATCGGCGGTATACGGCCGCTGGGGATGCCGCGCGATCTGCACCCGCTGCCAGCGCGTCAGATTTCTATAGATGGACGCTCGAAGCTCATCCACGCGCGCCTCGAGCGTGGCGATCTCGGCGGAAAGATCGACATTCACGTCCTGCGCATCGAAGGAGCGCATTTCGTCGAGCTTTTGCTCGAGGTCGACGAGTGGGCGTTCGAAATCCAGCAGGTGTTGGGATGACTTTGGCATTCTTGAAGCGCCGATGCTTGGCGGCGTTTTTTTTGCAGTTCTATTCACGCTATCCCGGGCCGCGCGCGCATTCCGATCGTGAGCAACCGCTACGGCTCAAGACGTCAACCTTCGGGTCCGTAGCCGCTTAAGTGACCGGAGCACGATGTCCCAATCTAACGAAGCAGACTGATTTCTGACATAAAACCAATAAGCCGCTCCGATTTCGTCACGACCGGCATCGGTCAAGTCCACGGCCTCACCGACGACGAAGACGCCGTCCTTGAGTCCCCATTCGTTCGGTGGCAGATAGCGCCCATTCGGATCGTATCCGATAAGGCTTCGCTTACCCAGAATTACTCCGACGAACTTGCTCGTTCGAACTGCCAACCGAGCAAAAAACGAGTCCCTTCCCCGGGCGATCGCGACCGCGGAGATGATCGGATGCAAAAACGTCCCGACCGTCGCTACGGCCAACTCGAACGTTCGGCGAGCGAACGGGCTTCGCGGATGGACGAGCGTCTCTTCCGCCTCCACCAGGTTCACCATCGACAAGTCGTCGACCGAGGCCTTGCCGATGACGTGGTCGCTGCCCTCGGCCAGAATGCGAAAATGGACGGGAAGGTCGCGAAGGCGCTGTATGAGCCGAAAGATCGTCTGATTTGAAAGTGCGGCGGAGGCAAACACCACGTCGTCGATCTGACGAAGACGTACGATGTCGCGGAGCTGGGAAAGCCGCCCGAGCGTGACGGGTTTCGAGCTGCCGTTACGCCCGTTCCGCGGCGACGTCCGGTCGTCTGACTCGACGAATCCATCCAGTACGAAAGGTGGGCGCGGATGGCGAGCCAGCATCTTTCGAAGGCGCGCGGCCTCGGCCCGATGACCCACCAGCAGCGCATGCCGCGTCCCGCTGCTTCCATCCTCCGTGCGTGCCGAGAAGAGCCGGAAAAGCGTCGCGATCGTGGCCGAAAGTGGAAAGATGAGGAGGATCACGATCCTGGAAAATGCGATGTCCTTCACGAAAAACGATACGCTCGCCACGACGAGCATGCCTAGAAGGATGCCCCCCCAGATGCCGCGAATCCGTCGCCGCCGGCCGTAGCCTCCCAACGCCGCGATGCCCGTCACGCCACCGAGGCCGTAAGCCGGTGCGACGGCGGCAAAGAAAACAGGCGAGACCCTGGCATCGATCAGCAGCGCATGGGACGTGGCCACGAGAGATGCGATCACGTACACGGTCGTGAAGTCGACGAGCGGCCAGACCAGCCGCCGGGCGCCGCCGGACACGACCGAGAGCGCGGCCCGTACCATGATGCCGCACCGCACGAGCGCGGCAAAGAGTCGAGAATAACGGCTCTCGAAATGTTTTTCCGTGAAACGAAGCATCGCACCGTAAAAAAGGCGCACGTACCGGAGCTCGCCTTTTTTCGTGCTTTCCCCTTTGTAGTGAATGATCTGTGTGTCCGGCGTGTAATAGATTTTCCATCCCGACTGCTGGATGCGGAAGCACCAGTCCAAGTCCTCGCCGTACATGAAAAAACTCTCGTCAAAAAGCCCCGCGCCGCCGCCGTCGCAGGCGGTCGGATCGCACGGCGTGGGAAAGTGCCCTGCCCGCGTCTGCGAATCGGGAACGTGCTCCGCACGCGCCCGCGAATAGTACAACGCGGCATGCCGGACGAGCATGCAGGACCCGCTCAATGCGTCGACCTCGGCGGCTTCGTCCTCCGGTAAATACGTCATGTTGTACCGGCCGAACGTGCGACTCCGGGGGAAAGCGGACGCGAGCCCCACCATTCGATAGAAGGCGACGGTCGGAGTCGGAAAGGCGCGACGACTCTCGCGAGCAAACGTCCCGTCGGGATTCAGAATCTTGCAGCCGACCGCTCCCGCGTCCGGATGTTCTTCCATAAAGTCGAGCAGCGTCGAAAACGTGTCCTCTTGAACGATCGTGTCGGGATTCAAGACGAGGACGTATCGGCCGCGAGCGAGTCGGATGGCCTGGTTATTCGCCCGGCCGAAACCGACGTTCTCGTCGTTGACGATGAGACGAACGTCCGGAAATTCCGTCCGGACCATCGCGGTGCTCCCGTCGACGGAGTTGTTGTCGACGACGAACACCTCGATCTCGACGTCGCTGCCTGCCCGATAGACGGACCGGAGCGCCTGTTCGAGGAACTCGCGAACGTTGTAATTGACGATGATGACAGACAGGTCGAGCCGGCCGCGCCGGACGTCCTCCGCGGCCGCGAGCGCTCGCTCCGATGCTGCGTTGCTCATGGTCAATTTTAAGCGAATATACCTTCCCTTACCGAAAGGAGGCTCAGTGAACGCATCCTGTGAGCAGTTGATTCGTGGTATCCGCACTTTCGAAACATCCGAGCCCCCATGTCAGAACGGACAGCGATAGCCCTGCGCGAGACGCGCTCCACTCTCCGGCTGGCGGGACCCGTCGTCGCGGCCCAGCTCGGACAGATGTCGATGGGTTTGACGGATACCGTGATGGTTGGGCGCCTGGGCAAAGAGGCCCTGGCCGGCGTGGCCATCGGTAACGCCGTCTTCTTTTTCCTGTGCATCACGTGTATGGGCGTCGTAATGGCCATCGGTCCGATGGTCGCGCAGGCGCACGGCGCGGGCCTCAGAGAGCCGATCGAGCGAAGCGTTCGGCAGGGTTTCTGGCTTGGTCTCGCCCTCGCGATCCCTTCCTTCTTCTTGCTGTGGAAAATGGGGCCGATCCTGACGTTCGTCGGGCAGCCGCCGGCGACCGTACAAGGAGCCGTCAGCTACCTGCGCGCCATCGTCTGGGGCTTCCTTCCATTTCTCTGGTTGATGGTGCTGCGCGGATTCGTCGAAGGCATTTCACGGCCGTGGCCCGTGACGATCATCATGATGATCGGCGTGCTCGTCAATGTCGGTGCCAATTACGTATTGATGTTCGGCAAGCTCGGCGTTCCCGCCCTTGGAATCGCCGGAACGGGGTGGGCAAGCACACTCGTGTTTTGGTTCCTCGTCCTGGCTCTGACGGCGTACGTCCGCCTTGTTCCGACCCTGAGGGGGTACCGCGTTTTTAGTACGTTGGGACGGCCGGATCCTCATTACTTCAAGGAAATTTTCAAGATTGGCTGGCCCATCGGCGTTTCGCTCGGCATCGAGTCGGGGCTGTTCACGTTCACGGCGTTGCTGCTGGGTTTAATCGGATCGACGGCGCTTGCCGCGCATCAAGTCGCTCTTCAGTGCGCGGCGTTTACCTTCATGGTTCCGCTCGGCGTAGGAATCGCCGCGTCGGTCCGCGTCGGCCAGGCCGCGGGTCGAGACGACGTGCCCGGCGTTCGCAGGGCGGGTGCGGCAGGCGTCCTGATCGCCGCTTCTTTCATGGCGCTGGCCGCCGCGTGTTTCTGGATCTTTCCGCGCCCGATCGTCGGCTTCTTCCTGGACCTCGCCGACCCGCGGAACGCGGACGTGATCCGGCTCGCGGTGACGCTGCTTGGCATCGCGGCGATTTTCCAGGTTTTCGATGGTATTCAGGTCTCGGCGGCCGGCGCACTGAGAGGCCTGAAGGATACGCGCCGTCCGATGATCATCGGATTCATCTCGTATTGGATCGTCGGCCTGACGAGTGGGTGTCTGCTGGGGTTCGGCCTGGATTTCGGTGCACCCGGACTTTGGTGGGGCCTCGTACTGGGTCTCGGCACGGCGGCCGTACTGCTCGTATCGAGATTTCGCCGCCTCACCGCAACGCCCGTGACGTATGGCAGCCGGTAGGCGCCGGTTCTACGGCTCCTCCCAAGCGGGACGTGCGGCGTTTGATATTTATACGTTTCGTTGCCTAACATCCGAGATCGCGACGAAAATCCCGTTCCGTATGCCGGACGACGTGCACTCGCCCGTTCTCCATCCCGCCTTTCCGTCATCACGTGAGTTCGTCCGTACGCCGCGGCAAAGAGCCATTTTACCCTAAATTCAACGGCGGATTTTCTCGCCGCAGTCAGATAAACATTACCTTTGCTGCGCCTGCACAAGCCCGTTACACGTAGTCGCGCGTATCTGAATGCCTCAGATCTTTCCGAAGAAGGCTAACGTCTTGCCGCTGCTTTCGCTGGCAGGAGCGCTGTTCGGTAGTGTCATTCTGATTTTCATCGTTTGGTACTACTTCTCTCCGGAATTTACCGACGTCGGGTACGCTCCTGAACAACCGGTACCGTATAGTCATCGCCTACATGCCGGACAGCTCGGCATGGACTGTCGATACTGCCACACGAACGTAGAGACCGCGGCCGTGGCCAATCTGCCCCCGACTCAGACGTGTATGAATTGCCATGCGCAGATACAATCGGAGTCGCTCTCGCTCTTACCCGTTCGCGAAAGCTGGGCGACCGGTGATCCCGTCGAATGGGTGAAAGTGCATCACCTGCCCGATTACGCACATTTCAGCCACGCCATGCACGTAAATAGCGGTGTGGGCTGTGAGACGTGCCACGGCCGTGTCGACAGGATGGAGGTCGTCCAGCTCGTCGAACCGTTGTCAATGGGATGGTGCCTCGAATGCCATCGGCAGCCGGAGCTCTATCTACGTCCGGACGAGGAGATAACGACCATGGGCTATGAACAGCCTCCCGATTTCGTGCGACGAAACGTAGAACGGATTCAGCACGAGGCGATTCTGCCCCCCACGGAATGTTCAGCGTGCCATTACTGAGCGTTGGGCTATTCGATTTCAGAGCGACAAGGTCAAGATGGTCCGGAAGCGGTCGATCGAGGATTGAATCAGAGTGCTGATCCCCGCGATTCGAAATTCCCTAATCGAGAAATGATCGAACTTCCCCTCGTAAAGAAAGACGCTGCGGACCTCGAAAAGCCTCGCGAGCGGTACTGGAGAAGCCTCGCGCAGCTCCGGCACCATCCGGAGCTCGAGGCCGTGATGGGCGAGGAGATGATGCCTGGCGCGAACGAGCGGCCGAGCGGGGCCACGCGACGTCAATTCCTGCAGATCATGGGCGCCTCGATGGCGATGGCCGGTCTTGCCGCTTGCCGCCGACCCGTCGAGAAAACTCTTCCGTACACCAGGCAGCCGGAAGAGATCATCCCCGGAATTCCGCTATTTTACGCTACGGGGATGCCGTTCCGCGGCGTGCTACGTCCCGTGCTCGTCGAAAGCCATGAAGGACGCCCGACCAAGATCGAAGGCAACCCCCAGCATCCCATGAGTCGGGGGGCGACGGGCCTGTTCGAGCAGGCATCCGTCTTGAACCTGTACGATCCCGACCGCTCCCACCGCCTTCTTCGCGACGGATCGGGAGCGTCATGGCAGGATTTCCTGACCTTAGCGCGGCGATTCATTGCCGCGGCGGCTGACCATCGCGTCGTCGTGCTCTCCGAGCCGACGTCCTCGCCGACGATCAACGCACTGCGCCGCCGCCTGTCGGAAACGTACCCTGATTCCACGTGGATTACGTATCGGCCGGAAGGCGACGATGCCGAGCGGCTTGGTCTTCAAGCGCTCGCCGGCGGCCCCGTGCGTCCACTGTACCGCTTTTCGAATGCGGACGTCATCATAAGTCTCGACGCGGACTTGCTCGGCCCGACGGAAGCTAATTTCGTTCACCACACGGCGGAATTCGCCACCGGTCGGCGCGTCAGCTCACCGGATGACGAGATCAGCCGCCTTTACGTCGCGGAGAGCACGTTCTCACTGACCGGAGGCATGGCCGACAACCGGCTTCGTTTACGTGCCGGAGAAATTCCCGCTCTCGCGACGGCTCTCGCCGCGCATCTGGGACTGGGAGGGCAACCGTCGAGCCATCTTCAGAACCATCCGTTCGTCGCCGCCGCTGGTCGCGATCTCGTCCGGGCCGGACAGAACGGCGTCGTCGTGGCAGGCGAGACGCAGCCGCCGGCGGTGCATGCGCTTGCCGCGTCGATCAACGCCGCGATCGGCGCGATCGGCAGCACGGTCGAGTACTTGAATCTGGAAGAAGAAGACACCGAAACGCCGTTGGGCCCTCAGCTCGAGGAGCTTGTCGCGGACATGCGATCGGGCATCGTGAATGCCGTCGTGACGATCGGGGTAAATCCCGTGTACGACGCTCCCGCCGAGCTGGATTTTGGCGAGGCCCTACGGCGCGTCGACCAGTCCATCCACGTAGGGTCGCATCTCGACGAAACGGGACGAGTGTGCCGGTGGCACGTACCTCGTTCTCATTACCTCGAGGCCTGGGGTGACGGTCGAGCATCCGACGGCACGCTTTCGATCATCCAGCCCCTCATCGCTCCTCTCTACGACACGAAGTCCGAGCTCGAAGTGCTCAATGCCCTCGTCAACGGAACGGACGTGTCCGGCTACGACCTCGTTCGCGAGCAATGGCGCGACTACGTCAGCGGAAACTTCGAGGAGGGCTGGGAACGTGCCCTCCACGACGGGCTGCTGACGGACAGCGGCTACGCGAGCGCGTCAATCTCTTCCGGCGCCGGCTTTTCCGGACGACTTCAGCCGGCCTCAGGCGATGCGATTGAACTAACCTTCCGGCTCGGTTCGACCGTACTGGACGGGACGTACTCCAACAATGCATGGATGCAGGAGCTTCCGGAACCCACGACGAAAATCGTGTGGGACAACGTGGCGCTCATGAGTCCGGCGACGGCCGAACGACTCGAGGTCGCTCAGGAATACACGAAGGGCTACTACGTCGTCGACGTCGTCGAGCTCAACGTTGACGGCCGGAGCGTCGAATTGCCCGTCTGGATACAGCCCGGCCTGCCGAACGGGTCCATAAACGTCACCTTCGGCTACGGCCGGGACCTCACGACGACGCGACCGTCGCGAGAGGCCCGCTTTTTCGATCTCGATCACTATTCGGACGTGTACGCGGACGGCCCACTGGCCAACGGCGTCGGGAAAAACGTAGGTCCGATTCGTTCGGCTTCGATGGAGCGCGTGATCGCCGGCGTTGAGGTCCGCAAGACCGGTGAGAAGTACAAGATCGTCACGACCCAGGAGCATGGAAGCCTCGAAGGGCGACCCCTTTTCCGGCAGGCCACGCTCGACGAGTATCGACGCCGTCCGGACTTCGCCGAATCCGCTGTGCCGCCGCTGCCGGGAGCCGAGCCCTGGACCCAATTCCCCGAGTTATGGCACGAAAAGCACCCCGCCGAGCAGCCTGCTTTTCAGAGCAGCCTCCATCACGTAAATCAGTGGGGGATGGTCATCGATCTGAACACGTGCACCGGCTGCAGCGCCTGCATCGTGGCGTGCAATAGCGAGAACAACGTGCAAATGGTCGGGAAGGACGAGGTCAGCCGTGGCCGGGAGATGCACTGGCTGCGCGTGGACCGCTATTTCGTGAGCGATGAGGACGACGTGGAGAATGCGCGAATGGTCGTCCAGCCCATACCGTGCATGCACTGCGAGAATGCACCGTGCGAGTCGGTCTGCCCGGTTGCGGCGACGATCCATTCGTCCGACGGCACGAATCAGATGATCTATAATCGCTGCATCGGCACGCGATACTGCTCGAACAACTGTCCGTACAAGGTACGTCGCTTTAACTTCTTCAACTGGTCGCGGACGATCCCCACGACCGTTCAGATGGCGCAGAATCCCAACGTCACGGTTCGTTTTCGCGGCGTGATGGAGAAGTGCTCGTACTGCATTCAGCGGGTGCGTGAGAAACAGCGCGCTGCGAAGATCGAGGAGCGAAACCTGGAAGACGGGGAGGTGCTGACGGCCTGCCAACAGGTGTGTCCGGCGAAGGCCATCACCTTTGGTGACATAAACGACCCGAACAGCCTCGTCGTCCGCGAGAAGCGGAATTCGCGCCGTTACGAGATGCTGGCCGAGCTCAACGTGAAACCGCGAACTTCGTATCTCGCCCGCGTGACGAACCCGAACACGGAATTGACGGCGTAGTCTCTCGACGAGATGAGGGTTCGTCCTGGACGACGAGACGTAGACGCGAGACCTTGCGATCCGATCTCCAACCATCGACTGCGGCGGGAGGAACTACCATGACACTCCAGACGACAAGTGGCTGACACAAAAAGCGAAATAGCCCCCCGTCATGCCGGCGACGGCCATTTTACCGATCCGCCGCTGATAACGGGTAATCTCAGCTTCCATGAGATTACGGAGCTCGTGGCTCGGCATGCCGAGAAGAAGCCGCCGATGGTGTGGTACGTCGCGTTCGGCATCGCCAACCTGATGCTGCTCAATCTTCTCGTCATGATTGCCTATCAGGTATGGAACGGCGTCGGCGTGTGGGGCAATAACGTGCCCGTGGGGTGGGGCTGGCCTATCGTCGACTTCGTATTCTGGGTCGGTATCGGCCACGCGGGGACGCTGATTTCCGCCATACTCTTTCTCTTTAGACAACGCTGGCGTACCTCGATCAACCGGGCGGCGGAGGCCATGACGCTGTTCGCCGTCATCTGTGCGCTGCTGTTCCCAACGATCCACGTGGGACGGATCTGGGTCATCTACTGGACCCTGCCGATACCCAACCAGATGGAGATGTGGCCGCAGTTCAAGAGCCCGTTATTGTGGGACGTGTTCGCGGTCTCGAGTTATTTCATCGTCTCACTTCTCTTCTGGTACGTAGGGCTCGTCCCGGACCTCGCTACGCTTCGCGACCGGGCCAGGTCACTATGGCGCCGACGCGTGCTCGGCTTCTTCGCCCTCGGTTGGACAGGCGCGAACCGGCACTGGCGCAACTATGAAAAATCGTATCTCCTTCTCGCCGGCCTCGCCACGCCCCTCGTGCTCTCGGTGCACTCGGTCGTGTCCTTCGACTTCGCCGTATCGGTCGTGCCCGGATGGCACACGACGATCTTCCCGCCTTACTTCGTCGCCGGCGCGATCTTCTCCGGGTTCGCGATGGTCGTCACGCTGCTCGTCATCGCGAGAAAGGTCTACGGCATAGAGGACCTGATCACGCTGAATCACCTGGAGAAGATGAACATCGTGATTCTCCTCACGGGAACGATGGTTGGATTCGCGTACGTCACCGAATTCTTCATGGCGTGGTATTCTCAAGTCGAATATGAGCAATACGCCTTTATCAACCGTGCTACGGGACCCTACGCATGGGCGTACTGGATTATGATGTCCTGTAACCTCATCGCCCCCCAGGTTTTCTGGTTCAAGCGTCTCCGCAGAAACGTACCGCTTATGTTCGTCATCTCGATTTTCGTGAACATCGGGATGTGGTTCGAGCGATTCGTGATCACGGTCACGTCGCTCCATCGCGACTATCTGCCTTCGAGCTGGGGATATTTTACGCCGACGTGGGTCGACGTTCTAACCCTCGTCGGGTCTTTCGGACTATTCCTGACGCTGTTCCTGCTGTTCTTACGATTCGTGCCTATGGTCGCGATCGCCGAGGTCAAAGGAGTGGTGCCGGAGGCGGATCCGCACTACCACAGTGACCACGAGCATGAATATGACGTACCGTACGTGCAGCCGTCGGAAGACACGGATTAGGACCTATCGAAGAGACGTTGAGCACCGGCCTGATTTGAACGATTTCGCGCCATGAAACAGTTAATCGATGAGATCAAGGCGTCGATGGGGATCTACGCGAGTGAGCCCGTTTACGGGATCATCGCCGAATTCGCCGATCCGGGAGCGCTCGTCCACGCGGCGGAGCAGGTTCGGAAGGCCGGATATCGACACTTTGACACCCACTCGCCTTTTCCCATCCATGGGATGGACCGGGCTATGGGGATGGGCAATTCGAAGGTCGGGTTCTTCACGCTCTGCGGCGGAATAACCGGCTTCGCCCTCGCGTATTGGCTTCAATGGTGGACGGCCGAAGTCGACTACCCGCTAAACATCAGCGGCAAGCCGTTCTTCGCCGTCGAGCCGTCGATTCCGATCATTTTCGAGCTGACCGTGCTGTTCGCGGCCTTCGGCGCCGTGATCGGCATGCTGGCACTGAACGGCCTTCCACGACCGCACAACCCACTCTTCTACTCACACAACTTCGAACGGGCGACGGACGATGCCTTCTTCCTGCACGTCGCGGCGAGCGACCGTATGTTTCTCGAGGACGACGTGGCGAAGTTGCTCGAAGACCTGGGTGGCTTCAATCTCGAAATCATAACCGAACCCGAACCTGACCACTAACGACAGACTCGTCGTGCGCCGACGCCGGTCACCTGGAATCCCGTACGCTTTACAATGAACAAAGCGACAACATTCATATTGCTGACGGCATTCATCCTGGCTTCGTGCCGTGGAATGGAATCCGACAAGCCGCCCATCCATCCGAATCTTAATATGGATTTTCAGGAGCGCTTCGATCCGCAGGAGGCCAATCCCTTCTTCGAAGACAATCGCTCCATGCGGATGCCCGTCCCCGGCACGATCGCGCGGGGCATGTTGAGAGACGACGTCGTTTTTTATGAAGGTCGGACTCAAGCCGGCGCCTTCGTCGATCGCCTTCCCTTGCCGACGACACGCGAGCTTCTGTCTCGCGGACAGAGTCGCTACGACATTTTTTGCGCACCGTGCCACGGAGGCGTGGGCGACGGCGAGGGTCTCATTACGACCGGTGGCTACGGATATACGCCCGCACCGACGTACCACAGCGATCGTCTTCGAGAGGTGGCAGACGGCTATCTCTACGATACGATCGCGAATGGAGTGCGAACGATGCCGTCTTATCGCCACCAGGTATCACCGGCCGATCGATGGGCCATCGTAGCCTACGTCCGCGCCCTGCAGAGGAGCCAGTACGCCAGTCCGGAGGACGTCCCGCCCGGTATTCGAGCGGACGTGCGTTCTACGGCGCCGGCGTCAACTGACGAGGTGGACGCCGCGGAGGGCGTCGACGAACAGCCGGATTCGAACACCGGAGCGAGCTCGGAGGACGGCGCCGACACTACGGCAACCGAGGGGAACGAATAGATGGCGACCTTAGAAAAAAGCAGCGTCGGACGACGACTTCTGGACCCGTTTCGCGCGACCGCCGACGGCGTGCCGGAAGCGTATCGACCGCTTCGAGACTGGCGCATTTGGGGTGTTCCCCTGCTCGTCGGGGGCGTCGGACTGGTAATCAGTTTCGTCGGATGGGCTACCGATGCGCACCAGTTCTACTTTTCCTACCTCGTAGGCTGGGTCTTCTGCCTCACCTTGGCCCTGGGTGCCCTGTTTTTCGTGCTCATCCAGCACCTGACGAAAGCGCGCTGGAGCGTAGTCGTGCTTCGTCTCTCCGAATCGCTCCTCTGGAGCTTCCCGCTTCTCGCCGTGCTCAGCATTCCGATTCTATTCGGGATGCATGATCTCTACCACTGGACGCACGAGGACGTCGTCGCGAACGATCCGGTACTCGCCGGCAAGAAGGCGTACCTCAACGTCCCCTTCTACCTGATCCGGCTTGCCCTCTACTTTCTCGCCTGGAGTGTCGTGGGCTACAAGCTGTATCGGCTCTCACTGGAGCAGGATCATCGTCCTGACCCGGGAATTCCGGCACGACAGCGCCGAGTCAGTGCGTGGGGATTGGTGTTGGTCGCCGTCACGACGGCATTCGCGAGTTACGACCTGCTGATGTCGCTCGATCCGCACTGGTTCTCTACGATTTTCGGCGTCTATATTTTCGCGGGAGCATTCATGTCCATTCATGCTTTCATCGCCCTCCTCGCGATCACGCTGCAAAAGATCTCGAGGCCACTCCACGCCGTGATCACGGCCGAGCACTATCAGGATCTCGGAAAGTACATGTTCGGCTTCGTGGTCTTCTGGGCTTACATCGCATTCAGCCAGTATATGCTGATCTGGTATGGAAACATTCCGGAGGAGACGATCTGGTACCGGCATCGACTCGAACATGGTTGGGAGGTACACAGCGCCATCCTGCTGATTTGCCATTTCATCATTCCGTTCATCATTTTGCTGCCGCGAGCCGTAAAGCGAAGCAAGCCGCTGATGGTCGTCTTGGCCGTCTGGCTGCTAGTAATGCAGTGGTTCGACATGCGATGGCTCGCGATGCCCGTACTTCATCCCGAAGACCCGGGCATTCGGTTCCTCGATCTCACGTGTTGGATCGGTCTCGCAGGTGTCTTCATCGCGGGCTGTACGTACAGGTTGGGGCGGCACAGTGTAGTGCCGGCTAATTCGCCGTATCTGCGAAAATCGCTCCGCTTCGAAAACACCTGAAACGGCGGCGATCGGTATGCGCACCGCGACCTGACGACGAATTCGACGGCCGTGTCGTCCGGTCACGAAGCCGAACGGCATATTCATTCCGGTTTCACTCCAGGCTTTGATCCGATGGACCGGTCCGGCGTTCGTAAAACAGGTGCATGATTCAGGCCCCCCTATGTCAAAGAAAAAGAACGAGTCAACGGAGCGGTCCCTCGTGCCGGTGCTGATCGAGCCACGCGAAGAGGCGGTCGTTGACGGGTCGCACGTTACGTTCTCGTGGAACCCGGCCGAAGGGGCACGGGATTATCGCGTACAAGTCGCTCTCGACGCGTCTTTCGACGAGACCATCCTCGACAAGGCGACCGGCGGGGAGACGCGACTGGAAGTAAGAGACGTCTTCCCATCGGACGAGAGAACGTATTTCTGGCGCGCACTGGCCCGGGGTGAGGATGGGACGCTGCACGGCGAAGACAACGTCGAGAGTTTTATCAGCGGCACCGCCACCGACCACGCGAGTCATATCGAGTCGCCCGATCAGGAGGAAGAATTCGGCCCGGCTGAGCGTCTCGTGAAGGGAGCGGCCGCAGAGGCGGCAGCGGAGGTAACCGGCGACGAAAAGTACGAAGAGGAAGAAGAAGCTCTCGGGGTCGAGCACGAAGGGGTAGAAGCCAGTCAAATTCTCGGATTGACGCTCGCGATCGCGGCCGCTATCGCCCTTTCGATTGTCGCCCTGTTTCAATACTTCAACATTACGGCCCAGAACACGCGCAACGCCGCCGTGGGCATCAGCGGGTATCCCGAGCTTCGCGAGAATCGGTTCGAGACCAGGCGGAAGCTTTCTGAATATGCCGTGGTGGCGGGCCGGCCCGATCGATATCGGATTCCGATAGAGCGCGCGATGGACCTGATGGCGAACGAGGCCTATCGGGATCAAGATGGTGAGACCTATTCGACGGAACTCCCCTTGCTGCCCCTAGATTAGAAGTCGCCGCCGACCAAGGGCCCTGAGTAGAAGGAGCATGAAGCGCGTCAGCCGAAGAGAGTACCGGTTCCCAGGGACGGCGTGCGCTCGACGATACGACCATCCGATGCATGTGGTCGAGCATGCCGTCGAACGGAGTGTCGTCGATCCGGCGCGAGCCGTCACGCACCTCGTTCGTGCCGTACTCTGTTTCGTCGTCCTCGTGTCGGCGGTGTTACGATGCGCAGACGTTCACGCGCAGCGCACCGGGCAGACGCCGGAAGAACTTCAGCGTGTCGGACTTGACGAAAAGTTAGGGGAATCGGTCCCTGCCGACGTCATTTTTCGAGATGAGACGGGTAGGGACGTGCGGCTGGGACGTTTTTTCGACGGGAAGCGTCCCGTATTGCTGAATTTCGTGTACCACGACTGTCCGATGCTCTGCAACCTGGTGGTCGACGGACTGATACGGGCGATGGCCCGAATGACGTGGATACCGGGACGAGAGTTTGAAGTCCTGACCATAAGCTTCAGTGCCGCCGAAGGCCCGGCCGCGGCAGCGGAGGCCAAGCGTCGCGCGCTGCACAGGCTGGGCAAATCGGATGCTGCCGAAGGCTGGCATTTTTTAACCGGCACCCGAGATGCGATCGCCGTGTTGACCGACGCCGTCGGCTTCCGCTACGAGTGGGTGGAAGACCAACAGGATTTCGCCCATCCCACCGTCTTGACGTTTCTGAGCGGCGAGGGCAAAGTGTCGCGGTATCTTTACGGCGTTGAGTACGATCCCGGGGACGTCCGATCTGCGCTCGTGGAAGCCTCCGAGGGCCACGTTGGGTCGACCCTGGATCAGGTGATCCTGTACTGTTTTCAGTACGACTCCGCCAAGAACTCGTACGTCCCGCATGCCATGAATTTGATGAAGTTAGGCGGCCTGCTCACTATGATCGTGCTTTTTTCGATTCTGGCGGCGTACTGGAGGATAGAATCGATACGGTCCCGCCGAGCGGCGTCGGCCTGACTGATCGGATAAGACGTCGACGAAGCGCGATTCGATCACGCGCGGCGACGCGCATAATTTGAACGAAACGACGACATGAACGACAGAGGAACCCTGTGGCTGCCCGAAGGCGCGTCAAGCATGGCGGCCGAGGTGGACAGCCTGTTTTATTTCGTCACCTGGGCGAGCGCGATCCTCTTCTTCGGTGTCGTCGGAGCCATGGTTTATCTGGTCATCCGGTATCGACGCCGAGGCGCCGGTGACGTCCCGGCCCCGGTCGAGCCCAGCAAGTTCATTGAAATCTCCTGGATCGTCGTTCCGACGATTCTCGTGCTCATCGTCTTCAATTGGGGATTCAAGCTTTTCGTGAAGCAGGGCATCGCACCCCCCGAATCCTACGAGATTCGGGTCACCGCGTCGCAGTGGAAGTGGGATTTCGAATATCCAAACGGCACGATTTCCACGGGCGAGTTCCACGTCCCCGAAAACCGGCCGGTGCGGCTTCTCATGAGCAGTACGGACGTCCTCCACAGCCTTTTCGTACCGGTCTTTCGCGTAAAGCAGGACGTTTTGCCGGATCGCTACACCTCGGTCTGGTTCGAGGCGACGAAACGAGGTGAGTTCACCGTGTACTGCAGCGAATATTGCGGGAACGCCCATTCGGCCATGCTGTCGACCGTCGTCGTCGAGTCGCAAAGCGACTTCAACGCCTGGCTCGAAAGCGCCGGCGTCGACGAAGACATGCCGCTGCCTGAGTACGGCGCACTGCTTTTTGAGCAGCAGATGTGCCACCAGTGCCACAGCCTGGACGGCACTCCCGGCATCGGGCCGTCGCTGCAAGGACTTTTCGGTACGACGGAACAGCTCGCCGACGGCAGTACGGTGGAGGTGGATGACGATTATTTGCGAGAGTCCATCCTGGATCCGGGCGCGAAAATCGTAGCGGGCTATCAGAACGTAATGCCTGCGGCGTACGGGAACCTGAATGAGCGCCAGGTCAACGCCCTCATCGAATTCATCAAGCAGCAGTCGTCTCAGCAATAATTGGCCGGCCTCCCGTGCGCCAGCACGGCATTTCGGCAAACATCGAACACATAGATCATGGCGGACGAGCAGACGACGCATGCCGCGGCGGCGACCCACGGCGGACATCACGATCACGGCGATTACATCACGCACGAGAAAGGGCTCTGGTCGTGGCTCTCATCCGTCGATCACAAGCGGATCGGCATCCTGTACGGCATCACGCTCGCCGTCACGTTTCTCCTGGGCGGTATCTTCGCCCTCTTGGTTCGGCTCGAGCTGCTGACACCCGGCGAGACCGTCATGACGGCCGACACGTACAATCAGCTGTTTTCGCTGCACGGCATCGTGATGGTATTCGGGTTCCTGGTGCCGTCGATCCCGGCGTTCTTCGGCAACTTCATTCTGCCAATCCATCTGGGTGCCAAGGACGTCGCCTTCCCCCGTCTCAACCTCGCGAGCTATTACCTCTACCTTACCGGCGCCGTTCTCATCCTGATCGCCATGCTGGCCGGCAACGTCGACACCGGTTGGACGTTTTACACGCCGTACTCGAAGACGGTCGGCAATTCCGTTCTCTTTCTTACGATGGCCGTCTTTATCGCGGGGTTCGCGTCGATCTTCACGGGCATCAATTTCATCGTGACGATCCACAAGATGCGGGCGCCCGGCCTGACCTGGAACCGGCTTCCACTTTTCGTCTGGAGCCTGTACGCGACGAGCATCGTTCAGGTGCTGGCCACGCCCGTTCTGGGCATAACCGTCCTTCTCCTCTTTCTCGAGGTCGTCCTGCAGATCGGCATTTTCGATCCGGCGCTCGGGGGCGATCCGATCCTGTTTCAGCACTTCTTCTGGTTCTACTCGCATCCGGCCGTCTACATCATGATTCTGCCGGCCTTCGGTGTCATATCGGAGTTGATCGCGACGTTTTCCCGGCAGCGGATTTACGGCTACACCGCGATCGCGCTGTCGTCCGTCGCCATCGCAATGCTCGGATTTCTCGTCTGGGGCCATCACATGTTCGTGTCCGGACAGTCGGCGATTTCGTCTGTCATGTTCTCGTTGATCACGTACCTGATCGGAATTCCGTCAGGAATCAAGGTGTTTAACTGGGTGGCGACGATGTACAAGGGATCGGTGTGGTTAAAGACGCCGATGTTGTATGCGCTGTCGTTTCTTTTCCTTTTCACCATCGGCGGCGTCACGGGCATCATGGTGGGCGTACTCGCCGTCGACATCCACCTGCACGACACGTACTACGTAGTCGGGCACTTCCATTACGTGATGATGGGCGGCACGGTGATCGCCGCGCTCGGCGCTCTGCACTACTGGTGGCCCAAAATCACGGGCCGGTTGTACAGCGAGAAGTCGGGTCGCATTGCGGCCGTGCTCGTCTTTCTCGGATTCAATTTGACCTTTTTCCCCCAGCTCATCATGGGAGCGAAGGGAATGCCGCGCCGCTACTACGACTACCAACCGGAGTACACGATCTGGCATCAACTCTCGACGTACGGGTCGTGGTTATTGGGCATTGGGCTCTTCATGGTAGCCGTGTATTTGATCTGGTCGCTCTTCAAGGGCAAGAAGGCCTCGGCCAATCCCTGGGGGGCGGCGACGCTTGAGTGGACGCACACGGGCCCAAGGCCGGATCCGCACAACTTCCATCGCACCCCCCTGGTGACGCGCGGCCCCTACGACTACTATCTGGC
>CAZMXY010000001.1:0-5536 GCA_964570345.1 uncultured Rhodothermales bacterium | reverse complement strand
TCGGCCGCGGCGCAGGAAACGCAAGAGAGGGCGCATCCGCCTCATTTAAAACACTACTTCGTATCGTCCGAGCAGCAGTTCGATGCCGCGAAGCTGGGGATGTGGCTCTTCTTGGTCACGGAGATCCTGCTTTTCAGCGGTATGTTCGTGGCATATACCGTCTATCGCGTCTGGCATCCCGAAGTGTTCGCTGAGGCGAGTACGGAGCTTAATCCCTGGCTGGGCGGCTTGAATACCCTCGTGCTGCTCTCGTCGTCGCTCACCGTGGCGCTGTCGATCCACGCCGCGCAGACCGACGATCGCAAAGGGTTGGTGAGAAACCTGGTGTTTACCGTGCTCCTGGCCGGCGTATTCATGGTGGTCAAGTACTTCGAATACGCGCACAAATTCCATCTCGGCATTTTCCCGGGTGGCTTGTACGGCTATGAGGAGATGGCGATGCCGTACGTGCCGCTTTTTTTCAGCATTTATTTCGTGATGACCGGAATTCATGGCGTCCACGTGTTGATAGGCATGGGGCTCCTGTCGTGGCTGGCCATTCGCGCGAAGCGAGGTGACTTCGACAGCGAGTACTATACTCCGGTCGAGTTGTGCGGTCTCTACTGGCACATCGTCGACATCATCTGGATATTCCTCTTCCCGCTAATGTATTTGATATAGCGACCGGACGGTCGGCCGGCCTAGTTCGGGGCTGCGCCGAACGCTCAATCCGCACACTACTTTTCGACTTCCATACTCTGATTTTCAATTCGATGTCTTCTCAGCACGGTCACCACGTTATCCCCAAGAAGACGCTCTACAAAGTCTTCGGAGTGCTGGTGATGCTTACGTTAGTAACAGGGCTGACCGCCGAATACGTGGAGCTTGGCGCACTGAACGTCCCCCTCGCGATCGCCATCGCGGCCTCGAAGGCCGTGCTCGTCGCAACGTTCTTCATGGCGCTGAAGTACGACAACAAGGTGAACACGCTCGTCGTCATGTTGGGCCTCGTCTTCGTTGGAGTCTTCCTCATCTTCACGCTCTTAGACACCGCTTTTCGTGGTGACCTCGGCAACGTAGGATCAGAGAGAATCTCCGACGTCGAACGTCTCGAGTCCACGCTGCGTGAGCAGGCATCCGACCTCGAGAGCAGGTCCGGCGCCCCGGACCCGGCGCCTGACACAGACGCATCCGAAAACGGGACCGGCTCGGAGCCGATGGAAGACAATGACGCGGACGCCGACACGGCGGCGCCCGACGCGCCGGAAGACGGCGGGGAATCGGTTCCGCAGTAAAGAACTTGTACCGACCGCGTAAAGGCGTACGGCGTATCCCGATTTACGTGCCGAGTCCCGGAACTCCTATACGGAGACGCCTATACATTTTCTTGTCGGAACTCGACGATGGAAGGCTGACGCAACGAGAAACGTCGTGGAGGTCACCTCTCTCATCATCATCCTGATGACCGTACCCGTGGCATTCTGCATGCTGACGTGGCTCGTCGCGACCGCCTACAGACTCTACGTTCCCGAGAAGGCTGAAACCGCACGGGAGATCCCGATCCGATTCTCACGTCCGCTGCGATCGTTCGATACGGTCGTCGCAGTCGACGCCCGCGAGATCAAAGCAGGTCAACGTCGAGAGCTCGATCGAATCGGGTGCCGTTACGCCTATTCGCGCGGCCTTTCGACCGGCCCACCGGTCGACTGGATCGACGAATTGTGGCGCCGCCGCAATTAACGGCAATCGAGGCTCGCCCCGCCTCGCCTTCTCTCTTCCCCGCTGCGCCGGCTCAGACGCTGAGCGGCGCTTCCGACGCGGTTTACATCCTTCAGGAAGCGACCGCCCGTCGTTTACGGCGCGTCACGGCCGACATCAAAAGGGCGGAAACGCCGTCAAATGCACTTTGCACTCTCGCGGCGCGTTCGTTATTCTTTACGCGAAATTTGCCGGGCCTCTGACGGAAGTTCGTCTTTCCCACGCGGTGATGTGGAAGCCCGTTTTCTAGACCGGAAGTTTGGGACGAAGGTCGTGGCGTACCGACCTGTTGGTACCATCCGTCCTAAGGCAGGACACCGTATGACATTCTCCACCCGTTTGACGCCGCGCAGGGCATTCGCCCTACTGTGCTGTTCGCTCGTTCTTCTGTTCATCGGCTGGAATTTAATTGGGGCGGTGCCCGAAGCCATTGCAGGCGCCTTCCAGCAAGCCGGCGACGAGAGCGACTACCGTACGTTTCCCGTCGTCGGGAGTAGAGTCGCTGTGTGGGTCGTCGCCCAACTACACCTCATGTTCGCCGCGTTCGTGCTCGCGGTGCCCATGTTCGCCATCATCATCGAATACATCGGCTACCGCAGCGGCGACCAGCGATACGATGACCTCGCGTACGAATTTACCCGCCTCCTCTCGGTCTCCTTCTCCTTCACCGCCTCCCTCGGAGCGCTCCTGACGTTCTTTCTTTTTATTCTGTATCCGAGGCTGATGGAGTACCTGGTCTCCATATTCTCTTGGACGTTCATGCTCTATGCGGGCGTCTTCTTTCTCGAGGCGGCCTTTCTCTACAGCTACTATTACGGTTGGGGCAAGATCAACAAGGTCGTTCATCTTCTGCTCGGCCTGGGACTCAACGTCGTCGGCATCGCCATCATCTTCATCGCCGACGCCTGGCTGACGTTCATGAATTCTCCCGCGGGCATCGACACTTCAGGCGAGCTGGTCAGCTTGTGGGGTGCGATCAACAACTTCACGTGGATGCCGATCAACATCCACCGGCTCATCGCCAACATCTGTTTCGGCGGATCGATCGCCGCAGCCTACGGCGCCTTCAAGTTCCTCGGCGCCAGGACGCCGGAGGAGCGCGCCCATTATGACTGGATGGGCTACGTCGGCAATTTCATCGCCATCGCCGCCCTGCTTCCGCTCCCGTTCGCCGGGTACTATTTGGGTCGCGAGATCTATGCCTTCTCGCAGAGTCTCGGCATCGCCCTGATGGGCGGGACGTTCTCGTGGCTGTTCATCATTCAGGCCGTGCTGATCGGTAACCTCTTCCTCGCCGCGAACTACTACCTCTGGCTGAGCATGGAGCGTATCCACGGGGCCGAGCGGTATCGAAAATTCATCAAGTATCTGCTCGGAGCCATCACGATATGCTTCATCGTCTGGGCGACGCCACACTCGCTCGTCGCGTCGGTCGAAGAGGCCCGCGCGATGGGCGGTGCACACCATCCCGTTCTCGGCGTTCTGGGCGTAATGTCGGCCAAAAACACCGCTGTCAACATCCTCATTCTCACGACGTATCTAAGTTTCCTGTTCTATCGGCGAGCGAACAAGGAGGCGACCGTATCGTGGGCCAGAGTCGGCAACGTCATCCAGTTCGCGATCTTCTCGATCGTCGTCGGCATCGTCATCTTCCTCGGCGTCTACGGCTACTTCGTCGAAGCCGCCATTCGCATCGGGTTATCCGTTCCGCAGGTCGTCTCGGTGCTCTTCGCGATGATCTCCATCACGATCATCGACGTCTTCATGTTCAAAAACGCGAAGATCCTCGGCCCGATCGAATGGGGCAAGATCCCCGCACGCGCCCAGTACACGCTTTTCTTCATCGCGATCACGTTTGCGTGGACGATGGGCCTGATGGGATACGTTCGCTCCGGCATTCGCCAGCACTGGCACGTCTACGGCGTGATGCGCGACACGTCGCCGGATGCTTTCACTCCTACGCTCGGTTATGCCGCCAACGTCGTATCCGTCACGGTTCTGATCTTCTTCGCCTTCATCGCCATCGTTTTCTGGCTTTCCAGCCTCGCAGGAAAGAGACATGAGCCGGCCGCGAAAGAGGTGCCCGCATGACGAACGCGCTCAAAATATTCGCCTTTACCATTCTCGTCGCGGCGTTCTACAGCTACGTGGGTCAGATGGTGCCTCAAAGAGAAACGCATCCGCCCGAGGACGCCGAGCTGAGCGCGGACATGACGACCGAGGAGCTCGTTGCGGCCGGCGAGCAGCTCGTCGCGGGAAAGGGAACCTGTCTCGCTTGCCATACGATGTCCGGGGAAACCGGAGGACGCTTCCCGGATCTCGCCAACATCGGAGCCGTCGCGGGCGACCGAAGGGAGGGCATGGACGACGTCGAATACCTGGCTGAGTCACTTTACGAGCCGAACGTGTTCGTCGTCGCGGGCTTCCTCCCGGGCATGCCGGCCATCCACCAGCCTCCGATCGATCTCGACGACCGAGAAATCCTCGCCGTCATCGCGTATTTGCAAAGCCTGGGCGGCACGCCGACCGTAACACTCGATACCGAGCTCCGGTGGCAATCCGAGGAGAATGCCGGCAGCGTCTCTTCCGCGGTCGATATGGCGGCGTCGAGACCGGCACGCGACGACGGATCGGCCGCCGCCACCGACATGAGCGGTGAGGAGATCTTCCAAGCGTATCTCTGCGGTACGTGCCACAGCCTCGCTGACGCGACGCCCCTGGTCGGACCTAGTCTGTTCGACGTCGGAAGCCGCCTCTCAAAAGCGGAGATCTACGAGGCCGTCATGGAACCCGATGCCACCGTGGCCGAGGGCTACGTTCCCGGCGTCATGGCCGCACAGCTCAATGCGACCGGGTTCTACGGCAAAATATCCTCGCAGCAGCTCAAGACGCTCGTCGACTTCCTGGCGTCGAAGGAGGGTGGATCATGAACGCACTCGTCATCATCGGCACCTTCGCCGTGCTCGCGGCCCTGCATTTCGTGCCTCGAATGAACGTCCTGGCCTGGCTCGCCGCGTGGTGGCTCGCCATGTTCGTCGTATTCAAGTGGGGGATCGAACCGCCGCTACCCACGTCCATTCTGAATATGTTCATGGCGATCGTGACTCTCGCACTGCTCGCCTACATGTCGGCCGATTCGAGGCACTTCGCCACCGTCCGAGAAAAATTAAGCCGCTTCATCACGGAAGACCGGTACAAAATCCCACTCCTGATCGTCGTCATCCTCGTTCCGTGCCTAATCGCGCTGCAGGTGTACGTGGACGTCAACAGGGAGCCGTCGCCTCCCGGAGCAGGACGTACGATCCATCCTGCGCCTCCTCCGACGATCAACTTCAAAGGTCGAACGATCGATCTCATCCGGGACGACAATCCGCACCGCATCTTGGAAGTGCAGAATACCGAGCTTTTCTCCGCACACGTCGAGAACGGAAGGCGGGTCTACTACGAGAACTGCGTCTTCTGCCACGGCGACGATCTCGCCGGAGAGGGCATCTTTGCACACGGATTTGATCCCCTTCCTGCCAATCTCCAGGACGCGAACACGATCGGAATACTCCAGGAAGCCTACCTCTTCTGGCGGATAGCGAAAGGAGGGCCCGGACTTCCCGCTGAATCGACTCCGTGGTCGTCCGCCATGCCGGCGTGGGAGGCCTACCTGTCGGAAGAGGAGATATGGGACGTCATCCTCTTCATGTACGATTACACGGGGCTCCGGCCCCGCGCCAGAGAAAACGTGGAGGATCACTGAGCCGCCATGCGAACGCCGTTCCTATTTCTATTGGCCGTCACCCCGCTCGTC